>JAQUTL010000024.1 GCA_028709805.1 Victivallaceae bacterium
TATCAGCCCTGCCGTTGGAATAGCTGTTTTTTTATTATAGCAACGGAAATTTGAACGCATGGATTTGTCCTTGACCAGAAATCGCTTTACTCCGCCTCAAATTCTCTGCTGAAAAATTAGAAAGAACAGAGATTGGACGACCATTTTTACCCTCAAAACGCAAGTTCTTTCCATCAAATATTTTTCTCTGTGAGCGAAAAAAGTAGCGAAAAATGTAGTTAAAAAAGTAGCGAAAAAAGTAGCGAAATGTTTCTGTTTTCAAAAAAAATAGGTTCTTTGAAATAATTGAAAATAGAAACGCACATTTTGAGGAAAAAACTATTGCAAAAAATGGTTTTTCAATTTGAGAAAAGGAGGCGGGGGTGAGTCGATTTCTGGCGGATGAGCGGAAACGCGGAAATTTTGCGGATTTGTCCGCGTTTTTTATGACATCAACGCAATTTTGGGGCCGTTTTGACGGGATTTGACGCGGTTTTTGACGATTTTTCCGGTTTTTACGGGCGGCGTTGTGCGGATTTGTCCGCGCTTTTAAGGACGTGAGGCGGTTGATCCTTGTTTTTTGCGTTTTTGGATGTATTATATCAATGCCGCGTAGCAGCGCGACCGTCATAACGGGGCCCACCAAGCCTTGACGTTGACACGGGAAACCCGTGTCGGCAGTCATGAACAGGTGGTGCTGCTTGATGGAGCTGCTACTCCGGCCGGCACGGTTTCCGATATGCTGAGGACAGCGCACAAATACATGCGCTGTCCTTTCTTTTTAATTTACATCATTTTAGACACCATTTCAATTCTTCGGCCGATCCAGCGCATGACATTGACGCACTGGCTGTTGCCGCAAGCCTCATAACGCGGACCGTCCGGACACTGGTCGGCCGACTTGCCGCGCCATTCGATCTGCGTATAGTTGTCCGGGAATCCCATCAGACGCTCGCATTCAACCGGCGTCAGCCGTCTCACGATGCCATCGGACGCGATGGCGTGGCGGTCGGCGGCGGTTAAGGTGTAGCAGAGTTCATCGCTGACCCCCGATCCGTTTCCGCCGTTTTCCGGTTTTCTGCCGATCGTGTGTCCGGAAATTGCAACGGCGTGTTCGACCGCGACCCGAAGCGTGGAGGCGATTTCCGGTTCAGCTTCGGCGCAGGCATCGTTCGGGCAGCAGCAGCGGGTGATAACCGCCTGAAGTTTTCCCTCGTCCGGCATGGACTGCCTGGCGCTGGTCACGGTCAGGGTCGAGGCGACTTTTGCACCGTTCCACCATTCAGCAGGATCTGGTTGCGGAGCGCCGCCCGCAGCGACTCCGGAAGTTTGCGTCCGCGGCGTTCTGACCGGTTGAGCATCGAATTGCATGCTCGCGTCGTCAAATAATACTTGGGCGGGAGCGGATGCCGATGAACGATGTCCGACAAGGAAGAGACGCCTTCGTCGCTGAGGGACAGCCCGTTCAAACCCGTCCACTCGCACAAATTGAGCGTCAAGCAGACGCCACGCCAGGGAATATCCGCCCCCGGCGGAATTGACAAGTCCGGACTTCTTCCATTTTCCGGACTTCGGCGGCGGCACTCTCCAGCCGGCGAGAGCGCTGAGAAGCCCGGCAAAATCCCGGCCGCCGGCGCTTGACAGAACTCCGGGGACATTTTCCCAGACGATCCATTCAACTTCGGAGCGGTGAGCGAGTTCAGCGAAGACAAGAGCAAGCGAGCCGCGCCGGTCGACCAGTCCGCCGCGTTTTCCGGCGACGCTGAAACTTTGGCAGGGCGTTCCGCCGGTGAGCAGGTCGATTTTTCCACGATAATTTTCTCCATTGATTGTTGTCATGTCGCCCAGATTGGGCGTTTCGGGATAACGCTGGCGCAGCAGCTCGACCGGGAATTTTGCGATTTCAGAGAAAAAGACCGGTTCCCAGCCGAGCGAGCGCCAGGCCAGGGACGGCGCTTCCACGCCGGAGCAGACGCTGGCGTACCTCATAATTGATAATTCCAGGTCAGCGTTTCGGTTTTGATGCGGCCGGCGACGTGTTTTCCGGAAACGGCGAGGCTTTTCTCGATCTCAAGGTGATTGACGCCGGGACGTTTCCAGATTTCGTCGAGTTCCGGCGTCGGGTAGCTGGAGAGCAGCCAGCGGCCGGTAAGCGTCGGCAGCAATTCGAGCAATCGGTAATAGACGTCCTTGCCCTTCTCGTAGTGTCCGCAGTCGCTGTTGGCGTATGGCGGATCGAGATAGAACAACGTGTCCGGAGCGTCGAAGCGCCGGATCACGTCGAGCGCGTCGCGGCTGAAGATCTGGACATTCCGGAGCCGACGGCATATCTCGCCGGTGAAATTGTCGATCTTCCGCGCGGTGGTGGCGGCGATGCCGGAGTTGGCGAACGCGAAGCCGCCTCGCGACTTGTGCGCGAAGCTCATATTGACGTCCACCCAGAACGCCCAGGCGCGGAGCACCGGCGGATTTTCGGCCGGCGGCGCGTTCATCACGTCGCGGGAGCGGCGGTGAACGGTCTCGGAATGCAGGGTGGAGTCGATCAATTTCGTGAGGTCACGAAATTGATCTGGATCCTTGCAGACCTCAAAGAAGTTGATCGCGGCGTCGAAATTGTCGTTAATTATTTCGACTTTGGACGGTGACTTCCCGAAGAGCACCGCACCGCCGCCGAAGAAAGGTTCGGCGAAGGTGAGGTGATCTCCCGGAAGGAGCGGCAAAATATGCTTCAGCATGTTTGTTTTGCCGCCGTAGTAGGTGATCGGAGTTTTCATGTCCAATCTCCTCCTTTCGGGGTTGTTGATTGTTTATCTGCGGATATTGTCGGCGTCAAGCCTTTCCGCGGCTTTTTCCGCAATTTTTTCATCGCGTTCAATCAGAATGCAGCGCCTGCCGCACTGACGCGCCGCGATCGCGGTTGCGCCTGAACCGGCAAATGGATCAAGCACCAGTCCGCCCGGTGGGCAGCTTGTCTCGATCATGTCGCGCAGCAACTCGATCGGCTTCTGCGCCGGGTGGACGCGGTCGCGTCGCCCCGCGGCAATCGGCGGACACACCAACACGTCGGTGTAGTTGTGCGCAGTTGGTTGATAATAGCGCCGCAGGGCCTCGTAGTCGCGCCGCAGGGCCTCGTAGTCGCGCCGCAGGGCCTCGTAGTCGCGCAGCAGGGCCTCGTAGTCGCGCCGCAGGGCTGGCATTACAGTCTGCGCCGCAGTGTACTGATCGCGGGTCGGGAACTCCCACTGCGAGACGGCCAGCGCGTGGCGGTCGAAAGTATAACGAACACCGGTCAGGCGGTGCATTGCGTCCTGAAGTGCCTTGTGCGACAATCCCGACGCGGCGAAGGCCTGCTGGAAGTAGTCGATCAGCGGACGCATGACGCCGGCGAATGCCTGCGCGTCGCGGGTCGAGTAGGCGCCGTCCGCCCCCCACGGTTCGGCCATGATGATCCGCTCGGTTTCGCTTCCAGGCGATCTCATCCGGACAATCCTGGCACGGCGCATCATGCCTCTAGCCACCTCATTCAGTCGCTCGCGCTTGAGCCACACGATATTTGACAGCACGTTGACGCGCCGCCGCATGGTTGAAGCGACCAGATCTGAAACCTGCGGCCAGCAGAATACATACAGCGTCCCGTTTGCTGCGAGTTTCGGCAACGCGGCGGCCATGGTGTCGTCGATCAGCGACAGCAGCGATGACCGATCAATGTTGTCCCAGTCGTCAGAAAGCACCCTTCCGTAGGGCGGATCGGTCAGCAGCAGCTCCGCCCTGACGTCGAGCCGCGGGATGACCTCCAGACTGTCGCCGAGATACATGGTTGTGAAATTGTCCTGATAATATGGGGTCATTTCTTAACAAGGTCGAGCCGCGCCTGGGCGGCGGTCGCCTCCTGGTTGTTGCTGTTGACTGCTCCGGACTGATCGGGCGACGCTCCGCCGGCGTGGGTATGGCTGGCGAGCACGCTTAGCGCGGCGATGGTCGAGGTCATGAAGTCGGAAATGACCGTAAAGAGGTTTTCGGCTTCGGAGCCGACCCACACTTTCGGCGCTTTCGCCTCCCATTCCACGAGTGCCGTGTGAAGGATTTTCTGCGAGGCGGAGAGAGTGATGTTTCCGCCTGCGCCGTCGCTGATGTTTCCCGGGGTGGTCCTTGTCCAATTTCCGGTTGCGTCCACCTCCTGATATACCGCGTCGGAGTGCTGCCACCTCTGGCTCACGCCGTCGGTCTCCGGCAGATCGAGGCCGTCGGGCAGAACCGACCGGACGAACGGCAGACTCTGGCGGCCATACGCGAACGCGACTTCGACGACGGTTCCGGGCAGCGGCAGACTGGCGAAGCCGCGGCAGTTGGCCGCGCCGGTCATGGCCACCGGCACATCGCGCAACAGCGGCATATCATCGTCCACCTTGAGGTCTGGCGTCAGCAGCCGGACGTCCACGGCGTAGCGCGGACGGTCAGGGGTGCAGGTTTCGCCGTTGACGGGCGGGTCGGGAATCGCGACCACTTTCCCGAGTTGCGGAAAATAGGTCTTGCTTTCGAGTTCCGGCCAGAGCCGGACGGCGATGCGTTTGATGAGGTCTTTCATTTACTCTCCGGTTGCGAATTTGAGGTGGAGCGCTTCGGCGGTCATGGCCACTTCGGAGATGACCGCTTCCGGCGCTCCGTCGATCGCAAGGCGCATATTGGGGCGCAGCGCCGGGATGAAGGCGATGTCGGCGCCGACGCTGGTGACGTTGGTGAACCAGCGTGCGGCGAGTTCGAGCGGCCTTGCGGCGATCTTGAGTTGTCCGGCCGGTCCGAGGAACACGAATCCGGCCGGGAACGCGGTATAGCGGAATCCGGAAAGGCCGGAGAGTTCGCCGATCAGTTTGACGGCCTCGAAGCCGGTTCCGATGTTGACGAAGTGCGGCACGGGAATATCGAGCCAGTCGCCGACGGCGGTCAGCTTGAGACCGACCGCTGCGCCGACCGCCGCCATTGCGTCGCGCAGCGTGACGTTGCGGAGCGCGACCGGTGCGCGGTTGGCCAGTCGTCCGGAGATTTCCCGGACGGCCAGCCGCATCTGATGGGGGTCGATCTTCCGGCAGCTTTCGATGTATCCGGCAAAATATTTGGACACCGTGCCGTTTATTCCGGCCTCGACCAGGATGTCGCCATCCAGCGGCGCGTCCGATTTGACGACGATCACGCCGCGTCCCGGCGCGTCGCGGTCAAGCGTCAGTGCGATTGAAACGATCTCGACCGGCCGGCCGGCCACGGTTAAAATCTGATTAATTTTCACGCGAGTTCCTCCTCGATCGCCGCGTTGAGTTCCGCCGGATCGGCGGCCACGGTTTCCGGCTTGGCGTCGTCGGCGCGTTTGACCTCATCCTGCAGGCGCTGTTCGAGTTTCTCCGGGATGCTGGCGACCTCGCGCAGCTTGAACGAGATGTTGTAGACGCAGAGCGAGTCATCGCGCACGGCGGACACGTCGCCGTCGAATATGACCTGACGCACCTGCATGGCGTTGACCAGTTCGTCGGAGACGCGGTAGACCGCCGGATCGCCGACCGTGTCGCGCCGCCCGGCGAGGTTGACAAGCTCGGTCAGTTTATCGAGTTCGCCCTGGGGGAGCTGGAACGCGCAGGAGACGGTTTTCGGTTTGTCACCGGCGGCGGCGACTCCGGTGGAGGAGCCGGAGCCGGAGAGATCCTTCCGTTCCAGCGGATAAGAGACGTTGACCGTCAGATTTTTTCCCGGCACGGTGTATTCGCCGGAGTCGCCGCTTAAAAGCATATTATTTCTTCTTCTTTCCCTTGCAGCCCATGTTAGTTTCCCTCCGGTGTGCTGAGGTTGACAGCTGAACCGTCGGCGGACACCGCGGTGGAACCGGCCGCTTTTGCGATGTCGGCCACATAGCCGTTGACCTGCTGTTTAGTCGTCAGGCTGATTTCAATCCCGGTTTCACCGCTGGCGAGGCTGTCGGCGGTTCCGGCGTTCACGCCGCCGGAGCCGGAACCATTATAGGTGTAAGCGGCGTTCTCGCGGACACAGGCAAACCCGGTCTCATAATAGCCGAGCTGAAACTCCGGCATCAGGCTGTCCGGCTGCCACGCGCAGCGCACGCCGATCCCCTTGCCGCCGCCGCCGAAAGAATGTCCGCACCCGGCGAACATCACCGCCGCCAGCGCCAGCACAACCAACACAAATCCGCGTTCCCAAAATCTTTTCATCTTTATCCTTTCCGGTCATTTGACCATTTGTTTAATTCCAGCCCAGAAAGCGGCGATCACGCCGCCCGCCACCACGGTGATTACGCCGATCAGCATAGTTTTCCGGCAGGTCTTCCAGGTGTCGGCGAAGCTTATCAGCTCGCGCGCCGTTTCCGGTTTGATGCCGAGCGAACACCCCGATCCCTGTTTCTCCAGCGCGGCGGCGACGATTTCGGCGATGTCTGACTTGTCCCGGTCGGTCACTTGATCACCTCCGGCGGCTTGGCGTCGCGGTAGCCGCTCCAGCCGAACAGCTGGCAAAGCGCCGCCAGAAGCAGTCCGCGTCCGGCGCGGCGGAGTTTCCACGGAAATCTTGCGCTGCTGCGGTCGGCGGCGAGACAGGCGTTCCATGCGAAGCGCAAATTGGCGACAGTGAAGCGCCAGTAGGTTTTCGGCTGGAAGGTGTACTCCCAGTCATGGATCAGCGCTTCGGGGGCGAACCATTCCAACAACTCGGTGACGACGCGGCGCAGTCTTGCGCTCCAGCGGTCGGGGCCGATGCCGTTGTAGACGGCGCGGAGGGTTGCGAGCGGACAGGTCGAGAATCCCGCCGGCATGGACAACGCAAGCTGCTCCGCCCGGACTGCCACGCGCATCACTTCGTCCATTGTGTAGTCGTATTCCATATTATTCCCCTATAATTGAATAATTTGCGGTGTTCCGGTGGCAAAGCTGGAGCTATCCGCAGTCCACGCGTCCACCTGCCACGGGTGCTCGACCGACGCGCTGGTCGTCCATAACGTCATGGAGAAGTCTGTGCTGTATATTTCCCACGTCCCGCCGGTTGCAAGCCGGATGACGTAGCCGCCGTTTCCGGTGCTGGCGGTGTTAACGTATGAGCCGTCGGCCTGTTTGACGTATTTGCCGAGCAGTTCAGGCGGCGTTATGCCGGTTCCGAACAGCGAACACGCGTCTGCGGAGCCTCCAGACAGCCCGTCGAGTTTTGCCTTATCCGCCGCCGACATCAAACCGTTCGCCGTGGTGGTGGCGAGCATGGCGCTGGTAATCAGCACCGCCCACGACGTCCACGTGCCGTTGCTTATCCGACTGCGAAACCACACACGGGCATCCGCCATGAATAAAAACTGGAAAACATAATTTGAATTGTTTCCTGCTCCATCGGTGTTGATTCGTGTTAGAACCAGCAACAGACCGTAACAAACGGAAATCGGCCCGTTCACAACCGGATTCGCGGAGACGGTGTACTCGCCCGGTGTCGTGCAATCGTTGAAGTCGCTGTTGGCGTTGACCGACCCGGCATGTACCATCATGGTGCGCTTGAAATCCGTCCAGCCCGCTGTACCGGCTCCGGCATACGCCAAAATGTTGTTGGTTGCCCCGCCCGCCGGAATATGATTGTTCCCGGCGGTAGTTGGGTGAACGGCTTCCGGCATAACGCCGGTAAGTTTTGTCGCGTCTATTGAATCCGCTGTAAGGTTTGCCGGAAACGTGACGTTCTGATTGCCGTCCCACTTGTACAAATGTCCGCTGTTCTGAAGATTATTATTCGGAGTCCACACTGTATCTCCGTACAGGCGGATGTCATAAATAATCGGAATACTGTTCGGATATGCGTCGTTAACCGACGTGCATCGAAAGGTCAGGCGGAAGCGCTGTGTGTTACTGGTTGAACCGCCGCCCCATGTTATAGTACCGCCGAGCGATATAATATTCGGCCCACTCCAGCCTGCTATTTTTTTATCAGAAACCACCGGAACAAACACGTCCGGGCTTCCCTTGGTAGCTCGCTCGACGTCAAGCACGACCACATGGTTTGCAATATTAACATAGAGATAAAGCCGCGACACCGTGCCATAGCGACCGGTTCCCACATCAATGGTCATCCTCATCTGTTTCGACGTGGTCATGGGGGCGGGAGATTTGAACATCTGTATACTTCCGTTCCCGTACACTCCGCTGAAAATTCCGCGCGTCATTGCCTCGGTGGTAAGAGCGGTGTCGGTCGTCCATGTTTCGCCGCCATCCGCGGAAGTCTCGTAGGTCACGTTCTCCGGGTCAAGAAAAGCGGACATGTTGCGCCATAGCCCCATGGCGGCGGCGTCAAGCACTGTCAGAACGCCGGTCGTGTTGTAGGTGTAAGGCTTGTACAGCGCCATGAGTTCGTTGCTTACCGGCGACACCGTGATGGTTTTATTCGCGCTTCCGTCAAAACTGGCGGAGCCTCTGACGATGCCCGCCAGCGAAATTGACCTTGCGGTTTGCAGTTTCTCCGCCGCCTTAGCCACGCCGTTCAGCGGCAGGCAGTCGGGCGACAGGTTTACCCACTTTGCACCATCCCAGCGCCAGAGTTTGCCGGTGGCCTTGACGTAGTAAAACTTTGAGAGCGGAGCCAAGAGCGCAGTCCGCGCCGCGTCGGTCGCCAGCTCGATCACATCGGAAATCTTAACTCGGCCGCCGGACAAATCCGCGTACAGCTCGCCGGTGTCCGGAGTGACGATCAGGCTTCCGGACGCCACCGCTTCGGATGCGAGTTCGTTGGCTGAGCGCGCCTTGGGAATGAATAACTCATTTGCCATTTTCTACCTCCAAAAAGTTGCCAGCCTCGCCGTTTGAGGCTCGGCTCCGCTTCGCGGCTCCGGGTACTTTTCGGAGACCACGACCTCCGGTACTCCGTGCGGCGAACGCCGTACTCGTTCCTGCGGATATTGAACTGTTCATTTCCACTTCGTGATGTTCGCGGAGACAACCGAATTGATTTTGTCGTTGACCGCCTTTTCGGTGGCAATCGTGGTACTGGTCGGAGTGCCCGCCAGCGCCGCGCCGCCGACCGAGTAGGTCGAACTCTGGATACCGCCGTTTGCCGCGGTCAGCACCAGCTTGTTCGCAGTTGACCAGTTCGGTTTGTCGAGCTTCGCGGCGTTAAGCGCCGAGCTGGTGTTGCTGATGGCGGTGTTCAAGGTGGAACTCGCGGCGTTGACCTTGCTCTGCGCGGTGGAGGCGGCACTGGTCAGCAGCGTTCCGCCGTAGGTGACAATCGCAGCGCCGGTTACGAGTTCGTCGTTGTTCGCCACCGTTCCGGCGGCGGAAACGGCGAGGCCGCTCGCGGTGTTCATCAAATGGCCGTCCGGGTTGAGGTTCATGCCGACGGTGATCGTGTAGTTGTTGACGTCCACCGTCACCGGATTCAGCCTGATCCAGCCGGATATCGGGTCTCCGGCGTGAGTTGCCTTGAACTTCCACAGCTGGCGGTCAAGCTCGAAATAGGCATCGTTTGAAATATTACCGGTCTCGACCGTTACCGGAGTAATCGCGGTGTGGCCGAGGTTCGGTCCGGACGCACCGATGGTCAGCGCTCCGGCGGCGGTCATCGCCATGTAACTGGAGCCGTTGCGGATAACATCGCCGACGGCGACGGTCATTCCGGCGTAGTATTCGCGCACCGTCACCCGGTCTGCGGCGGAGGGGTCGAACGACCGCTGCCCCTGCCCGTGGTAAACGTCAACCAGACTGGTCAGATTAATATTGGTCGCCTCGGCTTCACCCGCGTTGTTGGTCGTCCACAAGGTGAGAATCGACTGCTCCTCGTTGAAGCTCATGCTGGTGACAAGTCCGGTCAACCCGAGGTCAACGGTCATGTTGCCGCCGCCCATATTGTAGAGGGTCAATATGCCGTTGTTGATGGTTGCCGACGAGAACGCGGAGGAATAAACCGACTTCCGGGCGAGATCTGAAGTCGGGATGCTGGTTCGCTGAACGCCGCCGGCGGCCAGCGATTCGACGACGTACCCGGCCGAGCCGGTCGCCATGTTGGAAATTTTGCCGTTGATCGCCGTATTTAGTGCCGAGCTTGCGACGGTGATGGCCGCATGAACCGCCTTGGCGGTTGGAACCGCGTCGTCGGTACTGGAGGCGTTGACGGCGGTGACGCGCGGCGCGGCCAGCACGTCGAATCCGGTGGTGGTGTAGCGTCGAATTTCGCCGGTGGCGGGCTTGAAGTACAGCACGCCGACCAGTGCGGACGCCTGCGCCGGGAAACTTTCAGAGCTTCCGAGAATGGTGTTTGCGCCCGGATAAAGCGAGCGCCCGACGTACAAATGTTTCACGTCCTCGACCCATGACACCTGATTGTCGGTGACGGTGTTGTCGTTGTTGAACGCGGTCAAGGTCGCGTAATACGCGGGGATGAAAGTTGCGCCGCTGGTTGCCATTTATTTATCCTTTCTGCAAAAATTTCGTACAAACGCGATCACGGCGTTCCATGTCGGAATAGTTCCGGAATCGCGCGTGCCGTCTGGCGATCCGGCGGTGAAGCGCAACCCGGACGCCTTTACGCCGCCCTTGCCGTCGGCCACCAGAATTTCACCGTCGGCCGCGCCGTCGGCGCCGATGATCGCGGCTCCGGGTTCGCCGCGCTCGCCCTTTTCGCCCTTTTCGCCTTTTGCGCCGGTCTCTCCTTTTGCGCCACGCGGGCCTTTTTCGCCGCGGGTCAGATCGATTTTCACGGTCGTCCGCCCTTTGTCCGCGGACACATGGAGCGTGTTGTCCTCATCGTCGTAATAGAGCAGCAGATCGCCGCCTAAAAGTTTTTTCATTGGTCTTGTCCTTTATTTCCAGCGTGTTATTTTGTCGTCGATTTTCGTCCAGGTCTTTCCGCCGTCGACCGATATTTCACGTTCGCCGGTCTCTACGTCGATTCGCTCAGCTTTGGCACCGCCGTCCTTGTTTCCGATTATGACCTTTTCGCCCATGTCCAGCTCCTAATACACCAGCCACCAGATGCCGGTGGGTGCGCTGGTGGAAAAATCGATTGAAACGCCGGAAGTTGTTATTGTGATGGTGATCAGAGGGTCGTCGTTCTTATATACGCCTAAGCGGTCGTAGAGCTGCACCGGCACGATGCCGGCGGTGCCGAGTTCCGCCCAGGTTTTGCTGAATACGCCGTTGTCGAGGCTGCCGGTAAGAATGTTGAACTTCCGCCCGTCACGGGCAGAGCTGTCATCGTAAACCGAGCCGTCGGCATTCCATGCGCCGAGCAGCACCGGAGAGGTCAGCGCCGGCAGCTGGAGCAGTGCAAAATACATCGCCGGCTTGGCGGCGGCGACGGCGAAACTTTTTCCTCCGGCGGTGACGGTGATCGCCTTCTGCAGCGGATTGGTCACCTCGAACAATGCGATGTCGCCGGGCGCAAGTCCGGCAGCCGCCAGCGCAAGCGGTCCGGTCTGCTGAACCACGGCTTTAACCCGGTTGACCCGGTTGCCGCCGGTCTTGGCGATCGTGCAGATCCAGCCGCCTTCCGCCGGAGTGGCGAGGAAGGTCTGATCCGGATACGCGGTAACGCCGTCGGAGGCGGAGATGGTGACCACCCCGTCGGCGGCGGTGCAGGAAATATTTGCTCCGGCGGCGATTGACGGCGCGGCGGAGGCGAGCGCGTGCGCCGCGTCCGCTTTGGTCTGCGCGGCGGCGGCGGCGGTTGTCAGCGTTTCAAGCGCGGCGGCCAGCCCGGTCACGTCCGCTTCGGCGTGAGTGTGGACGCCGGCGGCTTTCCCGGACAAAGCGGCAAACAGTCCGGTCACCTGTTCCATGGTGTGGACATGGCCCTCCGGCAGCGCCTCGTTGATCCTTGCAAGCGCGTCGGCGGCGTAGGCGTTGGCGCCGGTGGCCAGCTCCTCCAGCCGCGCGAGGCTGGCGGCCAGTCCGGAGACGTCCGTTGCGGCATGGGTGTGGCCGGTGTCGCTCTTCCCGGCGAGCGCCTCCAGCAGGCCGACGACTTCGGCGATCAGATGGGTGTGCGCCGCGATCGCCGCTCCGGTTCCGCCGTCTCCGGCGGGAACGTTGTAAACGGTGTCAGACATTCAGCACCTCCTTGAGTTCGTCGGCGGTCAGCGCGGCGGCGGCGGCCTTGCGGTCGACAGCCTTCACCACCTGTTTCTGGATGTGATTACGGATTGAGTTGTAGAACTCAAAAAGATCAGCCGCGCTGTCAATCCGGGCGAAGCCGTCCGCCGAACGGACGAGATACGGATAGGCGAGCGCGTGGCGCAGTTCAAAGTCCCGCTGATAGTTCAGCTGGTTTGCAACGCTCAAATAAAATTTCCGGCCGTGCCACTCGAAGCCGGTCAGGATCGCCGCGTCGGTCTCTGCGTTCACCCGGCGGACAAACTCCGCCAGCAATTCGTCGCGGTCGGGCGCGGTTTCCGGCGTGATCATGCGGAAAAATTCCGCTTCGGAAATTTTTTTCGCCCCCTTCGGGATCAGGTGGACTGAGTCATCCAGCGGAACGCCATTGTAATTGTATTTCATATTTATTCTCCCAGATTCGGAATGAATTTGATATAGCTTTCGCCGATCGCGTTGGTGCTGGCTGCGCCGTTCTTGTCCAGCGCCCGGATCTGCCACACGTCGCCGGCATGAATCGGAATCATCATGCTGTGGTGATCGCGGCCATAGTAATTATGTTTGGCGGCGATCTTGAATTCGGCGGTTCCGACCTTGAGATAATAATCAAATACCGTATCGTCCTTGACCGGGCGGATGAACACCAGAATCCACCCGGACTTCGCCGCAGTGTAGCCGGTATTGAAGGCGCACGAGGCGGCGTGGGCATAGTCCGGGTAGCCGCAGGCGAGATTCATTATCTTGGCTTCGCCGGCGGCTGAAAGGTTGTCAAGGCCGGTGTTGGCCTTGCCGGTGAGTCCGTTCCGCAGATCCTGATGCGCTCCGGTGTCGCCGTTGTGCGCCGTGACCGCGCCGGACGGCTCGTAGTTGTGGGTGTGGCCGAGCTGCGAGTACCGGTCATCATGGTTGTGACCGAGCGCGGCGTAGAGGCCGGAGAGATCGAGCTGCCAGTCCGCGGCCGGCGCGGTGGCTCCGGCCAGCGTTCCGGCTCCCGAAAAGTTAATCTCGAAGTTTTTTATAATGGTGTTGCCGGAGACAAACGCCGCGGTAACCGTCTTGTACTGGACCTCCTGCACCGCGACGGCGATCAGCACGGTTCCGGCGCGGAGTGCGACCAGATTAAAGGCGAAAGGCCCCGTGTCTCCGGTGAGGATTGCGGAGAACACCGCCGCGTCGTTTCCGCGCTTCCCGGCGGTCAGTCCGGTCGCGGTGTGTTTCACTTCGCCCGCCGCAAACGCGAAGTCTGCCGCCGGCGCGGTTTCAGGATCTGCTCCGTCGCGGTATCCGAATATCATCTCATCGATCGCGAGCGGAGTTCCGGACGCGATCGCGGAGGCGATGGCGGCGCGGCCGCTACTGGTTATTACTGCTTTCATCTTTCACCTCGGTATTGAATTTGAATCGAATTTTCGCCGGAAGCAGGTTGTTGAGGCTCTCGAACGTCCTGGCGAGCGCCGCCACTTCGGTGGAGGTGTAAACTTGTTCGGTTTTGACCGGGTCGCCCATGCTTCCGGTTCCGGTCGGAGCCACCCCCATCAGCACCGGCGGAACCCGGTGTGCCTCGCGCACGTCGGCGGCGGAAATATTCTTGATATTGGCAAACTCGTCGCGCTGGGAAATATCGCCGATCGGAATGATCTGGATCGCCTTTTCGCCGCCGTTCGGGATCGAGACGAACATGGTGCGAAAGTTGCCCGCGCCTTTGCCGTCCTCCAGCTTGCGCTTGATGACCTGTTCCTGATCGGCGTTCATCTTCGGGTCGTTGGTGTAGAAGATGTAGCCGAGGTGACATCCGTTTTTGAAGTATTTCCGCCGGAACAGTGTTGCGTCCTGATTGAGCAGGATGCTCTGCATGCCGCCCAGCCAGTCCGGCATGCCGTAGACTTGCTGGTTGGTGTCGTATTCCTTGAGCTGAACCAGTTCGTCCGGTGCAAAATCAAGATATTTTCCGTCCGGCAGCAGCTGGCGGAAGCCGCGCCCGGCCGGATAGAGTACGCGCATATTGACCGCCGGGATGTGCGACAATCCGACCGGCTGGCCGAAGGAGTTCTTCTCCACCTCGAAGAACACATTTCCGAAAGTCAAAAGATCGGTCACCGCCGCCATGAAGTCAGCAAGGGAGCACGGCCCCTTGACGAACGCCCGCACCGACATGTTGCGCCGGAACACCAGACACGAGCCGTGATGGCCGCAGGCGTGGCGGAGTTTGCCCAGTCCGGCGAACGACACCGGCGGGATGTAGAACTCGCTGAAGGCGTCCGGGAAGACGCCCAAATAATCCAGCAGACGGTCGTTCTCCACCGGCTCCGGATCGCCGAACGCGTAAAAGCTCTGCCGCGAATCGTTTTTTAGAATTAATTTTGTCTTTCTCGTCATCAGTACACCGCCTTAAGATAAGAATATTCGGCGCCGGAAGCGCCGCACGCCATTTGCATTTCCGCCGCCTCCTCCGGGAGCTGGAGAACGTAGCGCCGACAGGTGCGGCCGTAGAGCCGGATCAGTTCGTCCCACAATCCCGTGTATCTGGAGAAGACCGCGTAATCCACCTGGATCAGGATCACATCGCGGTTGGCCGCGTTGTCCGGGCGTTCCGCCTGGGCGACGTTGCCGAGACAGAGCCGTTCCCAGATCCGGGCGAATCCGGAGGCGCTCCCGGCGTCGCGGGAATTGAGCCATGCGTATTTCACGCGGCGGCGGAACAACGCGTCGTCCTCTCCGGCGAAGCGGTCAATTCCGCGCTGCCACGCCAGGAGTTCCAAGAGTTCCATTGAGCAGCGCTCCGGATCGGCCGCCAGCCCGACGTTGGCCAGACTGGAGACAATGCGGTCATAAGCCGCCTCCAGCACTGCGGCCAGTGCGGCGGCGAACGGTCCGGACTGCCAGAATTGTAAATTGATTTTCATTGATTCTCCTGAACAGTCAGTGTTCCGAGTTTCGGCAGATCAAGTTCACTTGTAATATCGCCGCGGCTGAAGGTCACGCCGAGGAGTTCCGGGATCGCCGCGTGCAGTTCGGCGGCGAGCCGCGAGAAGCTGAACGTCGAATAGGGCCAGGAGCGTTCCACCTCGTAGTCGGAATTGCCCCAGAAGGCGCATTTGATAATGTTTTCAATCTCCGCAAGGCAGACCGCGCGGCGCGCGGTTGCGGTCGTTGCCGCCAGCCGGACGGTGCAGGTGAGATCGTAGGTTGTCTCCGGGATCGCCTTGCACACCAGATCATCGCCGTGGCCGTGATTGCCCTGCGTCATGATATAGCTGTTAAGATCCGCGAGATAAGTCGCCGGCGTGGTTCCGGATTCAAAAATTATGTAACAGTCCGCCGAGCCGGGGCCGCGCGGATTGGAGTGGTCGAAATAGCAGCGGTCGCTCCGGATGCCGGCGCGCCCGGAGATCATGGCGCGGTACTTGGCGTCAGTATGCCAGTCGCCGGCGGCGAGGAAACGGTCGCGGATGCGGAGCCGGAGTTCTTCGTCGCTTTCCTCGTCCGCGCCAGGCGTGACCAGCCAGCCTGAAGCATTGGTGACGCCGCCGGCACGCGGCACGTCCGAATCCATGATCGAATAATATCCTGCGGAAAGATTATAATTCTCGCCGGGGTTTTCCGCCTCGGCCATAACCTCGATTGCCGCGGCGTCCGCCGCGATCACGGCGGCGGCGGTGGTGATCATACGGTAAACGTTGCCGGAGATCGCGATCGTCCGCACCCGGGTTCCGATCGGAATCTCAACCACGCCGGCGACGCCGGAGGCGCGGGAGAATGTCAGTTTTCCGGTCGCTTTCACCGCCGGTTTGCGCTCGATGCCGACGCCCCACGCGATCAGATCAAGCCGCGATCCGGTGGCGGTCTTGGCGTAGAAGCCCGGCATCTCAACTGTAACCAGCTCGCGGACGATGGCCCTGAACGGTTCCGCCACCGCCGACTGGATGAAATTCCAGAACGCTGAATATTTGGACGGATTGGCGATCGGCAGGTGCGACAGATCGGCCAGCGCCTGCATCTGCGCGCGGAACGCCGCCTCGTCCGCCGGAACGCCGGAGGCGACCAGAGAATCGAAAAATAGTTTTTCCTCCGCCGTAAAATTACTTTTATCTATCATATATAAATCTCCTCCAAAAAGTTGCCAACCTCGGCGTTTGAGCCTCGGTTCCGCTTCGCGGCTCCGGGTACTTTTCGGAGACCACGGCCTACGGTACTCCGTGCGGCAAACGCCGTACTCGCACCTGCGGATATTGAATTAATCATATATAAATCTCCTCGGAAAAATTGCCGAATTCAAAAGTTTTGCCGGTCAGCAGATAACCGGAGGTTTCAACCGTCAGCGCGACCGAGCCGGGGATCACCCGCGTATCCTCCTCCACCAGATCGATTATCCGGTTCTCGGTCACCCGGCGGCTTTCGGTGTCGCGTTCGCCGACCAGCAGCGGCAGCAGCCCGGAGACCCGCAGCGCGGTCACGATGTCCTGCAGGATCACGTTGCGGTCGGTCACCATAGCGGCCTGAACGCCGTCGAGCGCCAGATCGTCTTCAAAAAGTTTTATGTCCGAATATTTCATATTTCCCTTTCAAATCCTTCCGCAGGTGCGAGTACGGCGCAAGCCGCACGGAGCACCGGAGGCCGTGGCCTCCAAAAAGTACCCGCAGCCGCGAAGCGGAGCCGAGCCTCAAACGGCGAGGCTGGCCACTTTTTGGAGTACTCATCCTTGCAACGCGCTCCATTCTTCCAACTGTCCCGGCGTGAGTCCGTTCGGAGCGTTGACGGTTACACCGCCATAGTTGACCGTGCGGTTGCTCACCGCTCCGGAGCGGACGCCGCCGGCCGGCACGTCGCGCACTCTGGCGGCGCCGCCGGAGATTACCGGCTCGTCACGTTTGACCTTAACGCCGACTTCCGCGTCGTCTCCTCCGGTGATCCAGTTCCACACCTTCATCACCGTGCCGATCACCGAGTCGATCACGCCGATCACGGTGTCCATAACAGAAGAGAAGGCCGAAGCCACCCAGCCCCAGATGCCGGAGAAAAACTCCACGATCGCGGTTCCAACCGCCTTTATTTTGTCCCACAGCCAGACGAAGCCGCCGGCCACGAACTCCCAGACCGAGGCGGCGATCTCCTTGATCTTGTCCCATTTCCGGAACGCGAACACGATCCAGCCGATCGGGCCGGCCAGCAGCAGCAGCCATTCCCAGCTCCGCTTGAACCAGGCGCAGATTTCGTCCCAGTAGACGATCACCAGCGCCACCGCCGCGATCAAAGCGACAATGCCGGCCACGATCCAGGTTATTGGACACGCCCACAATGCGGCGGAAAAGAGCCAGGTTGCGGCGCTCGCGGCGTAGGTGGCGATCGTTGAGATCAGCAGCACTCCCTTGACCAGCAGCCACCCGGCGGCGTAGGCGGCTAGACTTGCCACCATCCTAACCCCCACCACCGCCGCCAGCGCCAGCTTGGCGGTGGTCAGCAGCACCGTCCAGAGATGCGCCGCGATCATAACAGTTTTCTCCCATATCCACGCGGCGACGTTCTTCAGCGTTGCGAGTGTGCAGTGATGAACTGCAAACCTTAAGCCGTGGAATATTTTTATCATCGCTTCATATCCTGAACGCACCCCGCTGGAAATTTTCAGCATCCCGAATCCGATGGCCAACAGCGCCACCGCTCCGAACAGCGCAGCCAGCGCCCAGCGCAGGGGCGGACACACGTCCAGCAGCGTTGCAAAAGCGCCGAACAGCGCGGAAACGCCGGAGAGTACCACGTTGAACGCCGGCAGCAGCGCCGCGCCGCCGGAGATTTTCAACACGTCCCATATCCCCTGAAACCGGGCGAGTTCATCTACCTGCTTTTGTGCCATATCATTTGCCAGCTCGTTGCCGGTGATTCTGTCCAGGTCGCCGACCGCGCCTTTCAGCTGCTCGGTCTTGTCCAGCATATTCATCACCGCCATTGCGCCGGTCTCGCCGAACGCTTTTGAGAGCATCGCCACCTGCTGATCCTTGTCGAGGCTGCCGACCGATCCTTTGATCTTCTCCAGTATTTCGTACACCGGCAGCAGTTGCCCGTCCTCGCCCTTGAATGAAAGCCCAAGCGTTTCCTGCCCCTGAACAAGTTTACTCATGAACCCCTTGTAGGCAGTACCGGCGTTGGCGGCGTTCATGCCGGAACTCTGCAGAGTGCCCAATACCGCCATCTGTTCGGACATCGAAACGCCCATTAATGTGGCGGTGGAGCCGATCCCGGCAAAAGCCTGGGTCATTTTTGCGCCGTCCGTTTTAAACATCTTCACCGCGTAGGCGGTCTTTCCGGCCATTTGCTCGACCCATTTCGCCTGTCCGAGTTTGTCCGCGTCTTTTTGGAAAATATTGTACATATTGCCCATGTAGCCGGTAATAGTGGCGGCGTCCGCCTTTGTCGCCTTTGCCAGCGTCGCGGAGTTGACGGTAAAGGCCGCCAGGGCGCCGTCCGCCAGTCCGGGGATCGCGCTCTGGATGTCGTAGGCGGAGCGCACCACCTCGGTGGCCGAACCTCCGAAGGTCTTGACGTAATCCTTGGCGGCTGCGTTGAGCTTGTCCAGCTCCTCCGGAACCACGCCGAGGCTGGATACTTCCTGTCCGGCTCTGGAAAATTCCCGCGTCGCGGCAGTCATCTTGTTCATGAAGGCGAATCCGGAATAGATGCTGGTGCCGCCCGCCGCAATGTCCATCGCGGCGTTTTTCACTGTTGTCTGAAGCGCTATAATCGATTTGCCCGCCTTCTTTGAAGGTTCGGTCACCTTGTCGATCAGCCCTATCAAAAAAAACAGTTTTTCTATCCGGTCGCCCTGCATAAACGTTTGACTTTCAATTTTTACGCGTTATTTTATCAGTATCAACATTTTCTGATTCACGACATAAGAGGTGTTAAAATGGGGTTTCTTATTCCGGTATTTGCAATTTTTTTTCTGCATTGTATTTTGGCCACCATGGTCACATTTATAACGGTTTTTACCCCTCCGTACTGCAAATTCCGGCGCTTCTCCTACTATTTCTGTCTGCAGTTTCTCGGCGATGGAAAAAACTTTGACGAGTGGATGAACTATTAACCTCCCAACAGCTTCCTCAGATTATCCCAGTAGCTCCATTCGAGATACTGGGCTTCCGCCAGACAATCAACATCGTGCGCGCGCCCCGGAAACCACTTTTTGGCGTAGACGCAGAGCAGATCAAAGCTCCCGTCGTCCGCCTTCAGCTTGCCGAGGCGCTCGGCTATTTTTTTACCGCGATCTCCACATCCGGGCGGAACTCCTGGATCAGAAGTCCGGCCAGCTCAACATGAAGCCCCTGATCGGTGCAGCTCTTGAGCAGTTCCTTCTGCTCCGGATCAACCGTGCGCCGCAGGAAATTCAGGCTTGGAGCCACCTTGTCATCCGGCTTCACCGCGTTGATGTAGTCGTTGTAATCCTGCAGCGAGACGGTGAACGCAAGTTCGGTCTCGCCGATCGTCAAAATAATTTTTTTGCCTTTTTCCATTTTTCACCCTTTTATTTTTGAATTTTCGCCAGATACGGCACGCCGTTGATGCTCACGAAGTCCGCGTCGGTCACGTCGAACGGGAGTTCGTAGACCGTTTCGTCCGACGAGCTTTTGTCGATGTCCATCAGTTTGTTCACCTTGATCTTGCAGCCGAACGCCTCGACCTTCACTTCGTCGGTTCCGACCTTGGCGTAGAAGCAGATGTCGAAAGGTTCGACGCCCTGCCAGCTCCCGGCGGACTTGGCCAGAGTGGTGAACGCCTTCAGCCCCTCCGCGTCCACCGTCATGGTGCCGGAGGCTTCAACGTCTCCCTGCAGATAACCGTCCGGGCGGCCGTCGCGCTTGGCGACCTTGGTGTTGTCGGTGATATCGAGCGTACACTTCTGCACCGTGACCGCGGACACGCCGAGGTCAAGTGCGAAACTCATCCCGTTGAAACGCTGCTTACTCATATTGATTACTCCTCTCCGGACAGGTCGAGTCCGAGGTAAACCGTTATCTTCTTGGGGCAGTTGTAGGGTTTGGCGGTAATGGCGATCGCCACCTCGGTGATGCTGGTCCAGGTGATGTTGATGTCGCCGTCCTCCGGAGGCTGGATCAGCGCCGGTACTTCCACTCCGGCGATAACGATCGACTTTGCCGCGTCACGCAGCGGCCGCATAAAATAAGTTTTGTTCTGCGCGATCGAAACGTCGGTCGAGTTGAGCGCGCGGTCGCCGATCCGCCGGATCGCGAGAATCCTGACCCGCCGGGCGATATAGTCGATGATCCGGCGGTATTCGACCACCTGAAAATCGCCGCCCTCGGCGTCGAGCAGCGGCATGTCCGCCCAGTAAATGCCGTCGTAGCCATCGTACCACTGCGGCACGGAGATGCGGTTGTCGGCCAGATCCTTTATGGTCGTCATATCAAGCGGAGCGCCGGCGGAATCCACCGGCAGCTCTCCGGTGAGCGTCACCGCGCCGGTCTTCACGCGCATCGGCGTGTCGGCGATCGAGGCCTGCGGACTGCAGAGTCTGCCGCATACCGCGCCCAGCGTGTCCGGCCACAACAGCGGCGTAAGGCTCACCCGGTCGGCCACCGAACCGGAGATAATCGCTTTTACCGCGGTGGCATAAGCGCCCCACGTCTGGGTTTCCGCGTCGATACCGGCGGAACACAGCGCGATGAAGACAAATTTTGCGTAGGCGGTGCGGATATACTCCGCCAGCTGCTGAGCCGCCGCCACCTCAGCGTTGGCGGTGACCGGATCGCAGACGACCACCGCTTCAACATTGAGATCCGCCGGTTTGGCCAGCAGACGCTTGACCGCCGTCACATAATCCTCGCTTGCGCCCAGCGGGCAGGCGTAGGCGAAAAAGTTTTCGTCACCTGAATTTTTAATCGCGGCGGCGAGCTGGGTCTTCAGGTTGCTCACCCCGGAGCCGAACAGCGCGTCAAGGTCGCTCCCGGCGCCGATCGTCGTCACGCCGGTCGCGGTTCCGCCTGCCCCGGCGGTTCCCACATACAAAAAAGTTTTTTCGGGCTGCTTGAACGCGCCCTGCGAGTTGTTCAGCTGAACAATGCCGACTGATCCGATACTCATAATAATCTCCTACGTTAACAGATTTGCATAATTTTTAGCTTTAAAGCGTTCGCCGATGTCGCCCATCAGCGCATCAGACCAGATTTTCCGCGTCTCCGGCGACGCACCGAGAAAAGGCCGCGCCGGAACCCGGACCACCCACTGCTCCTTGTGGTGCTTCAGCCAGTTTATCGCGTCCCAGACCGACACTTCGCGCATGATCTCGTCAAGCGGCCGGGCAAAGCCGAGCTGGATCAGCCGCAGCGCCTGTTTCCGGTCGCACTTCTGATTGAGGGGCGATTGTTCAAACAGCGAATCGTTTTTTTCGATCTTGAAAGTTTCGTCGCTGCCCAGCTGATGCTTGCCGGCAACATATCCGGCATTACGGAGAAACCCCACTTCTGCGGCGGAGTCACCGCGCATAAAAACCTTTATCCATCTGGATTTTACCAGATTTTTCAGCATCAGACCGGTTTTTGAACTTCTTGCCGAGCGCGGTGCAAACGGCATGCCGTCCACCGTCTTTTGCTCACGCACATTCGTTTGCGCCTGACTTATCGCCATGCGGCCGAGCCGGGAAAGAAAGCGGCGGCGCAGCGCCGGAGTCATCTCCAGCATCCGGAGAATCTCGTTTGCCCGCTCAAATCCGGAGGCTTCAGTTTTAAACATCGGTTCCTCCTCCCTCAACGGTTCCGCGTTCGGCCACGCGGTACTCGAAATCCTTCAGCGAAAATTTTCGCCCGTCCCAGTCGATCGCGTCCGGCCCGTCTCCTTCGGCCAGATAGACCGGATCGACAAATTCAATAGTTATCATCGCATCGCAGTAGGCGTTGTCCAGCGTGATCAGATTGACCGCCGGCGCAGGCAGATGAAACCTGCCGCGGGTGTCGTCGTATTCATCGAGCCAGCCGCGGACAAATATCAGAAATTTCCCCAGCAGATCACGCCGCAGACGCTCAACATAGATGATGCCGGAATAGGCGAAACTGCAGAGGTGGACGCCGTTCACACTCTCCTCGTGGCCGCCCTCGTCCACCGTCAGTTTATCGATGTCCATTGTCAGCTGTTCGCACCGGAGGCAGAGCGAGGAGAGCCGCCCCTTGAGGTATTCTCCGAGTTCGTCGAAACGCGATCTGATCATATCAGCTCCACTGCTACCCGGCGCGCGCCGATGATGGCGGAGATCGCGTCGGCCGCAAATTCGCGGTATTTATCCTCAGTAAATTCGCCGGACTTGGCGGCGTTCTCCGCCTGGCTCCGCCGGTCAACCGTCACGGTTTCCCGCAAAAGCTCAGCCTTGGCTTCGCAGTAGACCGCGCGCTCGAAGGCCAGCACCAGCTCGCCGACGCCGTCCGCCGTTGCCTGCTCGATCGCCGCGAGTGTTGCCTCGCTTCGCGTTTCGCGCCAGTTGCGCAGTTCGCGCATTACCGCGAGGCCGGCCAGCCGGAGCTGCTCGGTGACCACCGCCGCCGGCAGTTCGGCCGGAATGCGGTAAAGCGCTTTGAACTTCTCGGCGGAAATCGCCGGGTAGAAGGCGCCGAACACCACGTCCGGCAGCGCGGCCGACACGTTCGAGTTGCTATTCCAGGTCATCTACAGCTCCAATAAAATTTTTTAAAGATGGATGGGAGGGCAGGATTGATTCCGCGAACCGCGACGGAACAACCAAAGGGTGGAAAAAACCGTCAAAATCCCGGAAAACCTCCTGCTCCCCCATCCGGGGGTAGCACACTACTCAATCAACCTTTGTAACGCTCCTGCTCGCGCTTCGCGGCCACGGCCTTTTCAAGCCGTGAAATGAGCGTTTTCACCTGCGCCTTGTCACCTCCGAAGCCGGCGGCGTTCGCGGCCATGCCGAGCGCGCGCTCAACTTCGCCCTTCGCCTCCAGCATCAATGCCGCGAGTTTGCAATATTTGGCCTTGACCACATCATGCACCCGGTAAGTGCCGTCCAGCACACGGGCGAACGTTTCAGCAAAATAAGGCTCCGGATCGCCGCCGGACTTGAAGGCCGCCTCGGAACGCTCGAATACCGCGTCGGCCACATAAGCGTCCACCCGGAAGGTGTTGCGGAACGGCGGATGCGGCATCTCCTGCTTCTCCGCCACCGCGCGCTCCGCCAGACGCATGGCAAACGCCATGTCCCCGGCGTCGAAGCTCCAGATCATCGCCCACACAAGCACCGGATTGGCCGCCGGAACGCCGGAGGCGAGATAAGCCTCAACCTCCGGCGCGAGTTCGGCGATGAATTTCCTCTTCAACTCGTCGCGGGTTGCGCCCTGCGGCGCGGCATGGACCGCGTCGCGCTTTGCCGCGAGATCGGCCAGCCGCAGTTCCGCCGCGGCTCCGGCCGCCGGGACCGGAGCGGCAACAGCCGCCGCACCGTTCTGCGCCATTACAGTGTCATGATGTTTGAACGCGAGTCCCATCTATCAGCCCTGCACGGTTCCGGAGGCGGTTTCGCGCGTCAGCACCGGGTTCTCCGCGGTGTTGTTGATCACCACGCCGCCGGAAGTGACGTTGACCGGCAGCGGATTTGCGGCGGTGTTGTTGATCACCACGCCGCCGGAAGTGACGTTGACCGGCAGCGGATTTGCGGCGGTGTTGGCCACAATAACCTTCTGCGCGGCCGGTTCGTCGCTGCCGAGCTGCACCTTGGTGTAGTCGAGCGCGGCCGCGGCGTCGAGGTCGCCGATCCGGTAGTCGAGATTCTCACTCTGGTAGTGTTCGATCTGATCCTTGCGCGCATTGTCCTTGATCTGCTTGCGGATCGAACCGTCCTGCACATAGCGCTGCAGATTGGCGGGATCGATGACCATCAGACCGTAGTCCGGGAATCCGGCCGGGCAGACGGACTGCATGCCGGCGAATCCCTTCGCCAGCACCGCCATCGCCTGTTTCTCGGTCGGCTTGCGTCCGTACAGATCGTAGAGCACCTCGGCTTCATGAGCCAGCAGACGGCGGCCGATGATGACGGTCTCGCGGCCGTTGCGCCGCTCCACCGGGATCAGGTTCAGTAGATCGTAACAGGCGGAGTCGAGATTAGTGTAATCCGATCCGGCGCCGCCGATCGTGATATGGTCGTTGCCGGAGGCGGGCTGAATGTAATTCGCAGATTTGTTGGTCTTGAGATCATGCAGCCAGCCGGGATGAACGTCCTGCAGCAGGGGGTTGTTGGCGCGGTCGCTGGTGGCCGCGTGGCTCTCGCCATACCAGCCGATCAACAGCAGATCCAGCGCGATCCGGCGCAGCACCATCTGCCCGACGCGCGCGGCGTAGTCCGGGAACCGGCGCCACTGGTCGAGTTCCTCATAGCGGATGCCGTAGTCGAAGTTGACCTGTTTACACAAATAATTCCGTTCGGTTTTGGCGGTGAGAAAGGCCGGGGTGCGCTCACCGGCGCCGGTGGTGTCGGTGGTGCCGGCAATGGTGCCGGTGATGCCCAGCGTCACCACGCGTCCGGCGATGTCGGTGGTCGGGATCACACTGGTGCGCGCCAGGAACGCGTCGGACTCCTGGATCGCGTCGATCAGCTGGAGCGCCTTGGGAACGTCAATGGTGAACATTTCCGTGGCGTCGGCCACGCCGTAAAAAGCCGCCATTTTGGCGACCATTTCAGTAAACTGCTTCTGGGAATAAAACATTTGGCAATCTCTCCTTAAAGAATAAATCCGTTGTCATTTTCAGCGGCGCCGGAAGATACCTTTTCCGCCTTGCCCGGCTGTTTGGCGAGCGCGGCGTCGAGTTTTGCCGCCAGCCCCTCAACGCTGGTCTTCAGCGCGGCGTAGCTTTCCTGCAGCTTCCTGTAGTCGCCGGAAAGTTCGCCGCCGTCTCCGGCCTTGCCGCCGGAACTGTTTTCGCCGCTGTCTCCGGCGTCGGTGTCGGGACTGTTTTTGTCGCTGTCGCCGGCGCCGGCGTCGGTGCCGGAATCGTTTTCGGTAAACTTTTTCAGCTCGCTCTGAAGCGATTCAAGCTGAGCCTTGAACGGCTGGAGCGCCTCATTCACTGCGCCGGTGAGTTCTTCCTTGGTCATGGTGTTGTCTTCCTTTTCCTGATTGTTTCTGTTGAAAAATTTTGCAAGCGCGTCGTTGACCGCCTCGCGGATCAGATCAGCCGCGGAACGTCTGGAGACGGAAAGCTTTTCCGCCTTGACCGCTTCGCCGGTTTCAAGCGCGGAATTGTCGCCGAGTGCGGAGAAGTGCATTTCGCTGGTCCCTAAACTTGCCGGATTGTCGGTTGCCGCCAGTCCCACCAGATAGGGTTCTCCGGTTTTGGCGAAGTTTTTTACATATTCGATCGAGAAAAACAACCCCATCGCCTCGCCGTTGTACAGATAATAATACTTGTTCGGGCGGATCCGCGCCTGCAACTCCACTTTCCCGCCGGATTCAACCGTCCGCAGTTCGCGCACGGTTCCGAGATTGCCGTAAACGTGATTGTAATTGATTACCGCAGTGTAATCGTTGACGTTGTAGCTCTTCGCCATGCGTTTCAACGTGTCCGCGGCAAGTTCGCGGCCGTCGATGGTGGCTCCCGCGCGGGCGATGGTCACCCAGTCTGTGTAACTGCCGGTTGCAATTGGCATTTATTCCTCCACAAAAAAGTTTATTTTTCTTCGTCAAAGATGATTTTACCTCCTGAAAATCCTGCTTCAACCGCGGTTTAGTGTGATAAAGTGTGATAATCAGAAAATCACACCACATCACACAAAAAGTTAATGGACGCGCATTTTTAATGCGCTATTGTGGACATATGAAATATTCGGATGACATCAAAAATGATGCCCGGAAGCGCTACGCCTCCGGCGCCACGATTCAGGAGGTGGCGGACGCTCTGAACGTTGAGCCGCGCACCTTGTACAACTGGGCAAAACAGCAAAACTGGACACAGAATGCGCCGCGCGCCGGCGTGGCCGCCGCGGTCGAATCGCGCATCGGCTATCTGCTGGACAAGCCGGGGAAAAGTCTGCTTGAACTTCTGGAACTGGAGCGATTGCTCGACCATTACCGGACTATGCAGCTGGACGCCGCCCGGCGGAACCTGCGGAAAGACGCGGACCGCCCCGACAAGCGCCGGCCGGCGGAGATCGACGACCGGAGCCGCACCGCCGCCGAACGGCCCAAACGCGGCCGAAAACCTGGCAGCAACGATTTCACCTGGATCGAAACCGCCGACGTGATGGACAAGTTCCGCGATGGGCTTTTCGATTATCAGCTCCAGCTCTGGGAACACCGGCGCGAGCGCACCCGGAACATCCTCAAAAGCCGCCAGATCGGGCTTACCTTTTATTTTGCACGCGAGGCGTTCGCCGATGCGCTGCTCTCAGGGCGCAACAAAATTTTTCTCTCGGCCTCCCGCGCCCAGGCGGAAATATTCAAGGATTACATAAAAGAGTTCGCGCGCGACTGGTTTGAGGTTGAATTGAAAGGCGGCCAGCAGATCGTGCTTCACACTCCGCACGGCACCGCGACATTGTATTTCCTTTCCACCAACAGCTCGACCGGTCAGGGGCGGCACGGCGACGTCTATCTTGATGAATATTTCTGGATGCCCGGCTTCAACAAGGTAAAGAAATTGATCTCAGCCTCCGCCAGCCAGAAACAATGGTCTCGGACTTTCTTCTCCACCCCGTCCACCACCACGCACGAAGCGTACACCTACTGGACAGGCGACGAATACAACGAGCGCAACCGCCGCGCCAACAAGCCGCTCGCGGAATTTCCGGACTTTGAGACGCTGCGCAAGGCGCCGACCGCCTGCCCGGACGGTCAGATGCGCTGGATCATCACGCTGGACGACGCGGAGAGGCTGGGCTGCACCCTGTTCGACCGCGCCCAGCTGGAGCTGGAATATTCGCCTGAAGAGTTCAAGCAGCTTTTCATGTGCCGCTTCATCGATGACAAGGAGTCGGTGTTCAAATTCGCCGAACTCCGCGAGTGCCTGGGCGACGCGGCAGGATTTCCGAAAGATCCGCGCCGGGTCTGGATCGGCTACGATCCGTCACGGGTGCGCGACGGCGCCTGCATCGTGGTGGTGGCGCCGCCTGACAACTATAAGGGAACCTTCTACGTCATCGAAAAGATCACACTAAGAAACGCAAGCTGGAGCGAACAGGCGCGGACGATCCGCGAGCTGACCGAGAAATACAATGTCGAATTTATCGGCATCGACGCGACCGGCCCCGGCTCCGGCGTGCTGGAGATGGTGCGATTGTTCTTCCCGCGCGCCACCGCAATTGTTTACACGACCGAGGTCAAAACCAAACTTGTCCTGAAAGCGCAGTCCGTGATCGGCGACCGCCGGATCAAATGGGACGCCGGATATTCCGACATCGCCGCCGGTTTTCTCCAGATCAAAAAATCCGCCGCCGGAAATGCCATCATCTATTACGCCGACCGCAGCGAGAAGACCGGTCACGCCGACGCCGCCTGGGCGATCATGCATGCACTGAGCAACGAGGATCTGATCCTGACCGAACGCGGAAGTGTTTGGAGCTTATAATATCTCCAAAAAGTTGCCAGCCTCGCCGTTTGAGGCTCGGCTCCGCTTCGCGGCTCCGGGTACTTTTCGGAGCCTCGGCCTCCGGCGCTCCGTGCGGCGGCGCCGTACTCGCACCTGCGGCAGGGTGATGAGATACGGCGTTTACAGAACAGCAATAATGAAAAACATTTGACAAATTCATCATTTCGCTATATATTGTGTATCAATGCTTAATAGGGGTAAGGGGAACACTACCAATGCGTGTTACATGTCCACATTGCGGCGCACGGGCGATCGTCACCCACCGCAAGCCGATCAACGTCCGTGCTTCGGAAATATACGCCGTCTGCACCAGCGAGGAATGCGCCGCCCGGTTCGTCCTCCGGCTGTCGTATCAATATGACGTGACGCCGCCGGTGTCACTCCTGACCGACAGCCTTTATGAACGCATCGCCAATTTGCCGCCGGCCGACCGCGCCCGGATCATCGCCGCCTTCGCGCCTAAGGCTCAACTTCCTCTGCTTTGAAACAGAGCTTGCACTTGGGAAAATTTTTTGCGGCGTCCTCTCCGATGCGGCGGCCTTTTCTCCGGTCGTAGTACCGGCATCCTTCAACGTGGACTTTGCCGGACGACGACAGCCAGTAGGTCTTCTGGCTGCGCTCGTAGAAGTACGCCGCCCAGTCGAGCGCGATCAGCAGCGCCAGCAGCAGAATCACCGCCGCCAGCGCCGCCGCCGCGATTTTCAGCGTTCGTTTCACGCCGTCACCGTGACATCCGCCCAATCTCTCCTACGCTTCAGGAGGCTCGCCGAACGCAGCGATATATTCTTCCGCACTGCAAAACTCTTCGCACCATTTGCGAGCCTCGACTTCGGTAAGGGGAAATATATTCTCTCCTCCGCAGGAAGCATTATTCCCGCATGGTCTTGAGTATTTGGTCATTGCACCGCCATCGCCCGCAAGGAAAAAAGAGCCATTTTTTGTTCTGTAGAGTTCTTCACAGAGATAACGAAAATCTCCTGGTACGAAACCGTTTTCGTATTCCGCGATCATGGTGGCGGTGGCGGTGTTGTAGAGCTTGCCGTCAATTATCTTTTTCTGTATTCTCTCGTTCATTTTTTTCTCCATTTTAATGTTACTGAGCGCCATTTTTAACGAATTTGCGAACATCTCAACCTCGTAAGGAATGACTCGCGCCCCGGAGGCATACGCCTGTATGGTCGCTGAAGATTTGTTAGTTAGCTCGCCCAGCTTAACCGCTGTGATTCCGTTAGTGATTTGTGAAAATTCTTCGCTTGTCATTTATTTACTCCTCATCGTTCAGGTTTGATATTTCTTTAAAAATTTCACTTGCAGCCGCGCGAACCTTTGCGATTTCATGACCAGTGTACTCCGTGGCGTAGCGCTTCGCTTCATCTGCTGTATCTATCACGATCAAGTTGTTAAGGTCAGATGCAAGGAAGCTCCGTGCCTCCGCCTCCTCATCAAAGCCCTTACCGGCGAAGAACTCGCTGTTTCCTGAATCGTCTGAAACGTGGACGATGGGGAACTCAAGGGTTCTCGCCGCCTCAGCCCATTCTGCCGGCAGGTCTTCTGCGCTTCCCCAGGCATCTGCCATCTCATCCAAACTGGCAAATGTCTCTGTCATCCAGCCCTCCTCATACGCCACCTCAGCGAAAGAGGTGCAGTTGAAAGTTTTGATTCCGGTTTGATGATGTACTTCGATGCAATAATGTTTGTTGTTCATGCTTAAACTCCTTTTGTGATGCGCTGGGGATTTCTCCCCAGCTGCTTTTTGTTATTTATTCCTCTTCGTCGCCTTGGTTCTGCGCTTCCTCTTCCAGCAGCTGGCTGGCTGCTTCCTCAGCGCACATGATGCAATCCTCAACACTTTCCCACTCAGTGCCACACAGTCCATCAGACCATCCACGAGCGTCAAAATTTTCAAGCTCTTCAAAAGTTTTTTCAGTAGCTTCGACGTAGTTCTTAGTGGCGACAGCGTCAAACAAGCGCTTCATGCTCAAAGAATCGCTTACTTTCGCGTCGCGCATTGCGTTCTCGTACATCTCATCAGTGCTGCCTATTAAATTCATCATTTCAAGTTCCTTTTCTTTTTGGTCAATTGGTTTTCGCCTTTTTCTGTCAACACCTATATTATACCATACAAAACAGTTTTTGTCAAGTTTTTTTAATACAAATTTATGTTTTTTTTATACTTTTTTACATTTTTGCAATATTTTCGATATTTTCCCCCAAAAAAAGGCAAAAAAGAGGCCGGGCGCTGTTCACCCGGCCGAAAGGAACCGAAAAACGAATTTTTCCGGTGTTTTTAATATAGCACCGTGCGGAAAAAAGTAAAAAAAACTCCCCGCCGGGGGGGGGGAGACCGACGGGGAGAAGCCGGGGGAGGCTTTTTATTTTTTCTTTTTACCCTTGCATTTTGCCATGTTTGACAGCCTTTTCAACGTTGAATGTCACGCGGTCGGAAAACTCCGCCTGCTTGCCGCGGTTCCAGTTGGACACCGGGCGGAAGTAGCCGCAAACCCGGCTGTAAATTTCACATTTCTCTCCGCACTTCGCCATTTTTCAGCTCCTTTTTAAAGATTTTTTGTATTCTTTCTCCGCCATCGACAACAGCCGGTCGGCGTTTTCAAGATTATTTTTGACACTTTCCTGCAGCTTCCCGATCTCGCGCAACCGCTGTTTACAGCGATATATCAAATAGATCAGCCAGATACCGCACAGCACCTGAATGGCAAAGATATAAAAATTCATATTTTTTCAACTGCTCCAGTCAAATAATTTTTCAACTCGTCCAGCTCTTCCGTGACGCGCTCAACCGAATCAAGCGCGTCGCCGAGTTCGTCCGGATAATCCGCCGTCTCCAGAAGAGCGCGCAGATTATGATAGAGGGCCGAGTAAGCCATCCAATCCGCCGCGATCTTCTCAAGCACCTCCGAAATTTGTTCTTTCAATTCGTCATTCATTTCCTGCTCCATTTGCCATGTTTCGTATTGATTCAAGCAAATTTCACCTCCAGATTTCCATTATTCCGAACATAATTCCGAACGCCAGACCGAGCAGTCCGGCGCCGACGACATCCAGCACCGCCAGGAAAACCCGGCGAGGCTGGCCACTTTTTGGAGTTTCCATTGCTTTTCCCATTTTACGTGATATTTTATTTGTGCCGGCGGATTTTTGCTTAGTCCCTGCCGGCGGCCGGCGGAGTCGTGATCCGCCGGCCTTTTATTTTTATTCTTCGCTTTTCTGTTCAGGAAGGTCTTCCGCAACGCGGTCAAACACCACGTCGGTGCCGCCGCAGGTCAGCCGGATCACCGCCGGATCGGAGTCGTCCAGATGCGGACAGCTGATCATGCAGCCGCAGCAGCCGAACGGACAGTATGCCAGAAGCTCTCCGGCCGCCCGGCGGAGAAAGAGCCGATTTTTTTTAATGTACGCTTTCATCGAAAAACTCCTTTGTGGTAATCTTTTTATTGCTCTCCAGAAACAGATCGGGGAATACCGACAGCATCGGCGCGATCGTATTGCCGACCCGGCTTTCCCCCTTGACGCCGACGCCCAGCAGCCGAGGAAGAAGTTTTATTATTTTTGCCCAGTCTTCCTTTATTTCGGAGGTCGGACAGATCGCGATTACGGCATTTATCATTCCGACCGCCTCGGCGCGTCCCCGCAGTCTTTCCTTTTCGAGTTCCGAAAGAATAATTTTATCCATTATTCACCGTCCTTTTCAAATTCGCTCCAGTCCAATCCCAGCAGCCGGGCCGCGACCCGGTCATTCCGGTCGTCCTGCTCGGCCAGCGTCGCCTGTTTTGCCCAGCCCCCCCGTCGGGCGAACTCGGAAACGCACTTGGTCCACACCTTGTCCGCCACCTTCTCCTGATCGATCGCGTCAAGGTCGCGCAGCTCGTAATGCTCGCCCACCCAGCCAACGCCGAGAATCGCCTGCAGCTTCACCAGCGTGACGTCGTCCGGGCGCGGCGGAAGTTTTTCGAGTTTCGCCACCGCCGACGCGAAGCGGAGCCGCGCCGCTTTCCGCGCCTTCGCCGCGTTGCGCTCTTCCGCCGTCATCGCCGGATCCGCCGCTGCGGCCTTTTCGCATTTCTTTTCCTCCTTCAGTTTGCAGTATCTCCCGGCGTCGCAGCCCCAGAAGACAAACGCGTCGGCTTTTTCCTTCGGGCAGGCCGGCGGAAGTTCCCAGGAATTTCTGACGATGTAGGTCATTTTCTTGAAAGCCTTCGGCGGCTCGGATTCCGCCGTGGCGACCAGCCGCAAACCGCCGGTCACGGCTTCCGTCGCCAGTTCTTTCAGCCGCTCGATCCGCCGCTTCTCCCAGCAGGCAGAATCCAGACAGCGAACCTTGGTCTTGTCCTTCAATTCCTCGAACAGCCACGGTTCGGTGTCGGACCGCGAGGGGCATCCGTCGCAGCCGGCGACGTCGAACAGCGCCAGCTCCAGCCGGTGAGCAAATTTTTTCTCCAGCTCGTCGCTGATTTGACGAACATTGTAACCGAACCACCAGTCGGGAATCTCCATCTGGCAGTTGACCGGATAGGCGGCCACCGCGCTCCAGCCGTCAATTGTCATCGTCGGATATTTCGCCGCCTTCTTCCGGATCTCCGGCGCGAGATTTGAGAGCTTCAGCCGGATCCGGACATATTTTTCCGACCGACCGAGAAGTTTCGCCAACTCCGCCACCGAATATTTGCCGCCGAGCGCCGCAAACTGATCGACCTCCTCCCAGAGCGAGAGATCCTTTCTCTCGACGTTGGCCACAAAGCTGATCAGCTCCGGATCGTCAGTATCAATCACCCGGTAGTCGGCTTCGTCCAGCTCGTACCGTTCCAGCAGCATCAGCGCACGATACCGGCGCCGGCCGTCCACCACTTCGTAGCCCTGCTTATCCGCCGTTTCGTCGATCTCGCGCAGAAGGATCGGCTGGAGAAGTCCGAGATTCCCGATCGACGCGGCGAGCCGCTCCAGCTCCTCCTGATCGGTCGCGCGGTTGTCCACGCACTTCACCGTGTTCAGATTGATTGTCATTGCTCAGTCCCTTTCAATTGGTTATTGAGTTCGTTCCCGATCGGAGTCAGCGCCAGCGAGCGCTCGCGCCGGTCGGAAAAAGATTTTTCATTGGTCACCATGCCGTAACAGCTCCGCCCCTTCCGCCGCTTCCGGCCGGTCGAGAGAATCGCCACCCGCTCCTGCACCGCGCGGAAGCCCTCGTGCAGCATGTCAGCCGCCTCGCGGATCGACAGCCCCGGCGCCGCGTCGAGCAGCGCGATCAGCCGCAGATCCAACAGCGTAAGGCGCGGATATTTTTTACCAATTTCTTCAATTTTATTCATTGCCGCCCCCGGTACACCGGAAGTTGGTTACATTGGTTACATTTAAATTTCATTGTATCTAACCTGCTCATCATCAAAGACTGCCGATGTAACCTGACCAAGGTTACATAAAGTTACATATTTTTTGAAGCTCCGGCACAACTCAATAATCATAAGCACCTTGCAAGAAAAATTTTTGTAACTCGATTGTAACTTTTGTAACTTTTTTAAGTGAGTTACATGTAACCCGATTGTAACTGAATTGTAACTTTTGAACAACTTATATAACTTTTTCATTTTCAATGTCTTATCCTGTTTCATTTTTAAATGTAACTTTTGTAACCCTCTTCCGGTGTACCCGCGAAAAAAGTTTTTCGCCACGAAGCACCGCTAAAAAAAGTTATGCGTCACGCTCAAACACCCAGCACTTTATCATTCTGCCGTTCAGCGCCGACCGGACGGTTTTGTACCCGACCAGGTGATGAAGCTTCGCCCCCTTGAAAAGGGTGGTGAGTTCGTCCGGATCCGGCAGGTTCAGCCGGTGCTGGGCGGCCAGCTCAGTCATTTCGGGCATGTTGATCGCGATCAGATTCTCGCGTTTCGAGGCGTGGTTCAGCTTTTCGATGTCGTCCCCGTTCGAGTCGCGGGCGGTGTGGATGTAGTCGTATATCTCCCAGAAGCGCTCCAGCGCCGGGTGATCGGACGACAGTCTGCTTTGCCGTTCCTTCGCGCGTTCCCACAAATGGTCGATCGCCGCGTCGATCGTCTCTTGCTTCAGCCAGGTGCCGAAAAGAATCGGCAGCGCCATGATCCAGGCGCCGATCTGGGCGTGACAGTGCCGGAGGCGGAACTCTGGAACTTCGCCAGATGCGTTGCGCCGGTCGAAGTCGTCGCGCAACTTCTGATAATTGGAATAGAAAGCCGTCAACAGGCGCGGCTCGTTGCGGAGCGCGGCGTGCAGGAAGCCGCCGAGTTCGCGGGCGGTCATCTGCTTGAGCCGGTCGGCCAGCTCGGCGTTGTGTTTTGTGAAATGGCTTTTGGTGACGTGACAATGCACGATGCGCGAAAGCACCGCCGGACTGGCCTTGACCTCGGCGTTCTGAGTTATGAGGACACCGCCACGGAATGTGAGCTTTGCGGTTTCGTTGCCGCCGGTCTTGACGCCGGTCGTACGGATCACCGCGGCCTGATTGAACATGTCCTTCAGCTCGTTGAAGTCAAAACTACGCATATTTTTCCGGAGTGAATTTTCCTCGCGGTCGCCCTCCAGCAGCACCACCGGCAGATTGGACACCTGCGTCATCTGGCGCGCGCGGCCGGCCGGCGTGGTCTTGTTCGGGTCGAACCCCTCATGATTGTCGATTCCGAGCAGACGCCAGCAGAATTTGATTTGTGTCGATTTTCCCGATCCAGGCTCGCCGGTGTATTCGAGGAAAGTCCACGAATCCTGACGCGACCGCACCTGCTCGGCGAACAGCGTTCCCAGCCACCAGCCGAGCAGCACCAGTCCGTTCAGGTCGAACGCCTCGACGTAGTCGCCGATCCAGTCGCCGGTGAACTCGTCCGGCTGTTTGACGATCGTCAGTCCGGCCAGATTGCACTTCAAACTGTGCCGGTTGTACTCGACGTAGCCGTAGTCGTTCACCTTCTGGAACTGCCCCTTATAATACGCAAAGTCGGGGAAAACATAAATTTGCGAGGCAATTTCATATCCCATAAAAGGAACGCTCTGCACAAATTTCACCCGGTTGCGGAACCAGGTGCGGTGAAGCTCGGCCAGATCGTCGAGTTTGCCGGTGAACGGCGCGAAGCCGGTCGCCTTCAAAATCGCGTTGGAAAAATTATCCACGCTTTTATAAATCGTGCCGTCGGCGCTCATCAGCATCGACGGCGTCCCGTTGGCGAACTCGACCTGCAGGCAGTTCAACCGTTCCTGCGTGAGAATGTCCTGCTCAATGTAAAGGAACGTCAGCCGCGCCGGGCAGATCTCGCGGACTTCGCAGAACCGCGAGAACTTGGTGATCAGATCGGAAAGCCGGTCGTCCGGGACGTTCCAGCCGAGCGTCGGATCGGGATAGTCCGCAAGTTCCCCGGCGTCGGCCGACGTCAGCTCCACCTTGTAACGGTAGAGCGCGAATCCCAGCGCAAACACGTGGTGGCCGCGCTGGGTCTTGAAGAAATGAAAAAAGGCCTTGGCCAGCGCCGTTTCCGCCATGTAATAATAGCCGCGCCAGAACGAGTCCTGCAGGTAGGGTTTCGTGAGTTTGCCGGCGCGGAAGGCGTCGTCCCAGTCCTCGCCCTTTTCAGGGAAGGCGATCCGGCAGGTTTCGCCCAGCTCCGCCAGCTCGGCGCGGTATTTCTTCGCCGCGTCCATTCCGGCCTTGTCTGCGTCTTCCGCGATCACCCAGGTGACGCCGCGGCCGGCGTTCGCCCGGATCAGCTGGCGCGGGAAGTTTGAACACGATAACGAAGAAACCGCCTTGACGCCGATGCACAACAGCGCCATCGCCTTGAATATCCCCTCGACAATCCAGATCGTGTCGTTCTTCTCCACCGTCATGCCGTCCGGCATCCAGCAGAGATCCTTGTAATCTCCTACTATTTTGCTTTTGGCGCCGTTTTTCCGGACGCTCTCCGCGTCGATCAGGCGGCACCAGTAGCAGTCCTTTGTGATCGCTATCTTGACCGCCGGGTAAAATTCCTCTTTGTTTTTGTTTTTGACATAGCCGAGATGATACATTCCTTTAATCTTTGCGAGGTCGAAGCCGCGAACTTCGCGCATGTAGGCGTCCGCCGGTGCGTCCGGCTCCGCATCGGTCACCGGGTGGCGATGGCTGATGTTGTCGAATATCTCCGGATAGAGTTCGCGGGTCGAGGCGCTCCAGCGGCAGTTGTTCAGCCGGCCGCAGGTAACCTTGAACGGCTGGTCGAGATTGACGAAACATTCGCGCGCGCCGCAGTTCGGGCAGACGCCGTAGCGCAGATTGCGTCCGGACTGCTTGAACTCAAACGCCGAGTCGTTGATCAACGCCCGCTGGATTTCCTCGATAATTTCGGGTGAGTAGTTCATTTAAAATTCTCCGCCATTTTGGCATGCAGCTGTTTCTTGATCTGATCGGGGGCGGCGGTTTCGAGCATCGCCCGCGCGGAATCGAAACAGATCGCGCAGCACGGGCATTTGCCGTTGCACATTAGTTCGCGGGAAATGACCGTCATCTGATCGCGGTAATTCACGATGGACAGCGGATTGGCGTCCGGCGCGAATTTTGCAATCTCGCGGCGGATCCGGGTTACGTTTTTCCGGGATCCGGCCAGCCGCCGCTTCAAGGCGATGAGTTCGTGGTAATCCATTCCGGCGACCGTCTCCGGACTGATCTCGGCGTTTTTTGCCGCAACCGGGATTCTCCCCACCAGTTCGTCGATTATTCTATACGACGCCGCAAACAGTCCGTTTTGCGCCTCATCGCTGATGGCAAAATCATTTTTCAGTTCGTACCCGTACAGAGAAACAAACTCAAGAAGATTGATTGCGGAGTTCAGGCCGGGCTTTAGCATTTCACGCCTCCCTTCCGGAAAAGGCGGGCGAACAGTCCGCGGAGCGTGGAGTGACGGCGGAGTGAACGCGGCGACACAATGCGCGGCGTTCCGTCGAGGAACGATACATGAATACACATGCTTTGACCTCCTTGCTTTTAGGTCAGTTTTTTTCGCGCCCCCCTTTCCGGCTCTCACACCGGAAATACAAAAAGGGCCTGCGGGGGTGAGAGACATGAAGCAAGTCATGCCGGCCCGAAGGCCGCCCCGCAAGCCCACAAATCGGGATTGCGCTTTTTGTTCGGGAGTTGCGCCGCCGGTGACGGTGCGACTGCCGCTTGCTTCATGGACTCTCACATCCACGCAATCAAGATACACGGCATTGTCCGCACTGTCAAGCGCGTTTATTGAAAAAAGTTGAATATTTTTTTCCGGGCTATTGAAAAGCTGTACAGAATGATGTACAATATAAGCGCCAACAGAAAGGGAAATATCATGGAAGCGATCAACTACACCACCGCAAGAAAAGAACTTGCCAAAACCATGGAACGGGTCTGCGAGGACTCGAATCCGGTCATCATCACCAAGAGCCGGAACTGCGCGGTCGTAATGATCTCGCTGGCCGACTACAACGCCATGGAGGAGACCGACTATCTGCTCCGCTCCCCCGCCAACGCCGCAAGGCTCCGCCGCGCAGTCAGAGCCATTGAACGCGCGGAGGGAAAGAAAATGACCATGCGTGAATTCGAGGAGGCCTGCGATGCGAAGTCTGCTGTTTGCCGCTGAGGCATGGGAGGATTTTGAGTACTGGCTGGATTCACAACCGGAAACGGTTGAGCGCATAAGGCAACTGGTAAAAGAGTGCCAGCGCACGCCGTTTTCCGGAACCGGCAAGCCGGAACCCTTGAAACATGAACTTTCCGGATACTGGTCGCGCCGTATCAACGGGAATGACCGCATGGTGTATAAAGTGAGTGACGATTGCATATTTATCGCCACCCTTCGTTTGCATTATAAAAAATAATCATATCAGCCCCCGAAATTGTTTTATCACCTGCTGCCAGCCGCGGTACTGCGGCCAGTGCTTCGGCAGAATCCGGCATCCCTGCGCGGCGTCCTCCGGCGTCATCCCCTCCAGCAGAACGCGGCAGCAGGCAAAGCGTCCGGAGGCCTCGGCGGCCTCCTCGCTGGAGTCCATCATCGCCGCTTCCGCCTCGTCCGACACCTCCAGAAGTTTCGCCCGGATCCGGGCGTCAAGAGATGGTTTACTTTTTGTCATTGCTCACCGCTCCCTGATATACTCCGGTCTCGCAGGCCAGCACGAATTCCTCGGTCAGACGCTTCACAATTTCCCAGCGTTCGCGGATTTTTTCCGCCTCCCACTTCTCGATCCGGCCATCGGTGATCGCCCGCGCCGTTTCGTCGATCACCGCGGCGAACTCGCGCATGATCTCGGCAATCTTGGCCACCGCCGGGCAGTCGGTGGCGCGGATCACCGGGTTGGCGATCAGCATAAAGCCCCACTCTTCAGCCAATTTTTCCAAAATGACCATTTTACCGGTTTCGGAAAAGGTAACGTCGATCAGGTTGTAGACTCGGTCGAGGACGTTCTGAGTCTTTCCTTTGGGCAAATACGGCAGTTCGCCGGAGATCTGATTATTCAGACTGCCCAGGCTCATTCCCGCGGCCTTCGCCGCCTCCTCCCGATCGCACCCCGTGAGCGCGAGTTTCAACACTTGCCGAGTATTCATAATTAGTTGCCCTCCGGTTCTTCAGCTGGCGAATTATTCCTGACTGAATTATTTTGAGAAGTGACCGCGCAAATCATTTTCATTGCCGCGATGTGGGTGGGCGGCTGATCGGGCCGGTTTTCGAGCGGCGGGTTGAATTCGCTCTCGATGTTTACATGGCCGTTGTCGGTTTCGGTAATTCTGATTATAACGGAGTTTTTCATAATGCGGCGTCCCTTCCAGATCGGTTTGCTTTTATTGCATCGTAGAGGTCGTAAAGACCGCGGCGCAGAACCTGGCTGCGCCTTTTGTCCGGACTATTCTTCTGGATGAAGCGGATCATCTGCTCCTCCTTCGCGGTGGTTCGGAACGCCGCCTGCTTTGTCGTTTCTTTTGCCATAATGCCTCCTGAAAATTGAATTTTTCTTTATTCATCCATGTTTAAAATAAACGTTTGTTTATAAAATGCAAGCATATTTTAAACATTATTGTTTATTTTTTTTCAATCGGCGGTAATCGTTAAACATGAACATATATGAAAAAATTTATAATGAATTGCGCGCCGAGTATTCGGAACGCGGCATGACGCAGCAGGAGATCGCGCGGATCGCCGGAGTTCATCAGGTCTCCGTCGGTCGCTATCTGAACAATGCCGACAATATAAAGTCAATGCGCCTCGAAACTTTATTTTCACTTTTTCCCGATGCGGATATTGTGTTCTCGCACCCGATGAATGAAGATCTGAAGGCAAGGCTGCACCAGATCATCGACTCGCTGGATGACGATGAAGCAAGAAAAACCATGATATTTTTCGATAAAATCCTTGGGAAACATTAAGGAGTTAAAATGGGAAAAAAATATTTTGTCTGCGATTCCGGCGCATCTGAAATTCCATATAACAAGGTGGACACCATGGGCGTGATCGGCGAGCTGTATTGGTGCAACGATGACGACTACATCCGCTCTCCAGCTGAATGTGCAACCCGCATGGATGCAGAGCCAATCAGACGAGGTCATCCTGCTAATCCGAATGACGTCCGGGAAATATGGATAGACCAGGCATCCTTCTCTGAGATTTCCGAACAAGAATATACACAACGAACAGGTGGGAAAATGGAAAACGAAAATCCGAACATTCAAAAAGTACCGTGCCAGAAATGCAAGGAGCTGATTAACAAGGGCGCCGAAAAGTGTCCATTCTGCCAATCGAAGCAGATGTCGCCTGCCGCTGCTGGATTCACCGTGGGGTGTTTTGTGCTGATCGTCATTGCCGTTATTATCGGAATGATCGGGTCATGCGGCGATGACAAGTTGGAAAAGATAGATCCTACGGCCTCCGCCGAGGTGCAGCAAAAGCAGGCTGATAAACTTCTCAAAGAGGCAAAAATTATCGCCGCGCAATTTGTGAAAGAGCGGTTAAAATCTCCGTCCACCGCGGATTTTCAGTATTCTCAGTTCAAGGCGGTACGAGGCGAAGGTAACCAGATGGTGGTAAAGGTAATCGTCGATTCCCAGAACAGTTTCGGCGCAATGGTCAGGACTCAAATGATAGCCGTTGTTGAATATCAGGGCGATGGCAAATGGACGCTTGTCGGATTGGTTGATGCAGATCAATGACATTCTTAGGGGGGAAAATGGAAAACGAAAACAAGAGTCCGGACGTTAAAAAAGTGCCGTGCCAGAAATGCAAAAAAAATATTGAAAAAGGAATTAGAAAATGCCCCTTTTGCGGAGCGCCGCAAATGAATGCTCAGGTAGCCATTGGCTGCGTTGTTATATTGATAATAATAATAATATCAATATTTTGCTTTTGGGGCCATTCAGACAATGACAAGACAATTGTTCCATCCCCAGCTACAATTGATGTGCAAAAATTTAAAGTTCTATCGGTAAACAGATATAATGATGTTGACACAAAAAAAGACGTCATTAATTTGACGATTGGCGCCGACTACAATCATCAATTCCTGTTGGTATTTTCTCCGGAAGAGTTGTTTGTTGGAGCGAAAAAATTACAACATTCAGAAACATGTCAAAAATATGATGAATCAATAATAAAGGTACAGGACGGAGATCGGTATTTTGGTATTTTCCCCAATACTGATACATATGTCGCTTGGGTTATAACGAACCTTGATCGCCAAAAGCAAACTGCAACGATAAAGATCAAATTTAGATTGCTGAACGCCATTGTTATCGCGCCGTTTGAATATAAACCAGGGGAATACGTGATTGAGATAGAAGATGAGTTCAAAATTTCAGGTGACAATTTCAATATTATGATAGAACCTACAGTAGACCACTTGAAACTTGAGATCGGCAAATCATATTTCCTATCTGCAGAAACCGTATTGTCTCCAGAAGTGGATCCTGCTGATCCAATATCTGCCATGAAGAAGATGAAAAAAATTGCACCGAACACGCGAATCACTGTCAATGAGATAGAATATAAATCTGGTTCACCTTGGTATTTTGTCGATGTAAATACGTCAAGTGGGCAGAGCGTCAGCGGTTGGATTAATAGTGCCGGACTGATTGCTCAACGATTAAAAATAGCAGATCAATAATTAATTTTGACCGCCGTTTTCATTTTTGCCCAGTCTTTCTCGTGGGATATTGTATCTCCCGGAAAGGACTGAGCAATGGCACTGGCAAAAATCGGCAAATTTTATCACATTAAGTATCGCGATCTCTCCGGCATGCCGCGATCGCGGACAACCGGAAAGACGGTAAAGGCGGAAGCCGAGGCGGATGAGCGCGTCTGGATGGCGCAGATCCGGGCGGAACGTCAACGTCGAAAACACGGAGACTTCCTTGAAGCCGCCGCCAACGTCGACCGCATGGTCGCGGTACTTGACGGCACGAAGCGCCGCAAGCGCTTGAAACTATCGGACGCACTTGACCGCTATAGGCAGCTTTACGGCGAGCCGGCGCGCGCGGCGTATTATTATTATCAAAGATTTGCTCGGTCGACAACATTGCGTTATCTTGATGAAGTATCGCCGGATTACGCGGCAAAATATTTGTGGGAGACATATGCGAAATCTGGAAAATCTTTTAATGAAGCAAAGATGGGGTTGAATACTATTTTTAAGCGACTTTTGGTTTATGCCGGGATGAGTGCGTCGCCATTCGCTGTCATCGCGAACAGGTCATATAAAGGCGGTCATCAGCGCAAATTGACAGACGAAGAGGTGCAGAAACTAATAGCGCATACGTCTGGGCCGCTTGCGGCCGCGATTTTTATCGCATGGCATACCGGCTTCCGCGGAACCTCGTGTGCCGCTTTTAAGTGGAACGAGATACGCGAAGATAACGAACATCATGGGAAGTATATTTTTCATCTTCCGCCCAAAACTTCTCGATATAATCGCGAGGTCGTAATCCCGCTACATCCGGAACTCGATGTCTTTTTAGCCTCTCTTCCCGTTGTAAACCAATATGTTTTGGGATACGGTCCACCAATTAAGGATGGCGAATTCATGCGCACCTGTCGCGAGTGCGGAATAGCCACCAACGAGCAGGGGTGTATAAAATTCGGATCAATTCGCAAAAATTTTATTTCACGTTGCGATGCAAATGGCATCCGCCGCAGCGCCACTAGGGGAATGGCCGGTCACACCGAAGATGATATGACCGATTTGTATTCTGAAGATTATGCTGGCGCATTGGAGATTGTCAAATTACCGGGAATCGGGCAGCCCAAAAAGTAGCGAAAAAGCGGAGATTTTTGCTTTTCCCTGTGAGAATGTTTCGTTTGGGACCAAAAAGTCGGGGGTTCAAATCCCTCTACCCCGACCATTTTAAGTTATTCAGCATCAACGGTTTACGTTGGTGCTTTTTTATTGTTCCGCCCAAGTAGCCTACGGTCAGGGGCTTTGCGACGAACAGGGGATTCCCCTTTGACAAACGGAGAACCA
>JAQUTL010000025.1 GCA_028709805.1 Victivallaceae bacterium
GACAACCGAAGTATTGAACCATTGTGAGCCTCAGGGCCGCAGACCGAAAAAAGCAATCCCCATACCCCGCGTCCCAGTTCAAGAAAGCAGATTACGCGGCAAGCGCGTAATCAATCCTGATTCCTTTTTTCTATCCATTCTTCATCACGCTTTTCTCGTTTTTCATCACGTTCAGAACAGTTGTTTTGGCAATGACAAGAGACCTCGCAAGCCGGATTGTCAACAACAAAATATTGCTGTTTCCTATATTACAATGTAACGTTTCATATAAATATAATACATCATCGGGCCGATCCCGTCAAGCAGAGAATCTCCGGGAATAATAATTTTTTGCAATTATTTCAGGCCGGATCAGGCGAAAAACGTTTTGGCTGGAAGGTCAGACGAGCGGCGGCCGGCGGCTGACGCCGTCGACACGCTTGCTCAACTGCGACGGAGTGCAGCCGAAGCGCCGCCGGAATATTCTGGCGAAATAGGCGGCGTCCTGAAACCCGCAGGCCGCCGCCACCTCGGAGGCGTTCAGCCGGCCGCTCAACAGCATTGTCTGCGCGTTTTCAAGCCGGTTGCGGATCAGGAACTCCTTCAGCGTAACACCGTAACTTTTATGAAACACACTGGACAGATAGTTCGGAGAACAGAGCAGTTCTTCGGCCAGCATGGTCACGGTATACCATTGGTCGGCGCGGCTGTTGTCGATCATCGCCTTCGCCCGGCCGGCCAGATGGTGGGGAGACGGCGCAAACCGGTCGCCGGCGACTCCGACGTCAAGTTCCATCCGTCGGAACAACGCCTCCAGCAGCAACCCGGAAACTGCCGGATCGTCGGCGTTCTGGACCGCCTGCGACGCCCCGCGGTAAAACTGCACCCCCGGCATTCTGAGCATGCGGTAAACGTCCGGCACTGCCGGATCGCTCGCGGACGGCTGTGCAAGGTGAAGCGTCGCGGAATTCTCGCCGATCACCAGAACCAGATTGACGAAATTCCCGTCGGCATCGCGTCCGGCGGTCTCCCGGTGCGGAACACCGCGCGGAACCAGCAGCGTGTCGCCGGCGACAACCGTCAGGCGTTCATCCGGCGAAAACTCGAACCGGCACCGGCCGCGCAGCTGAAAAAACCATTCGTCAAAGAACGCATGCACATGACCGGTGATCTGCGGGCGTTCGCTCCAGCGCTCCCGCGAGTCGCCGATCAGACAGCGCAATTCACGCCGGCCGGCCGCCGCCGCCAGCAGACGGACTGCGGCGCGGATGGCGGCGTCAGCCGCCGCCGGGTCGCCGCTGTTCCAGTCGAAATCCGGTATTGAAAATTCCATGCTGCCCGCCAAAAATCCGATTATCGTAGCTTTTTCACATTAATGATACGATATTACAGCATATCTGAAATTGCAAATATTCTTATGAAAAATATATTATCTCCGACAGCGAAATCTCTTACCGGACAATATCAACAAGGAGTCGGTGAAATGGAAAAAATTAAGCTTACTATCTGGAACGAAGGTCGTCACGAAAAAGAAAACGCCTACATTGCGAAACTGTATCCGCAGGGCATTCACGGCGCACTGGCCAAGGGGCTTGCCGCCGAAGACATTGAAATCCGCACCGCAACACTGGACGACCCCGATCAGGGAATGCCGGACGCGCTGCTCAACGACACCGACGTGCTGATCTGGTGGGGACATTGCGCCCACGGCGAAGTCTCCGACGAACTGGTCCGCAAAATACACACGCGGGTTCTGCAGGGCATGGGCCTGATCGTGCTTCACTCCGGCCACTTTTCAAAGATATTCAAGGCGGTAACCGGCTGCAACTGTTCGCTGTGCTGGCGCGAGGTCGGCGAGAAGGAACGGCTGTGGAACGTTGCCCCCGCCCATCCGGTCACCCAAGGCATCGGCGACTATTTCGAGCTTGAACACGAAGAGATGTACGGCGAGCGGTTTGACATCCCGGATGACGCCCATTTGCTTTTCATCAGCTGGTTCGAGGGCGGCAACGTGTTCCGCAGCGGATTCACGCTCAACCGCGGCTACGGCAAAGTGTTCTACTTTCAGCCCGGCCATGAAACCTACGGCACCTATTACAATCCGGACATTCTCAAGGTCATCGGCAACGCGGTGCGCTGGATGAAGCCGGCGTTTTTCCGTGAAATGTTCGCTCCGTGCGTGGAGCCGCTGGAGCCGATCCGCTCGGTCAATCCGAGCGCCGGAGCCAGCGCCGGCCTGATCCAGAATCTCGACGGAACCAATAAATAGTCCCACCGTTCCGGCGCGGTCCGCATATTGAATGAAAAACACACATGCGGTCCGACAGCAAAAAAAAGGCGCGATCCGCATGGACCGCGCCCTTTTTTCGTCTGTTACTTTTTGCCGTAAAGGCGGCCTTTAACCGCCTCGCGCAGCCGCTGGAACAGCGCGAACAGCGCCGGTACGAAGAAGATGCCGACGCAGGTCGCCGCCATCATACCCCAGAAGGTGCTCTGACCGATCGCCACCCGGCTGCCCGCTCCCGCTCCGGTGGCCACCACCATCGGGAACACGCCGATCACAAAGCTGAGCGCCGTCATCAGCACCGCGCGGTAGCGCACCCGTCCGCCGGACAGCGCGGCCTCCTCAATGCTTTTGCCGCTCTCGCGTTCGACCGATGCGAATTCCACAATCAGAATCGCGTTTTTAGCCGAAAGCCCGATCAGCATCACCAATCCCAACTGGGCATAGATGCTCAGGTCCATATCACGGAAATAGAGTCCGCACAACGCGCCGCCGATCGCCACCGCCACGGAAAGAATGACCGAAGTCGGCATCGTCCAGCTCTCGTATTGACCGACCAGAAACAGATAGGCGAACACCAGCGAAAGCGCCAGAAGGTAGACGATTTTGCCCTCGTTGCCCCGTTCCTGATAACTCATATCCACCCATGCCACCTGATAGTCCTTCGGCAGCTTGGTGCTGACAATCTCCTGAATCCGGTTCATCAGCTCTCCGGTGGCCACGCCCGGCTTGGTCGAAGCGTTGACCTTGGCGGAAACGAACTGGTCGAAACGGGTCAGCACGCGCGGGCCTACCACACGCTTTACCTCGGCCAGCGAACTGAGCGGAACCATCACGCCGGAGTTGTTCTGCACATAAAGCTGACCGATGTCGTCGGCGGAGCTGCGGAACTGGCTTTTCGCCTGCATCTTCACCTTGAAGTTGTAACCGAACAGATTGAAGTCGTTGATGTAACTCGACGCCAGTTTGCTCTGAAGCATGGTGAATATCCGCGAGATCGGCACGCCCATGGCCTCGGCCTTGGCGCGGTCGAGGTCAAGATAAAGCATCGGGGTGGACGCGTCGTATGAGCTGAACGCGTACTGGCACTCCGGCGTAGACATGTTCAACTCCACCAGAAGCGCGCGGAGCGCCGCCGCGAGATCCTGCGCGGTCTGCTTTCCGGTGGCCTGAAGCATGAAGGTGACGTCATTGGAAACGCCCAGTCCCATGATGGCCGGCGGCTGGAAAAAGTTCACAGTGGCCGACGGAATCGCCGCACAGCGTTTCATCGCCTCCATCTGGATTGCGTCAATCGACTTTTCCGGCGTCTGACGCAAATCCCACGGATCAAGCGCCACAATGCCGACGCCGAGGTTCTCGCCGTTGCCGCCGAAGAAGCTGAACCCGGCCACCGCCAGAATCTGCCGCACGCCGGGGACCGTTCCCACCTTTTCCGTAACCTCCTTGGCGACCTTGTCGGTACGGCTCAGCGTGGCTCCGGACGGCAGCTGGATGGCGCACATGATCGCGCCCTTATCCTCCGCCGGAAGGAATGCGCCGGGCAGTTTCCGGTAATAGTGATAGTCCAGAAACAGCACGCCGCCGAACAGCAGTACGGTAAGCAGCGCGCGGCGGACCAATATTCTGGATACCGAGATAAAACCGTTGCGGGTGAAGTTCAGGCCGACATTGAACCAGCTGAACAGCCGTCCCGGTTTTCCGGCCTTGCGCAGCAGCCGCGAACACAGCGCCGGACTGAGGGTAAGCGCGTTCACCGTTGAGAGGCACAGCGCAATGCACATCGTTACCGCGAACTGCTTGTAGATGGTGCCGACCATGCCGCCGTAAAACGCCAGCGGCACATAAACGGCCAGCGTCACCAGCGTGGTGGCGATCACCGGTCCGGTGATCTGGCGCATACTCTTCTTCGCCGCGGCGACGCTGTCCAGATTTTCCTCTTCAATCAGCCGGGTGGTGTTTTCCACCACCACGATCGCGTCGTCCACCACCGAGCCGATCACCAGAATCAGCGCGAACATGGTCAGCACGTTGATCGAATATCCCATCGCCGCCATAAAGACGAAGGTGCCGATGATGGAGACCGGAATCGTCAGGGTGGGAATCAGAGTGGCGCGCCAGTCCTGCAAAAACAGATAGGTGATCGCCACCACCAGAATGAAAGTCAGCACCAGCGTGGTGGCGATTTCGCTCATGGTGGCGCGGATGAAATCGGTCGGGTCATAGCTCATAATATAGGAGACGCCGTCCGGGAAGCTCTTGGACTTTTCGTCCAGGAATGCGTTCACCGCGTTGACTACTTCGATGGCGTTGGCGTCGGAATCCTTGTAGACGGCAAGCCCCACGCACGGACGGCCGTTCATAAAGGCCTCCATGTCATAATTCTCGGCGCCGAGCTCAACCGTGGCCACGTCGCGCAGCCGGATCTGTCCGCCGTTGGAGCCGACCTTGACAATGATGTTGCCGAACTCCTCGGCCGTGGTAAGCCGGCCGAGCGTGTTGACCTTGTACTGCACCTGATTGCTGCTGTGCTCAATGCCGACCGAACCGGTGGCGGCCTGAACGTTCTGACTTTCAACCGCGGAAGCGATGTCGGTCGGCGTAACGTTGAGCGCCGTCATCTTGAGCGGGTCGAGCCAGATGCGCATGGAGTAGTCCTGTCCGCCCATCACTTCGGCCTGGGCGACGCCGGAGATTCGGGCGACCGCGTCGGAAACATTCATGTTGACATAATTTCCGAGATCAAGCACGTTCATTTTGGCCGGATCGGCGCTGAATGAATAGAATGCGAGAATGTCGCTGCTGCGCTGTGTGACGTCCACGCCCAGCGCCACCGCCTCCTGCGGCAGGCTCGACTTGGCGCGCTCGACCGCGTTCTGGACGTTGACCTGCGCGATGTTGCGGTCGGTTCCCGACTTGAAGGTCAGCGTCAGCGAATAACTGCCGTTGTTGTTCGAGTCGCTGGAGAAATAGATGCAGTCCTCCACGCCGTTCACCTTCGACTCGATCGGCGCCGCAATGGTCGCCGCGATCACCTCGCTTGAAGCGCCGGGATAGAGGGCCGTGACCATGATCGTCGGCGGCGTGATCTCCGGATATTCCGCCACCGGAAGTCCGAGCATGCAGATCAATCCGGCCAGAACCGTAATCAGGCTGATGACTATGGCCAAACGCGGCCGTTCAATAAAAATATCCGAAAACATAGTGTTACTTCTCCGCGCCGGCATCGTCCGCCGCCAGCGGAGCGACGACCATATTGGGACGGTTGATCTTATGGATGCCGTCGGTAACAACCCGTTCGTCCTTCTTGAGTCCGGCGACAACCTCTATCCGGGCTCCGGCGGTGTGGCCGACCTTGATATTGCGCCGGATCGCCTGATTTTTATCATCCAGCACAAAAACATACGGACTCTTCGCGTCATTCATTACCGCGCCCACCGGCACGGCCAGAGAGTCGGCGGCGGCTTTCTGAATCATCGCAATCCGCACATAACCGCCGGGCATCAGCCGGTGGTCCGGGTTGGCGAAACTGATCCACACGTCGATCGTGTCGCTGGTGCGGTCGATCTCGTTGTTCACCACCTTGACCGTCCAGGGAGCCTTGTACTCGCTGCCGTCGCTGAGATACAGTTTGAACGCCAGTTGTTCGTCCGGATTGAAATCCTTGGCGCTGATGCGCAGGAAGTCCCGGCTGGACAAGGAAATGCGCACATAAATCGGGTCAAGCTGCACGATCTTGTTCAAGTCGCCGCTCGCCGGAGTCACATAGTTGCCGACCTTCACCCGGTTCTTGCCCAGAATTCCGGAGACCGGCGTGGATATTTTGGTGTAGGAAAAATTGTTTTCCGCGTCGATCAGACTGGCCTTGGCGGCGTCAACGTTGGCTTTGGCCAGCTCCAGCAGCCGGGTGGCTTCGTCTTTGTCCGCCACGCTGCCGGCGCGCTGGGTGGCTAAAGTCGATTTGCGCGCGTAGTTGTCTTCGGCGTAACGCAGTTCCGCCTCGTTCTTGGCCAGAGCCGCCTTGGCGGAAAGCACCGCGGCGTGATATGTGGTGTCTTCAATTTCAAAAAGAGTTTCACCGGCCTCGACCATGCCGCCCTCTTTATCGGACACCTTCTTGATCACACCGGAAACACGCGCCGGAAACGACACTTCGGAAATCGCCTCGACATAGCCGACATAGCGCTCCTCGCTGCCCTGCGTCAGCGGCTCGACCAGCGAGAACAGCACCGTGGGAGCCGGAGCCGCGCCGCCGCCCTGTCCGAATGCCGCCGGGCATCCGACCGCCGCCAGCAGCAGCAGACCGATCGTCTTGATTTTCATTTTGCTCATTTTAAAAATTATCCTTCCTTTTCATTAAAATTCGGCATTGTCCTGTTGATTTTTTCCGACACGAGGCCGCAGGTCTTCAGACAGGCGGCGAGTTCGCGCTTGGAAAGCTGGCCCGCGATCTCGGCAAAGTCGTCGTCAAAACCGTCAATCAGCTTTTCGCACAGCCGGCGCAGCCGCGCCGACAAGGTGATGTTGACCGCCCGGCGGTCATCCGGATTGACGTGCCGGTCCAGCAGATCGCGCTTGACCAGCAGGTCAACCGAGGTGCTTGCCGCGCCGGGCGTAATCCCCAGCGTTCCGGCCAGTTCGCGCAGGGAGATGCCGTCCTGCCGGTCGCGGGTGAGCCGGTCCACCGTCCGCACGATCCTCTTTTGCGCAACCGTGAAATTCTGGCCGCAATCGCCAAACTCCGCGACAAACGCCTCGGAAGCCTTGAATTGCAGATAGTCGGTCAGATCCAGCATTGTAATCCACAGCAAACTCATTTCAGCACCTTAATTTAAAATTTAACGGACAATACTATACATCTGAAAAATTAGTTTGCAAGTTAAAACTATTTTATGATTGAAACTTTTTTTGCATCTTCCGTCATGACCGCTAAAATAAATCCCTCCGGCAGTCAGGAATTTACGACCGCCGGAGGGATTGCCGGAAAATCTTGAATTTTTCGGACTATTTTTCGCCGGTTTTTTCCTCCGCCACCTTACCGAGATAATCCGGCAGTTCGAGGCCGGCCATCTTGGCCACGTCGTGCAGCGGTGGAAGGCTCTGCACCATTCCGCTGAGGAAATTGGCGGTGGCGGTTTTCCCGTCGGCGGACTTGGCGCCGCCGTCCCACACGGTGACTTTGTCGATCTTGATGTTCTTGACGGCTTCGGCTTGAAGCGCAACGATGTCCTGAAGTTTTTCGATCAGGAGCATGCGTCCGGCAACGTCGCCGTCGCCGGTGCAGGCGGTGATGATTTCGCGGTAGCCGTCGCCCTTGGCTTTGAGTATCTGGAAGTTGCCGCGCGCCTCGGCGTCGAGTTTTGCGAAGATGGCGTCGGCCGCGCCCTTGGCCTCGCGGCGGAGCTTCTCGGCTTCGGCCTCGGCCTGGATTTCGACCTGCCGCTTGCGGATCTCGGCGGAAACGATGACTTCGGCGTTCTGTTTTTCAAGCTCCATGGCGGCGCGGGAGACCTGCACCGCTTTCTCGGCGTCGAACTGCGCCTGTTCGACCTGCGCGGCGGCGATGCGGCGGGCGGCCTCGCCGCGCCGGTATGCCTCGGCCTCCTGCTCGGTTCTTGACGCGTTGGACTTGGCGATTTCGATCAGCGAAAGGTTTTCGCCCTGAGTGGCGATGGAGTCGGCCTGCTTGACGGCGATGCGTTTGTGCTGGTCGGCGGCGGCTTCGCCGGAAACGGCGGTGGCCTCGGCCTCGGCCACGGCGACGCGCTCCTGCTTGCGGGCGTCGGCTTCACCGGTAGAACCTTTGCGAACCTCTTCGGCCACGTCGATTTTGGCGCGGTTGATCGCCTCGCTGGCGGCGCGTTTTCCGATGGCGTCGATGTAGCCGGACTCGTCGGTGATGTCGGTGATGTTGACGTTCAGCAGTTCAAGGCCGATTTTGTTAAGCTCCTCGGCCACGTTGGTTTCGACGGCGCGCAGGAACGTCTCGCGGTCGGCGTTGATCTCCTCAATGGTCATCGAGGCGATCACCAGACGCAGCTGGCCGAAGATGATGTCCTTGCTCAGCTCCTGGATCGCCTCGGGGGTCTGCCCGAAAATACGCTCGGCGGCGTTACCCATGATCTCCGGACGGGTGCTGACGCCGACGGTGAACACGCTCGGCACGTTGATGCGGATGTTCTGTTTGCACAAGGCGTTGTTGAGCTGCACGTCAATCTGAAGCGGACGAAGTGAGATGTACCCGTAGTCCTGAATCAGCGGAATGATGAACTTCGCGCCGCCGTGAATGCAGCGCGACGCCTGATTGCCGCCGGTCTTGCCGTAGATCACCATGATCCGGTCGGACGGACATTTCCGGTAGCGCGAAGCGAGCATGGCAAAAAACGCCACCAGCACCAGCGCGGCCATTACAATATAGATTGGAATCTCCATTTTTCTCGGTTGCCTTTCGTCGGTTGTTTTATATGATGCGATTGCTTATTATTGCGCGTTGATTTTTTCCACCCGGAAGTAGTCCGTTCCGACCACTCCGACCACCCGCACCGGAGTTCCGGCGGTCAGCGGTTCTCCGGCGAACGCTTTGATCTGGCGCGTGCAGTTCGGCAGTTGAACCGTAACCACGCCGGAGGCTTCGTCGCCGCCGGGAATGCCGAGATAAACCACGCCGGTTTTGTCCACAAACGCCTCGTCGCAGATGTTGCCCGACTGCTGCATGCGCAGGAAAAACCAGACGATCAGCGTGGTCATCGCCATCATGCCGACGCCGCAGAGCAGCGAAATCGCCAGCCCGGTGACGTCACGCCCCCAAAAATACCCCGCCCACCCGAAAAATGTGATGAAAGCCACCAGTCCGCGGAGCGAGAAAAAGCTTACCAGCGACAGGTCGCCGCCGCCGGTCATGTCAACATTGGTCGGGTCGAAATCGTCGGCATCCAGGCTGTCTCCGCCCATTCCGGTCAGAATAAGAAACAACTGAATGACGAATACCGCGCTGCCGCCCAGCGCCAGATAGAAATAGAACTCCCTGGAATCCGCCAGCAGTTCGTTGATCTCCTGTACCATTTGCGCCTCCTTGATTTGAGTATACAGGGTAATATTTACCGTTTTTGCGGAAATACAAGTTTTTTCGGCGGGTTGACAATAAAAATATTGGACAACCATCAACCCGCAAGGAGATAGATCATGGACTATGGCTACATTTTCCGCCGAGAACATCCGCTGTGCCGCCGCAACCGCGCAGTGTGGGAACGCTGCCGCGCCGCCTATTCCGGAGGCTCGGAATACATCCGGCAGGCGCTGGTCCGGCATGTGTCGGAAATCGAAATCGAGTTTGAGGAGCGCCTCGCCCGCGCCTGCTACTTCAATTATCCGCGCAAGATAGCGCGGCTCATCACGCAGTTCGCGCTGTCGTCGCCGCCGGAGCGCCGCGGCGCCGACCGCGACATTGAGGAGGACTTTTCGCGTACCGGTCTCCGGGCCAGTGAGGTGATGTGTCAGTTTTCGACGCTGCTCAACGTCTACGGCACGGCGTTTCTGGCGGTGGAAATGCCGGCGTTCTCCGGCGCGGTGACGCTTGAACGCCGGGAGAAGGAGAAACTGCGCCCCTACGCCCGGGCTTTGTCGCCGCTGGCGGTTCCGGATTACGCCGTCGGCGAGGACGGCCGGCTGCTCTGGGCGATAGTGGAGGAAAACACGCTGAGCAGCGCCGACCCGTTTTTGCCGCCGCGCGAACTGCGCCGCCGCCGGCTCTGGACCAGAAAGGACTGGCAGCTGTTTGAACTTGAGTCCGCATCCGGACAGGTCCGACTGGTCGCCGCCGCCGACCACAAGCTCGGTGCGGTCCCGATTGTCCGCGCTCAGGAGCCGGACGGCTTCGGACTGGCGGCCAACCACTGGTTCGAGGATGTGGTGCGCATATCCGACGCGATTCTGAACAACGAGTCGGAGGCGCAGATGAACATCATCAAACAGATGTTCGGTCTGCTGGTGATTTCCGAGAGTTTTGCCCGCCGCGCCGACAACCGCAAGGACGAACGCGCCTCCGGCGGTGAAAAATTCAGTCACGTCCTCGCCCGCTCCGCCGCGTTGTGGGAGTCCAACGACGAAAAGGGGGTCAGCCGCTACATCGCCCCCACCGGAGTCGAAACCGCCCAGATCCGCGAGGAAAACGCCATGCTCAAGCGGGAGATGTTCGATGTTGTCGGTCTGGCCATCCAGAAGGAGAACGCCGTGGCGCAGACCGCCGAAAGCAAGGCGTGGGACTATCAGAACGTCCGTCAGTTTCTCGCCTGCCGGGTGGAGCTGCTCGAACAGCTTGAAACGGCGTGCTGGAAAATGATGCGGCTGTACGATCCGTCGCTTCAGGTGCCGGAAATCGCCTACAACCGCGATTTCGCGGTGGTTGACCTCCGCGGTTCGATCGACGGCCTGCTGGCGCTCGGTCAGCTCTCCGACATTCCCGCCTATCGCGGTCTGGTGACGCGGGCCGCCGTGGGGTTGCTCGACAAATATCAGAAAATCCCGCCGGAAACCCGCGACGCGGTCATTGCCGAGCTTGGGAAAGGAGGAGTGAACGATGCGACATTCCGCACTGAATGAACCGCTGACAGTCATGATCCCGGTTCCGGACGCCGGAACCGGCGCCGCCGTCGTGCAGCCGGACACCGCCGTCGCCGCCGACGGCACGCTGGACGACCGGTCGGTGATGCTGATTTCCGCCGGTTTTGAGGTGATTCCCGGAATGATCGCGGTAACCGCCGACGGAAAAAAACGCGAAATCACCGCGGTTCGCGTCTGCCGGACGCTTAACGGCCGGCGCACGATATACCGCTGCACATTTGAGTGACGCCACCCGACCGGCGTCCGGCGCCCCCACCGGGTCCGGACGCCGGTTTTTTATTTTGCGGAGCCCCCCGAACCGGCGTCTTCCGCCGCCCCGACCGAGAAATGGTTTCTCTCCCCGTCCCGGAGCGTGAATCCCGCTCCTCCGGCTACAAATCGGTTTCAATGTTCAAGGTCAGCGTTTCACCGCTGCGCCGCCAGCGCACGGACTCAAAACGATTCTTCAGCATCATTATGGCCAGATCCAGTTCGTCCGGCATCCCGTGTCCGCCAAGCGACACGGAAGCCAGCTTCGGATGTCCGGCGGTAAGTTTGATCTTCACCTGCATCCGGTCATAGGAGAGAGCCACTCCCAGCTGGTTGTCCACCCCCTTGACGCACAGGCCTTCACAAACCGCGTCCAGTCCGAAGATCAGACTCTGCGACAGGTTTTTTGAAACACACCACCGGCGGCACACATCCCGAAGTTTCGTGTTCAGAAGCTGAACCGCCGCCGCGTCAACCGCTGAAGAAAACTGGATATGCCGCCGCGTTCCCAAACTGGTCAAAACCGTCATCACCAGCAGGATCACCGTTCCCATGACCACCGGCGACAGGATGACCACTCCGATGTTCTGCGGCACAAACGTCCAAAGTCCGGGGATCATCGACGCCACCGCGAAGATGATTGAGATGAAAATGACAAATATCCTCCGGTCGTCCAGTTCGACCGCCGAGAGCGCGGAGAACCCGCCGGCCATAATGTAGGCAATGCTGAAAATCAGCACCGCTCCGAGTACCGGCTCCGGAATAAGCATCAAAATTCCCATGGCGCGCGGAAAAAACGCCAGGGCAATCAGAATGCCGCCGGCGATGTAGCCGACCACCCGGCTGGTCACCCCGGTGGCGCCGGCAATGCCGATATTGGCGGTAGCGGTCGACTGGATCACTCCGCCGGTAAGTCCGGCGAGCATCGAGCCGAGTCCGGACGCCCGTATGCCGTTCTCAATGCGCCGCCAGTCGGGGCGCTTGAATGCCGGATCGCTGATTTTCTGGACGGCCGTGTAATCGCCGATATTGTCCACGATCGCGGCAATGGTGACGATCATAAACGGAATCGCCACCCGCCAGTCAAAAGCAAAATCAAACTTTTCGGGATATGGAATCCGGAAGACCGGCGTTGCCGAAAGCTCGGAGACCGCGCCACAGTCGAAAATCCCCACCGCGAAAGACAGCAGAAATCCCGCGACGATGCCGAATAGCACCGCATAGTTTTTCAGTACGCTGCTGAAGATTGTGCAACTCAGCATTACCAGCAGCGAACAGATGGCCACAAACAGATGAAGCGTGGAAAAATCTCCGGTCCGCATATAATATCCGGTTCCGAGAAAATACTTCAGACCGGTTGGAACGATGCTGATGCCCAGAATGAAAATCATGCAGCCGGTGACCTCCGGCGGGAAGAGTTTGCGGAAAAAGTAGGTGAACGATCCGAGTATACCCTTGAACAGCCCGGAAAGAACGGTCATTCCATAAACCAGCGGCATGCCGCCGAGCTGCGCGGCCAGAGTGCATGCCGACAACGCCGCGGAATCCGACACGGAAAGGTCCATGCATCCGTTGCCGAAATACCGGCTTGGCAGCGTCTGAAGAATGCCGGTGACGCCGATGGTCAGCAGTGCCAGCGAAAGGAAGATGCCGGATTCGCCGGGCGTCAGTCCGGCCGTCCGCGCGATCGTTACCGGCAGCGCCAAGCCCAGTGACAGCACCAGCAGCATATGTTGAAGAGCGGAAAAGACAGTCAACATCAACGGCGGCCGATCCGCCGGACGGTAGAAAACCTGCTTGGGGGATTGGGTACTCATTTTTCCTTCTGTACTTTTTTTAGTTTAAGAATAGACAATACCGCGCATAATCATTATTATAATCTATAATAAAACACAAGAGAAGTGCGTTTACAAGCGCGTACAAAAATATTCCGTCTTTCAGCCGCCTGTCTCTGCGCGGGAACCGCCCGGAAAGCCTGTTGTTTCCCGGACGGCACAATCCGGACAACGGGTAGCCGCAACACGCCACGCCGTCAAATTCATCTCCGGCTATCCGGCCGCCGCGTCGTTATAATACCGGGCGGACATCGGCCGCAATGTCAACGGCCCGAAATCCGGCCAGCCCGGTGTCTACCATTATTCCGGCGCCGCCGCAGGTCAATTCCCCGTCGTCCGCCGTCAGCAGCGTCACCGAATCGACCGCGGCGCTCAGCGCCGTGCCGCAAATCTTGAAGTCAACCCGATACAACCGGTTAGGCTCGGTGGGGAACGGACGCTCGGCCAGTACGGTCTCACCGTAGAAATTGCGGATCAACTGCATCCGGTCGCGCAGAAAAAGCAGCGCATAATAACGGCGCATGCCCTGATAACGCAGCAGCACGCCGGCGCGGTCGGCGCAATGTATACGGAGTTCGCAGGAGAAGGCGCAGTCCGTCCACGAACGGTTGCCGGTAACCATCACGCCGGGAGCGTCGTCTTTGCCGACATACAGGATGCGGTCGGACACATCATTGGAAAAACCGGTGCGGAGCCAGTCGGCGTTGGTGATCCACCCCGGCACATCGTCCTGACCGAGACCGATGCACACACCGGACTCAAGCGGCAGCGGACAGTCGGGATAATGCAGTTGAACCCGGCCGCCGATCCGCACACTGTCGATCAGCACGCCGCAGCCGGCGGCGGACTCCAGTTCAAACCCGAAGTCGGTAATCGCGCGTTCGCCCGTATTCAGGCGCCACTCAATCTCGAATTTCTCACCGGAGCGCAACCGCCGCCACGGAGCCGTCACGGTTTCACGGTCGGCCGCGCTCAGACCGGCGGCGACTTTCACCGCCGGGCGGAACGTCATTCCGGTTCCTGAATCGTCGCAGCAGACGCCGGACACAATCACGGTCATCCCGTTGTAAAGCCACGGCGCGGCGATGGCGGCATAAGGACTGTTGTCTTTGCGCGCGTCGAATCCGCAGGGCGTGAAAACCCGCGCCGCGCCGGCTCCGGCGCGAATGCGCAACTGCGACCGGTAATTGTCCACTGCCGCGCCGCCGGACTCCGCCATATACCCGTGCAGACTGCCGGGCATGGAAAAATGATGATACGCCCCGCCTTTGGGCGGCTCCGCCTCCGGCATGCCCATGATCTTCCGGCCGATCGCGGAAATCTCCGCCGCCACCTGCAGACAGTCGGTAACCGCGCCGCTGCCGGAGGCGTTGGGCAGGAATATCCGGTCGGCAAACGGAGAGCGGAAATCGAAACCGTCATTGAGGTGCTCAAGCCCGGCGACCAGCGCCGAAACCGAGCCGACGTTGGCGGCGTTGCAGTCGGTGTCCCATCCGGCCGACGCAACAATGCTCATGGTCTTGAAAAAATCTCCGCCGCCGTGCGCCCACGCCATGACCATGACCGCATGATTGGGAACCACATGACAGTTGCCGCCAAAAATATGGTATCCGTATTTTTCACGGATGCGGTCATAGGTTGTCTCCCACGAGCCGTCGGCCGCCGACCATTCGCGGACTTCGCGGTGAAGCCGCGCAATCAGCGAGTCGGCCGGGATCACCGACACGCCGGCGTCCATCACCTTGAAAATATCCTTTTCCACAAACGCGGCGCTGACCATGGCCGCCACCGCCATTGCCGCGTAAACCGCCTCGCCGTCATGCGAAACGGAGGCGGCCATTTTCGCCAGCTTCGCCGCCAGCTCCGGCCGCCCCGGAGCGACCATGCCGAACGCGTCGATGAATATCTGCGCGCCGATCTGCTCGGCCACCTCGCGGCTGTTCAGTTCGATCGAGCCGGAACGCGGCGACTTCACGCCGTGCTTCAACCGGAGATACGCCGTGTGCTCGGTGGAATTGCCCATGCCGCCCCACCACAGGATCGTCCGCTTTTCCCAAAGATAATTCAGCCAGGTGTCGCCGAAGAAGTCCGCCGGCGTGTGCGCGAACTTTCCGGAGTCGGACAGGGCGCGAATGAAGATGAACGTACCGGAAATATCATCGTCCGGCACGATCAGCGGCACGCCGCAGTCCGCGTGAACGTAACGCACAATCGGTCCCGGCGCTCCGGCCGGAGCCGTTTTCCCCCAGCGCTCCGCAATCTTCTCCTTGCTCCATCCTTCAAACGGCCGCCCGAGATAAACGCCGATCACCTTGCCGGTGACCGCGGCGTAAACCTGCTCTTCGTATTTTTTTATCATTTTTATTCCAATGCTGTTGCTTGATTATCATGCTCTCTGATGATAATATATTGACAAAACGCCATAAGTCCACTGCGGAGAATTGTAAAAATGTTGCAGAATCATTCAAATTATGAATATGCGCCGATAAAGCTTTCCGAAACCAATCCCATCGCGTTTGAATTTTACAAGGTTCCGTTTGAAGAGGAAAAAAATCTGCACATCCACGACCACCTTGAAATCGGCTACTGCCGAAAGGGGAAAGGCATATTCATCATCGAGGACAAAGTGCTGCCATTCCAGACCGGCGACATCTGCGTGCTGAACGAATTTGAATTTCACCGCGCCCACAGCACCGGCGACGAGCTTTCCGAATGGTACTTCATGTACTTTTCACCGCTTGCCCTGTTCGACGGACTGAGCGACCACGACCGCTATCTGGACAGTTCCCTGCTCGGCGGCGGCTCGTACCGCAACATCCGAGACGGCGCAAAATATCCGTTTTTAAGAGCGCTGGTCGAGGTGCTGATCGACGAACTCAGATGCCGTAAGGAGGGGTGGCGGTTCAGCTGCAACAGTCTTCTGCGCTCAATCATGGTGATGCTCTGCCGCGACCGCGAAAACCGGGAAACGCCCGCCGTGAACATCGAGCCGCACCGTCATGATGTTCAGCGGCTCGCTCCGGCGCTTCAGCGCATCAGCGCAGGATACGCCGGCAAACTCACCGTGTCCGAACTGGCCAGACTGTGCTGCATGAGCAACTGCACCTTCTACCGGATATTCAGCAAAACATTCAACAAATCGCCGCAACGCTATCTCATCCAGTACCGGATGCAGATGGGAGCCTATCTGCTGCGCCACCGGAACATCGGAGTTCAGGAGGCGGCGCTGGCGGTCGGCTACGACAGCACGTCAAGTTTCCACCGCCACTTCCGCGGCATTTACGGCGTCTCCCCGCACGCCTATAAACTCGGCGTGGAATAAAAACAAATCGCGCCCGGCTGTCGGGCGCGACAAAATGTAACCGCGCAGACTTCTATTTATCCTTATCATCCCTGCTCTTGTCACATAGTTCTACCCGAGTATAGATGTGGCGCACCCTTGAGACCACGGCCGGAATTTATAAAAAGATTGCACAATCGTTCATTTTTCACAAACACGGAACATGCGGTTCGGCGGATCATGCGACTGACGCTACCTCACCTCCCGGATCAAAGAAGTCATCCAATTCCGTCCACGCCGGTAGAAATAAAGATTTAGAATAAACCTGAATTTTCCGCCGGGAAGCCGGTGCGCCGTCCCGGTGTCCGGTCCGCAGCTGCCGGAGCCGACGCCGCGCTGAAAGAAATCCAGCGACAGGTAAAGCCGGTCGGCCGGTTCAAGTTCATAGTCGTGCATTGTGCGATAAAGCGTAGCCGCGTCGTAACGCGAAAGCGTGAACTCCATGCCGTCCGGCGCCGATGCCGCCAGACCGCGACCGCACGCGTCCTCCGCCATGACAAAACGCACGTCGGAACGGTTGCCGCTCTGCTGGGGCATGATGTACGGCACATGAATATCTTCCGCCGCAACGTCGTAGAGACCGGTCAAGGCGGCGGCGGCGCGGTCGCGGTGATTCTCCAGCGGACCGCGGCCGAAATAACGTACCCGATTCAGATCGGCCGGCAGTTCGAACCGCAGTCCGAGCCGGGGCAGATCGTCCAGTTCCGGCGGAACGGTGAAATCGCTGATCAGATGAAGCACGCCGCGCCGGTCGAGCCGGTACTCGGTACGCCGGAGAACGGACGGTCCGCCGGACGGCGCATGGCTTGAGGCCTCCTCCACCCGGCGGAATCCGCCGTCCGGTGCGCATCCGGACTCCAGCGTCCGAACTTCTTCGACAAACGAGAAAATCCGGCGTTCCTCCCACCGGTAAAGCGCCTTCCATCGCTCCCGGTTTCCGACGGTGAACGCCTTGATGCCGTCATTGTCGGTGGGTCCGCGCAGAATGTCGAGAACCGGGGCGGAGAGCACGAGCGGCCGGCCGCCGAACCCGATAAACGGCGCACCGGCGGAAAAGTCCAGTGTCAGCTCGCCCATGCGCGCAGTCATGCCGTCCGCCGAAACGCTGGGCACGGACTGTCGCGGAAGCTTTTTCCGCTCCGCCGTTCCACGCCACGGCATGGCGAACTGCTCACAGGCGACTTCAAATCCGGCGTCCGCCCACCGCGCCGCCCGGCGCAGAACGAAACGCAGCGTCAGGAAACACTCCTCGCCCTCGCGCAGTTCCGGACGTTTCAACGGCAGCACAAACTCGCGGCGCGGCCGCTCCGCCGTTGCGGATGACGGCGCGGGACATCCCGGCACCGCCGGCGCGCGCGGCGGAACCTCAAGCCGGGTCAGCCGGCCGCGCTGCACGGTGCGGCCGTCCACCTCCAGCGTCCACCGGCACTCCAGATCGGTCAAAGAACTGAAACTGCGCCGGTTGACAACGGCGATCCGTCCGCGTGCAAGGTCGCAGGGTTCGACCTTCAGCGGCTGCGCCAGTTTTTTCAGCTCAAACAGTCCGGGATGCGGCGTCCGGTCCGGCCAGACCAGCCCGTCGGCGACAAAGTTGGAGTCATGAACCGTCTCGCCGAAGTCGCCGCCGTAGAGATAACCGCGCCGTCCGGCGGCGTCAACCGTCTCGATCCCGTGGTCGAGCCACTCCCAGATATAGCCGCCGGCCAGCGCGTCATAGTGATCGAACAGCGAGAAATAGTCGCTCAATCCGCCGTTGCTGTTGCCCATGGCGTGGGAAAATTCGCACATAATCAGCGGGCGCGGATCGTCGGTGGCCATCTCCGCCCAATTCGCCAGCGCCGCCGGCGGTGGATACATCGGGCAGATCACGTCGGTCAAATCACGGTTCGCCCCCGGCGCCCAGCTCTGACAGGCGCCTTCGTAATGGAGCAGCCGCGACGGGTCGTAGCGGCGTATCCAGCCGGCCATCGCCGCGTGATTGGGGCCGCAGCCGGACTCGTTGCCCAGCGACCAGAACAGCACGCAGGGATGATTTTTATCCCGCATGACCAGATTTGCGGCGCGGCCGACAAAAGCCGGAGCCCATGACGGATTGCATGCGAGATCGTGATAAAAAGCATGACACTCCAGATTTGCCTCGGCGGTCACATAGAAGCCGTATTCGTCGGCCAGGTCGAAAAATTCCGGCGCCGGCGGATAGTGACTGGTCCGGATCGCGTTGATGTTGAAGCGCTTCATCATTTTCAAATCAAGTTCAGTCAATTCGGTCGGCACGCTGCGGCCGTTGCGCATGTCATGCTCGTGCCGGTTGACACCGCAGATACGCACCGGCCGGCCGTTGACCAGCAGCCGGCGACCGGCGACCGCCACCGTGCGGAACCCGACGCGCACCGGCACCGCGTCGCAAACCGCGCCGTCGTCTGAGACCAGCTCGCAAACCAGCGTGTAAAGCACCGGAGACTCGGCGCTCCATGGCGAAATCCGGGGAATGCGCACATGGGACGCGGTAGCGATCCGGCGTGTAATATCGCCGTCGCCGCCAGTCCGGTCGGGAAAAATATCGCCGCGCCACACCCGGCGGCCGGCCGCGCTGTAAAGCGACGCGGATATCCGCCACTTTTCCGGCTCGCCGCCCATAAATCCGGCGACAACCGCCACCGTGAGGTCGCCGTCCGTCATATCGGCGCACAATCCCGCGGTCGCATGAAGGTCGAATATATGGGCGGACGGCATTGATCGGAGATATACCTTTCTCACAATACCGCCATGCCACCATTGGTCCTGATCCTCGATGAAACAGCCGTCCGACCACTTCACCACCATCACCGCCAGCACGTTCACGCCGGGAACCAGCAGCGCGGTGATGTCAAATTCAGTCGCGGCGCGGGAGTCCTTGGCGAATCCGGCGAAACGGCCGTTAACCGCAACGGCGAAAAAACTTTCAACTCCGTCGAAATGCAGCACCGTCCGGCGGTTGCGCCACGCTTCCGGCAACTCGAAACGCCGCCGGTACACGCCGGCAGGGTTGTCCGCTTCGGGAACCGACGGCGGCATTTCCGGCCACGGCATGCGGATATTGGTATAGATGGGATGATCGTATCCGTGCATATCCCAGCAGCCGGGCACGTCGATTTCCGGCCAGGCGGAATCGTCAAAATCCGGCGCGTCGCATTCCGGGGCAACCGCCGCCGGACAGGGATGGAAGCCGAATTTCCACGGTCCGTCGAGCGGCATCCGGTACGGCCCGTTTTTTTTCCCGGCGGCCAGCGCCTCGGCGCCGCCGGCAAACGAATTCAACGGCGAACGCACCGGCAGCACTCCGGAATTAAGCGTTCCCGGACTCTGCCACAACTTTTCGGAAATATTGAACGACATCGACCGGCAACTCCATGTAAAAAAAATTTTCAAGTTGAAATAATATTCTTAACGGAATATAATATATGGACGGCCACGGAAAATAAAATCGCCTTACTGGTATTTAAAATATGCAAAATGGTATTAATGTAAAACATCGCTATCCGCAGCGCATCGTCTGGCGGACAATCGGACCGACCGGCGCACCGTCACGCCTCGGCGCCGGCTTCATGCACAAAACCCGCGCGGTTGACTTTGTCGACTTCGACTCGCCCCGCTATGTGCTGGTTGCGGTGCTTGCCGGCGCCGGCCGCTATGTGGACGACAGCGGAGCGGAATACCGGCTTGAGCCGGGAATGCTGTTTCAGCGCATACCCGGAAGGCGGCAGAGCAATTATATCGCGCCGGAGTCCGGCTGGTACGAATGCTATCTTGAAACCGGCATGGACTTCGCCGCCGCGCTGAACCAGATGGGGGTGATCGACTGGTCGCATCCGGTTCGCCGGCTCGACCGGCCGGCCGAATTTGCCGACTTGGTCCACGCCTTTATGACCGGACTCGCCGTTGCCAGAGAGGAGACGCTGCCCGCTTTCGCCGTACAACTGGCCGAGCTGTTCCGGCTGGCTTTTTTTCCGTCCGCCCGGACGGAGAGCGGCCCGGAGCCGCCGGACGGCAACCACGCGATCGATGCGGCGCGACGACGCCTGGAGTCCGGGTTCGACCGTCCGTTCGACCTTCATTCATTCTGCCGCGAACACAACTGCGGCTATGAATATTTCCGGAAAAAGTTCAAAGCGGTCGTCGGCCTTCCCCCGCTGCAGTACCGGATCAAGCGCCGGCTCGACACGGCGGCGGAACTTCTCACCGCCCGGACGCTGCCGGTTTCCGAAATCGCGGCACTGCTCGGCTACTCCTCGCCTTACGAATTTTCCGCACAGTTCAAACGCGCGTTCGGCCGTTCGCCAAAATATTTTCGGGCGGGAGCGGAGGGTAAGACAAAAAAGTCTTGATTTCCTGAAAGGAAGAGCTATAGTAGTGGCTGAAAGGGACACTTTTTAATAAAAACGAAAAGTTGAGCGCACCGCCTGTTCCGCCGTCGACCGCAACCTTCGCGGAATACGCCATTCGGTAAGTGCCGCCGATTCCGAATTCGTCGCCGCGCGTGATCGCGGCGGTGTGTCTGACGGCGAAGCACGCCGCAGTCTGCAAAACCTGAACCAATGTCATGGAGGAAAACGGGAATGTACCACTGGAACAATGTGGAGATCGACGGCGGCAGAACCACGCTCGGAAAGTTCTATCAGGCCATCGCCGCCGGCAGCTCGGTGTTTGACATCGGCTGCGCCTGCGGCGACTTCGGCAAAACCCTGTATGAACAGAAACAGTGCCGGATGACCGGAGTGGAATTCGACCGCCAGCAGGCGGATATCGCGCGGGGCACCGGAGCCTACGGACAGGTGATCGACTTCGACCTCAACCGCCTGAGCGCGCATGAATGGCCGGAACTGGAAGGCAGGTTCGACTATATCGTCTGCGCCGACGTGCTTGAGCATCTGATCTCACCCGCCGATACGCTGGCCGCGTTCAAGACCTATTTGAAACCGGACGGTAAATTCCTGATTTCGCTGCCGAACATCGCCCACGCCAGCATCAAGGCCGATCTGCTGAACGACGTTTTCAACTATACTCCGCACGGGATACTGGACAACACACATCTGCGGTTCTTTACATGGAAGAGCATCGGCTCCATGCTGGCGCTGGCCGGAATCAAAATAATCAAGGCTGACGCCACGTTCGTCGACATCAACGCCTTCAGTTCCCCGCCGCCGAAATTCGACGCCATGCCGCCACAGGTGCTGTTCGTCATATTCCGCGACCTCCACTCCTACATCTGTCAATACACGATGGAGGCGGTTCCGGACGGCGGTGAGGCCAACGCATTGGCGCAGCAGAATGTCGACCGCCTGAACTTCCGGTTCGAGCAGTTTCCGCCCGAGGTAAAAAAGTACGCGCTGGACCTGCTGGCCGCCTGCGGATTTCATCAGGCTCCGGCCTCGCCCCAGCAGAAATAACGGTGCAAAGCCGCGAAGCACCGCCGCGCCATGTCCGCGCCGGCGACGGCTATAAACGATCATGCCGGAGGAAGACAATCGTGAAAATATTCGTATCGGCAGCCATTTTTGTCGCCAGCCTGATATCCGCGGGTTACGCCGCACCGCCGGACTGGCGGCCGACCGGAGAGGCCGCGATAAACCGAAACGGCGAAACCATTGTTGTGAATTTCGGCCGCCGGCTTGACGGAATCGCCGCCGCCGTGAACGTCGAGCCGCGACAGCGCCATACACTCCGCTGCGAAGCGCGCGGCGAAGGCCGCATTCAGCTCGGCGGACACGGGGCGCTCGGCTGGAGCTATGCTCCGCCCGTAACCTTGTCGTCCGTCTGGCAGCCATGCGAGATAAGCTATGCCGACGCCGCCGGCACCATTGAGTTCAGTATTTATTCGGCGCAGGACGGTTCGGGATATTTTGAACTGAGAAACCCGGCTGTCACTCCGGACCCTGAACCGGAGCTGGCGGACGCTGAAATCGCTGCGCGATTTTTCGATCCGATTGATTTTCCCGGCGACAACGGCAGCATCGCGCCGGTCGCCGACGCCTGGCGCGGCGAAGCCGTCCGGGGAAAACGCTGGTACCGCGTCTGCCGTCTGCCGGTTCCGCACACCAGTTGCGACCTGTACTATTACATTCATCTGCGCAAGGATTCCGACAAGTCGGCGGCGGCATTTCTGCTCCGGGTTCCCGGCGGACAGGCAGTCTCAAACCGCGTTCCGATCACCGCCGCCGACCGCTGGCAGTGGGTGAAGATCGGACCGGTCGCCGCCGGATGCGCACTGCCGGAAGTCGCGCTGAGCTTTGACGGCGAGCCGGACGTCGAAATCCTGACCGACCGCATCGCACTTTCCACTTCCGCCGACCTCGATCCGGCCGCGATTGACAATGGATTTACGCCCGGCTCCGCGAAAGATTCCGGCGGCGAAAGCTCGTCATTTCCGCTCCGCCCCGATGACAGTCTGATCGCCGTCGGACACGGCACCCCCGCAATTGATGGCATTCCGGACGACGCGGCATGGCGAAGAAGCATTGCCGCCACTCCTTTTCTGCTTGCGGAGAAAAATATTTTCGCCCGGGAGCAGACCGCCGTCCGCTTTCTGCGGGACGAGGAAAACCTGTATGTCCTCTTTCAGTGTCACGAACGTGCGCTTGAACCGAGCGAAAACCGGCTTCACGAGCTGAAAACCAACGCGTCGGAGCCGGACTCCGACGCGGTTTACGCCGACGACTGCGTCACTCTTCTGCTTCAGAACCCGAAGTCACCCGATTCGGTTTTCGATATAACGGTAAGCGCCTCCGGCCAACTGGCCGACAGCGCCGGTTCCGCCGGGGATTTATGGAGTCGCCGCGACCGGTCGTGGAATTCCGCCGCCGCCGTCGCAGTAAAACTCAACACGGTCGACGATGACGGATTTTGGACAACTGAAATGGCGATCCCGTGGAAAAATCTGGGCGGCCCGCCCGCTTCCGGCGCCTGCTGGCGGATGCTGGCGGCCCGTTCCGAAAGAAGCCGGAACGAAACCAGCTCGTTTCAGGCGGCCGCCCAAGCCGACCCGCGCCGCGTTGAAAATATGGGCGGATTGAGCTTTATCGACAATGTTCCCGCCATCGTGCCGGAGGAGTTGCCGCAGTTCACGCCGGGCGCCAATCACCTGAAACTAAACTGCAACGCCCAAACTCCGCTGCTCGCCAGCTCGCTGATCCGCTTCGGCGCGGCCGGCAAACGGTTCAATGCGGAAATACCCGCCGGACAGCCGACCGCCGACCTTGCCTTCGATCTGGCCGACAACGGAGACTTCGACTTCACATGGAGCATCTTCAGACAAACCGATATGCAGACCTGCTTCCGCTCGCCGCGCTGCCGTTTTGCCACCGCCGCCGCTCAACTGACCGCCGAACTGAGGAATGCAACGCTGCTGGTCAACGGCGCAGCGGCCGACGGCTCCGCCATGCTCTCCGCCGGAGTCAATGAACTGACCGTCAGGGCCGGAGAAAACGGCGAAGTCAAGTTGCGTTCCGGCGGCTTCGCCGTTCCGTTCCCGGCCGGCTGGAAATATGACGCGGAGCAGCAGACGCACCACCTGAAACTGCTGGCCGGCGATTCGGTGATCTGGCCGAACTGGAATTGGGAGGGAGTGTTCGTCAATCGCGGCGGCGTTCAACAGCTGCTGTTCGCGCCGCGCGGCGTTCCCGGCGCAACGCCCGATGATTACAGCATTTATCTTGATCTGCCGGAGAATTTCACGCTGCTCGGCGCATCGGGCTGCTACCGGCGCTACCGGATTGTGACCGCGCAGCCGGAGGAGATCGAGCTTGCCGGGCAACGCTTCACCCGCCACCGCATCACCGTTGCCCAACCGTTGCCGTTCAGGGAGCAGCCGGACGACTATGAATACATCGCCGCGCTCATCGGCGTTTCGCCGGAGACAAAACTCGGTCCGGCCAGAATTTTCTATCATGCCGAAAGCCGGAAAGCCGGCACGCTTGAACTGCCCAATCAACTGCCGGTCACCGTTCTGGACCGGGCGGTCGGGCGGCAGCCGTCAAAATTCATCGTGCAGCTCTGGACCGGCTGGCTCGGCGAACTGGACGACAAGACGCTGTATCAGCATTACGGCCGTTATTTCTCCGCCGCCGGCGTCACCGAAGTCAACGGCCTTAACCACAGCTGCGCCAAATTGAAACACTTTGCGCTGATCAACTTCGAGCCGTGGAACCTCGACTGCTCCCCCTATATTGAACATCACCCGGAACAGGCGCTGACCGATCCCGCCGGTGTCCGGTCCAGAAAGTTCATCTGCCCCAAAGAGCTGCTCAACAATCCCGACTGCGCGGACTTTCTGGCCGCCGCGCTGACGCAGTGGTATGAGCGGCACCACCGCCCGGAACATATAAATCTTGACTATGAATACGATGTGCTGGAAAGCTGTCTTGCCTGTTTCTGCCCGGCTTGCCGGAACGATTTTGCCGCGCAATACACGCTGCCGGAAACACCGTCCGCCGCCGAGATAAAGACGAAGCTCCTCCGTCAGTGGACCGGATATATGAACCGGCGCATGGCGGACGTAACCACCATGCTGCGCCGCGCCGTCAGCCGGAAGTTTCCGAACGTGCGGTTTTCGGTCTATTCCGGTTATCAAAGCGCCGAAACCATGCGCGTCTACGGCGTTGACTGGTCGCGGCTTGACGGAAAAATCGATCTGGCCATGACCGGGTACGGCCGCCCCATCCGCGAACTGGAGGCCACCCGCCACGCGCTGCCGTCAACGCCGCTCATGACCGGCTTGCTCGCCAGTCCGCACCGGCACACCGACCGCGGCGCGCCGCAGTACATCTCTCCGGCGCAACTGCTCCGCCGCGCCTGCGACGCCACCGCCGGCGTCCTGATCTACTGCTACCCGACGCTTGACGGACGAAGCTTTGCCGCAATCGCCGAAGTCAGCAGCATCATTGCCGCCAACGAACCGTTCTTTCTGCGCGGCGACCGCCACGGCGACCTCTTGAAAATCAACGGATTCGACCCGGCCGACTATGAAGTTCTCTCCGACGGCGGCGGAAACTGGCTTGTCGCCCTGATGAATCCGGGCAATGCGAAACGCGACTTCACCTTCGACCTCCCCGCCGCCGCCGGACACGTCCTGCGCGACTTCCAAACCGGCGAACGGTTGCGTCCTCCGGTGTCCGGCACGATCGCCCCGCACGGCGTCATTGTATATGTGAGCGAATAAGCTCTGTCACTGGAATATTCAAAGCTAAAACCTGGCGTTACGGCAATTCAGCCGGCGGCGCGCCACGCCTTGCATGGAACAGCCGCCGGCCGGAGCGCTGTCTATTTCACTTTTTCCAGCAGCTCCTCGACTTCCTTTGCTCCGCTGTCATAGAATTTGCTTTCATCCGGTGCCAGTTCACGCAGCAGACGCAGGAATTCACCGGCGTGCACGCGCTCTTCGTCCGCGATGTCAGCCAGAACCGCCTTTGCTTTGGCGCAGTCGGTCGAATCCGCCAGCTGAGTATAAAGCCCGATCGCCTCGTATTCCGCGGCGACCATGAAACGGATGGCCCGGATCAATTCACTTTGCGTGAGTTTCGCTCCGGCCTTCGACGACGGCAGTGAAGAACAGAATTCAGGCATAATATCTCCTCCTTATTATTACGGCTCCGGGATATTCCGGAGCTGCGTTTCATCGTTCCGTCCGTTACAGCATCTTAAGAATGTCGGCCGTGGCGAAGGAGCCGCAGGAAAGCATGTCAAAATTTATTTCCGCCGCATGATACGCGTCCATCCCCGGCGCGCCGGTGGCGTCCTTCGCAACATAGACCTCAAAGCCCTGCTCCACCAGATCGCGCATGTGGGACTCCACACAGATGTTGGAGTTCATGCCGCCGAGAATCAGTCTGGAGATGCCATACTTCCGCAGTTGCAGTGTCAGATCGTTGGTCTGCGGACCGAATATCTTGTGCGGACTCGCCACAATCGTGCGCGGAGAATCAAAAAACGGTTTGAATATTTCACAGAAGTCGGCTCCGCGTCCGTCCGCGACGCCGCCGGAGGGGGATTCCCGCCGGAACATTCCCATGGAATGCATCATCGCTTCGCCCTTGGTGAAGAACCGCCATTGGTCGTCATGCGGATAATAGTAATGCGGAGAGATGAAAACCAGATAGTCCTTGTCGCGGCAGGCTGTCAGCAGGGCAAGCAGGTTCTCCACCGTGTGGTTGTGTTCAAGAACCTCTTTCACCAGCGGATAGCCGGCTCCGGATTCATGAAGAAATTCATTCTGCGGGTCAGTCAACACCAGCGCCGTTGTCTTTTTATCAAATTTCATAATTGCCGCCCTCCTCATTAACGGGTTTTCTCCGCCTCTTGTATTAAGATAGAACAGAGATTGTTGAAAATCAACTCAATCGAATAAAATATTTTCCGGTCGCTCTCGATCCGACCGACATCGGCGCGACGCCGCCGATAGAACCTTGAGACAAGAATCCCAACCGCTGAAACGCCGGAACCGCAGAGACAAACATCACGAAAGACAAACTATTGATTATATGACTGTTGCCGGTATTATAACTTTTGCGGCCGCTGACGTAAGACCGCGTTTTCAGCGTCAGATGTTTTTGCAACAACGACTATTCCACCACCGGCAGCCCCAGCGTTTCCGCCGCGGCCTGCACCCCTCCCAGATTGCGGACATTGCCGTAACTGAGCGCGGACAGAACCGCGCCGGCGGCCTCGGCCCGCTTCCCGCTGCGGCAGTAGAGCACGATTTCGGCGTTTTTGTCTGCAACAGCATCGCCGATCATTTCACCGATCCGGTCATACGGCATCAGCCGCGCGTTCGGAAGATGGCCGGCGGCGTACTCGTCCCGGGTTCTGACATCGATAATCACCATATTTTCTGAATCCCTTCCCGGCGTTGCGCCGTCCGGCCCGTCGGAACACCCGGTCAACAGGATGGCCAGAACGGTTCCGGACAGAACGCATCGCATTATTGACACAACCATTTTTCGACTCCGCCGGCCGCCGCACTTGCCGGCGGCCTTCAAATTTACCGACTCAGTAGAGATTGGCGGCAGAATAGACCAGCTTTTCCAAAAGCTTCTGCATGCCGCCGACAATCTTTTTGTCAGTGATGCCGTACTTTTCCGCCGTTTGATCGATCTGCGGCGCAGTCACCCACACGCTGCCGCCGGCGTCCTGCCAGACCGCGATCCGGAGCGGAAGCTCCAGCGCCATCGCCGGATTCTCCTGCATCAGTTTGGTCCCGATCTCGGGAGAGCCGAAAATCAGCACCGTACTCGGCGCCAGCGTCAGATTGACTTCGCGGGCGTTGCCGGCATGATCGATTTTGGCAAAGACCGGAATATTCCGCTCTTTCAGCGCGTTTTCAAGCCTGACCACCGTCTGCGGCAGATCGAAAATACTTTCCTGCGTGTAAAACAGATTGTCGTCCACGCCGGAGGCGAGTTTATTGCCGAACGCCGACGCCACGCGTCTGGCCAGATTGGACAGGTCGACGCCCTCCTTGTTGCACATCAAGGTCACACAGACCAGTTCATCCGCCGCGGTGAACCGGCTCAAAAACGCGGAATATCCGGGAACCGATCCCTTAATGTCCATCAACCCCTTGTGGTGCTGGAACTGCCACCCGGCCATGGCCGGAACCACCTTGCCGCTGGCAAGCTTGGTCGGCTGATAAATCAGCGCACGGTTTTCCGGCTTCTGGATGAGGATGCCGCCGGCAAGTCCGATGTCCCAGGTGCTGACGTCTTCGGCCGAGGCCCAAATGTCGCTGAATCCCTTCAACGTGCCGGAATGCAGCGGCGGAGCAGCGCTCAGCCCGTCAGGAGTATTCATCGTTCCGACGGCCGGCTCGGCGGGGTCGATGTATTTCCCTTCGCGGGTGAACAGAACGTGACGGGGAGACTCCGGCGTCAGCTTCTCATTGGCCAACTTGGAGAAATCCTCCTGAAACACGGTGCGGCGCAGACCAAGATATTCGATCTGATTTACGGTCACAAAGTCGTGATAAGACTGTCCGGAGGTCTTTTCCACAACTTGAGCCAGAAGCAGAAAATTCGTGGCGCTCTGCCGAACATCGGTTCCCGGCTGGAAACTCAGCGGCGCCTCGGCCGCCAGCGCCACCAGCTCGCCGGGCGTAAAATCCTTTTGAAAGCTGAAGTTCCGATTGTCGCGGTAGTCGGCGATGCCGGACGAATGCTGAAGCAGCTGGAACACGGTGACGCCGCGCCACGCCTCCGGCAGATTGTCGAGATACTTCGATATCGGCGCGTCAAGCTCCAGCTTCCCGCGCTCGAACAACTGCATGACCGCCACAGCATTGTAAGCCTGCGAGATCGGCCCGGCCGGCCAGATGGTTTTTGACGAGGCGAGCTGCCCGGTCTCCGCGTTGGCCACACCGTACCCGACCACGCGCGGAATATACGGCGCCTGCACAATGGCCAGCGTCATTCCCGGAATGTCCTCCTTTGCCATGAACTCATAGATCATCCGGTCGATTGATTTGCCGAGATGTTCGACGCGGGCGTTGCCGCGTCCCTCCGTCGGGATAGTCAGCTTTTTCATTTGCACCTCCTCTGCTTGCGCGTTAAATAGAAAAGCTCCTCCGGCCACGGCCGCCCCGATCAACATACAGATTGGTCTCATCCTGAAAGGTCTCCTTTGTCATTTTTGTTCAGACTTGCTACATGGAATATAGTTATGATGCTGCTCCATCACGGTCAGCAGCGGCCCCAATAAACTCGGCCGACAGATAAAATAGCAGTGTTTCGCCCCCCGGCCGCGACAATCGATCAATCCGGCGTCTTTCAAAATCCGCAACTGCTTGGAGAGGTTCGACTGCTCCAACCCCAATTTCAGCCCCGCCAGAGAAACACAACTCGGACCGTTATGCAAAAACTTCAGAATTTCAATCCTGGCCGGATTCGCCAGCGCCTTAAATACGTCAAGCTGATTGACCGCGTCGGTCATATCCAAAACCGCGTTCTCTTTCTCCTTCATTGCAATATACTCCTAAAATCAAAATTTTTCAAAACGGAATATGACATATTAGTCATATTACAATATTAACATATTCCGCTTTTGGAATATTGCAAACCGTAAAACAGAAAAAGATCGTTTTTTGCTTTTAAATTTGCAAATTATGGCAAATTAGAGTATAATGCTCACTTTTGTCAATGGCGGCATTACGCAGAAGCGGTCCCTCGTTGTGTTCCGGCATAAATTGTATTAAGCGGTGAGAAAATGATCTGATTTTCTTGAACAAATCGGTAACACTTTTTCCCAAAAGAAAGGTGTCATCATGAAAGATCATCCAATCAACGGGTCGAATCAATTGCAAATTCGCTATTAGGCGGCCGATAAACTCAGAGCTGCTAAGCTCTACCTCGAAGAAGGCTATACCCGCGAACAACTGCACCTCCAACTGCATGTCAGCAAAAGCTGGTGAATCACCGGACGCTGGTTCTGTTGACGAATAGCTTCGATCTTGATGCCCAAACCATATTTGCGACAATGGTTGGATCAATCATTCACCCAACCACCGGAGCCGTAACGTTTTCCGCTGTAATTTGCTTTTTAGGACAACAGGCTTGAAACAGGGTGGCTACTTTTGTTAATTGAAACAACGCGGAAGAAAATGAGGTGGCGCAATCAGGCGATTACGCCGTTTAGAAAATTGTTAGAACAGGCGTGTCACGCACCCTGTCCCATTCTGGATCAGATGAATCGCTCTACTCATACCCCCCCAACATAGCCTATATAATATAAACTATATTGGGACGGAAGTAAAGCCGCATACTATTAATTATCGGAATCCTTATCGGACAAACAGCCACAAGAGTGCTAAATTAAGGATTTATTTCAACAATTTGCGAATCGGAAACAATTCGTTTTTGCGATTTTAAGGCAACGGCAACCCGTCAGAATGCCGGGACGGGAAAGCCGGAATTGATCTGCAAATCGCGCCGTCCGTCCGGGTGATTTCGGACTTGTCCATGAACTGGAAAAACGTTGATGCGCCGCCGTCAGCCGCATTCTGGAGGCAGATGAACGGCGCCAGCGTCCGGCCGTATTTTTTATTATTTATCCGGGAAAATCAGCGTTCGTCTTCGCCGCGCATTATCGCATATTCCAGACCGCGAATCTCCGCCAGCCCCTTCATCCGGCCGATCGCGGTATAGCCCGGATTCGCACACGGCGGCTTGGCCAGATCGTCCATCATCGTGTGGCCGTGGTCGGGACGGAACGGGATCCGCCAGTCCTCCCGGCCGGCCGCCTGACGGCGCTTCTGCTCCGCGACCGCCAGCTTGACCAGCGAGTACATGTCCACCACGCCCTCCAGATGATTGGCCTCGAAAAAGTCGCCGCCGGCCAGATGCTCGGTGCTCCTCAAATGGAGAAACGCCACGCGCGGAGCGCAGGATTTGAACATCGCGGTCACGTCGTTGTCCAGTCTTCCGGAAAAGCTGCCGGAACAGAAATTTACACAGTTCGCCGGCGAATCGACCGCCTTCAGCAGCCACTCAATGTCCGTCTTGGTGCTGAATATCCGCGGCAGACCGAGAATCGGCCGCGGCGGATCGTCCGGATGGATCGCCAGCTTCACTCCGGCCTCCTCCGCAACCGGAACCACCGCTTTCAGAAACAGACGGAGATTCTCCCGCAGTTCGTCGGCCCCGACGCCGGCGTAACGTGCCAGCATGCCGCGCACCGCGTCAAGCGTAACGCCCTTGAATCCGGGAAAATTGTCGATGATGTTGCGGCACAGCGCTTCGCTGCCGGCCGCCGGCAATCCGGCAAAGTATTTTTCCGCCTCCTCGACCACCGCCGGCGGATAATCCGCCGCCGCGCCGTCGCGTTTCAAAATAAACAGCTCGAACACCGCGAATTCAAGCCGGTTGAAATACAGCGCTTCGCTGCCGTCGGGCAGACGGTAGCGCAGGTCGGTGCGTATCCAGTCAAGCACCGGCATGAAGTTGTAAACCACGGTGCGAATACCGCACGCGCCGAGATTGCGCAGACTTTCGCGGTAGTTCTCAATATGCCGGAGAAAGTCGCCGGAACGCAGTTTTACATCCTCGTGAACCGGCAGGCTTTCAACCACATTCCAGAACAGTCCGGCGGCGTCCACTTCGGCCGACCGCTTCTCAATCTCACCGCGACTCCACACTTCGCCGTACGGAATGTGATGAAGACTGGTCACCACCCCCTCCGCTCCGGCCTGACGGATAAACGACAGCGGAACCCGGTCATCCGGGCCGTACCAGCGCATCGACGGTTCCATAAACATAGTCTACACCCCCGAAAAGGCCGAAAATCCGCCGTCAACCGGAATAATCGTTCCGGTGACGAATTTCGCGGCGTCGCTGACCAGATAGTGAATGCAGCCGAGTATCTCCTCCGGCACCCCGAACCGGCGCAGCGGAGTCTTGCGGATCACGTCGTTCCCGCGTTCAGTGTAGCCGCCGTCCGGGGTGGTCAGCAGCGCACGGTTCTGGTTGGTCACAAAGAAGCCGGGAGCGATTGCGTTGACCCGTATTTTTGCTCCGAACTTCACAGCCAGTTCAACCGCCAGAAACCGGGTGAGATTGTCGATTCCGGCCTTGGCGTTGCCGTATCCCATGACCCGGGTCAGCGGCTGGGTGGCCGCCATACTCGAAAAATTGACGATCGCGCCGCCGGAAACCTGACGGGTCATCGGTTTGGAAAACACCAGCGTCGGCAGCAGCGTGCCTTTGAGATTCAGGTCGAGAACCTTTGAATAGTCCTCGAGTTTGATGTCATAAAGCGTCTGGTCCGGCCCGATGGTGGCGCCCGGCATGTTGCCGCCCGCGCCGTTGAACAGCATGTCCACCCGACCGAATTTTTCCAGCACCGCTGAGCAGACATCGGCAAGGTTTTCTTCGTCCAGCACATTGCAGCCGAAGCCGGTTATGCCGGAGCCAAGTCCGGTCACCGCCGACTCGCGCAGATCCAGCGCCGCCACATGGCAGCCCTGTTCGGCCAAATACTTTGCCACGGTTCCAGCCAGCACGCCGCCGGCGCCGGTGACCACCGCCACTTTTCCGGAAATGTCAAAAAGATTGTTCATGTTCAACCTTCCACTTTGTTAATAAAGTTAATATAGATGCAATATGTCGCAGATTCAAGCCGGAACGGCAAAAAAAATATGAAAAACTACCGTCGGACTTGCCAAAACTGTAAAATGTTATATATTATTTCCGTGTGGACAGAAATACAATAACCAGCAAGGAGTTTGTGAAAATGAATTTCGCCGTCAACCCCAAAATCCGTCCCGAACTCGACCCCGAATTCGTGCCGGCAGTGCTTTGGAACCGCGCCTATCGCGCCGAAGTTGCAAAATGTTCCGCCCGTCAGGACATCGTTATCGCGCTGCGCCGCAGCAACGGCACCGTGTCGACTATGGCAACCACAATTTTCCCGCATGAAGGCGAATACGCCGCCGCCAACATCAAGTATGTTGAGCGTCTGGTCAAGTTCCTGCTCTGGATGAAGGGCGGCTACGAAGTGACGATCGCCGGCTGCGAAGCGCTGGCCAACGACCTCGCCAAAATATACAGCGAAGACGGCGAGCGCTCATTCGACCACAACATCATGGGCATGGTCATCTACGGCAAGCCGTTCGCCATCAAGAGCTGCACTCTGGCCGACGCGCCGCGCAGCCACGAAATTCAGGTCAAGCTCGGCGGCCACCTCGACGGCTGCCGCATCGGCTTTGACCTCGGCGGCTCGGACCGCAAATGCGCCGCGGTGATCGACGGCAAGGTGGTTCACACCGAGGAAGTCGAATGGAATCCCTATTTTGAGAAGGATCCGGAATATCATCGTCAGGGCATCCGCGACTCAATCAAGCGCGCCGCCGCCAAGCTCCCGCGTGTGGACGCCATCGGCGGTTCCGCCGCCGGCGTTTATGTGAACAGTCAGCCCCGCCTCGCCTCGCTTTTCCGCGGGATCAGCAAGGACGACTTCGCCAAATACATTGTCAATATTTTCGATGAAATTCAGGCCGAATACAATGTTCCGCTGATCGTGGCCAATGACGGCGAAGTGACCGCTCTGGCCGGCGCCATGAGCATGAACGCCACCGGAGTGCTCGGACTTTCCATGGGCACCAGTCAGGCGGTCGGCTACGTCAACGTCGAGGGCAACATCACCGACTGGCTCAACGAACTGGCTTTCGCCCCGGTCGATTACCGTGACAACGCTCCGGTTGACGAGTGGTCAGGCGACATCGGCTGCGGCGCCCAGTATTTCTCCCAGCAGGGCGTGGCTCGTCTGGCGCCGTTCGCCGGGCTTAACTTCCCGTCTGAGATGAAGTTTCCGGAGCGTCTGGTCAAGGTTCAGGAGCTGATGAAGCAGGGCGACCAGAACGCCGCCGCCATCTACCGCACCATCGGCACCTGCTTCGGCTATGCCATCGCCCATTACGCCGATTTCTACGACATCCGCAATCTGCTGATCCTCGGCCGCGTCACCTCCGGCGACGGCGGACAGATCATTCTTGACGAGGCCCGCAAGGTTCTGGACGTGGAGTTCCCCGAACTCTCCGCCAAGATCACCTTCCGCACTCCGGACGAAAAGTTCAAGCGGCACGGCCAGGCGGTGATCGCCGCAAGTCTGCCCGAACTTGCCAAATAATACCAGAAAGGCTTTTCCCAAAATGAAAAAAACGCTTCTCACCAACTGCCACATCATCTCTCCCGAGTTCGAGGCGTTCGACGCCGCGGTCATGATCGAGGGAGACACGATACGGCGCATATATGTCGACGCCGAGCAACTGCCCGCGGCGGACGAGGTGATCGACATTGGCGGCGACATGCTGATGCCCGGTTTTATCGACGTGCACTGCCACGGCCGTTCCGGCTCCGATTTCAGCGACGCGTCGCTTGAAGGACTGACCAGAATCTGCGTCGACAAGCTCTCCGAAGGCGTCACTTCGCTGCTGCCGACCACACTCACGCTGCCGGAGTCTCAGCTGGCCGCCAGTCTGAAGACCGCCGCCGAGTACGTCGCCGCCGGCTCCAAGGGATGCCGCGTTCCCGGCGTCCACCTCGAAGGCCCTTACATCAACCCGAAGTGCTGCGGCGCTCAGAACCCCGATTTCGTCCGCAAGCCGGATATTGAAGAGGTCCGTCGGCTGAACCGCATCTTCAAGGTGCTCAAGGTCTCCTACGCGATCGAGACCGAGGGCGGCCCGAAATTCGCAGAAGAGCTGCTCGCCGAAGGGATCACGCCCTCCTGCGTGCACTCGGCCGCCAACTACAGCCAGTTCCTTGAAGGCAACGCCCACGGACTGCGCAGCATGTCGCATTTCTGCAATCAGATGAGTCCGCTGCACCACCGCGACATCGGGCTGGTCGGCGCCGGATTCCTCTGCGAAGACGTCTACATCGAACTGATCTGCGACAAACTCCACGTCTGTCCGGACATGATCAACTTCATCTTCTCATTCAAAAACGTTGAGCGGATTCAGTTGATCTCCGACGCCATGCGCGCCGCCGGAATGCCGAACGGCGAGTACGATCTCGGCGGCCTCAATGTGGTCGTTGCGGAAGGAGCCGCCCGACTCAAGTCCAACGGCGCGCTCGCCGGCAGCACGCTCCAGATTTGCGACGCGCTCCGCAACGTCTGGGAGGTCACCGGGATTGAACTGACCGAACTGGTCAAGTGCACCAGCTACAATCAGGCCAAACTGATGGGGCTGGAAAAAACCGGCAGGGTCGCTCCCGGATACCTTGCCGACTTCGCGGTGCTCGACGGCGATTTCAAGGTCACAAAGACCTTCGTCGGCGGCGTCCGAAAGTTCTAAGTTCACGCAGGCCGTCCGCCGTAAAAGGCGGACGGCTTTTTCAATTTAAAACTTCTATCTTTATTACCGGAGGGGAACATCCGAGACAGGGGACAGGGTTTATGAACATTCATCTTGCAGGGATCGACTGGGCGATAATCATCTCATTTCTTCTTATCACCGTTATTGTCGGCATGGCGGTCACCCGGCTTTCAAGCCGCAGCAGCGAGGAGTTTTTTCTCGGCGGGCGCAACATGCCGTGGTGGCTGCTGGGATTTTCCATGGTGGCGACCACCTTTTCGACCGACACGCCGAACCTGGTAACCAACCTGGTGCGCATGAACGGCGTCTTCGGCAACTGGGTGTGGTGGAGCATGCTGCCGACCGGAATGTTGACGGTGTTTCTTTACGCCAAGCTGTGGCGCCGGTCCGGAACGGTGACCGATCTTGAGTTCTATGAATTGCGCTATTCCGGAAAATTGGCGGCGTTTCTGCGCGGATTCCGGGCGATCTACCTGGGGTTGCTGTTCAACGTACTGGTGATGGCCTCGGTGTCGCTGGCGGCGATCAAGATCGGCGGCGCAATGCTCGGTCTTGAGCCGTGGAAAAGTGTGCTGTTTGCCATGATTGCCACGGTGCTGTTTTCGGCGGCCGGCGGCTTGCGCGGCGTGTTGATAACCGACTTTATCCTGTTCATCGTTTCGATGGTCGGCTCAATCGGGGCCGCGGTGTTGATTCTCAATCTGCCGGAAGTCGGCGGACTTTCCGCCATGGTCGGCAAACTGTCCTCGGATCCCGGACTTTCCGCCCGGATGAACGTTTACAGCTATCTGAGCAACGCCGATCTGGTTGCCATGCTTATTGTGCCGTTTGCGGTCACATGGTGGAGCATCTGGTATCCGGGCGCCGAGCCAGGCGGCGGCGGTTATCTGGTCCAGCGCATGCTGGCGGCCAAGAATGAAAATCACGCGGTGGCGGCCACGCTGTTCTTCAACGTGGCGCACTATGCGCTGCGGCCGTGGCCGTGGCTGCTGGTGGCGCTGGCGTCGATGATAGTCTACCCCAATCTGGACAGCATTCGCGACGCGGTCGGCGGCGCTCTTCCGGCGTCGCAGATCAAGGACGACGTGGCCTATTCATTGATGCTGACCAAACTGCCGGCCGGCTGGATGGGGCTGATGCTGGCGTCGCTGCTGGCGGCGTACATGTCCACGATCTCCACCCATTTGAACTGGGGCGCGAGTTATCTGGTGAACGACGTGTGGAAACGGTTTTACCGGCCGCAGGCGTCGGCGCGCGAACTGGTCTGGATGGGGCGGCTGTTCACCGTGGTGCTGATGGCGCTTGCGGGAGTGCTGGCGCTTCAGCTCTCAAGCGCGATTGACACTTTCTGGATTATGCTTTCGATCGGCGCGGGAACCGGGCTGCTGTTCATGCTCCGCTGGTTCTGGTGGCGGATAAACGCCGCGGCCGAGCTTACGGCGATGATCGCGTCGTTTGTCATGGCGATACTGTTCCTTGTGCTGAAGAACAGCGACTGCGGGATTCAGTTCAACGAGTGGCAGGCCATGATTATTTCCGTGGCGACCAGCACGTTCTGCTGGGTTCTGGCGGCATATATCGGCCCGAAGACGTCGAAAGAGCGGCTGCGGTCGTTTGTCGAAGCGATCAATCCGGGAGGCCCCGGCTGGAAGCGGGTGTTTGACGACGCCGCAACCGAAGGCCGTCCGCTGAAGACGTCTCATGCGGCGCAAAGCATACCGCTGGGGATTCTTGCGGCGGTGGTTTCGTGTTTTGCGGTTTATGCCGCACTGTTCGCCACCGGTGAATTTATTTATTCGCGCACGCTGCGCGGCACGATACTCGCAGTTGCGGCAGTGGTTGCGGTATTGGTGGTCGCACGCATCTGGAAAAAGATGAACGTAATGGAAAAGGCTGTAAATCAGTAAGCATCGTTGCAAAAAAAAGGGAACCGTTAAAAACACCGGGATTTCGGATGGATATTGCAAAAGACAAGTTATTGTCAATACGAGAATTGGCAATGTTTTTGCTTTTGCAATAGCCGCCGAAAGACCAAGTTTTAACGTTAAATATTTTTACAACAATGAAATAGCCGGACCGCTCGAATAGCCGCATGCCCTGTTGCCCTCCATACCCTTTACGGGATGTAGGGGCGGAGGGATACAGGGTGGCAGTGGCGGTGTGCGACAATAACGTTATATATATTGGTTCTGAAAAAAATGAAAGGCTCGGCTGTACCGTTATCCGGCAAGCCGAGCATGGCCACTCACAGCTTGACGCGACACAGTCGCTGGTGTCGCGGCCCCGGCCCCCTCAAAGAGCGCGGCGGACAATGTCAAGGGCGTAATTGAAAAAAAGAGAAAAATAGCCACCGACCACCCGAACCCAGCGGGAAGGACCACCGGCGGAGCGCCGAAAACTTGATGAAAAAGCCCCCTTAGCCCCGCTTGAACACAAAGTGTTTGGCAAATCGCCAAGCAGTCGGCGGCGAATGGTCAAGTAATGGTCAAGTAATGGTCAAGTAACGCCGTCGGAACGCAACGGCGCGGCGGCGTTTTGCAGAACGCGAACCGTCAAACCGGGTATCGTCAATGCGGCGATACCTCCCTCGCCGCCGAAAGCGTTTTCCGCCCCCCCGGTGAAATAATACAGCAAGCCCCTTGGTCCCCCCCGGCTCACCCTCGGAATTTTACTTGATCATTTCTTATAATACGATGCGTTGAGTTTTAACATTTTTTCTTTTTTCCTTTCAGATGGCCTTGTATTGACAATGTAAATATGACATATTTACCATTGGAGACCATTATCATGTATTTTATTCGGGATGACAATAAGGCCGAATCCAAGCTGATCAAGCACGGAGTTTCATTTTGTGAAGCTCAGACGGTTTTTGACGATGAAGACGGCTTGGTAATCTATGATCCTGACCATTCACAGGATGAAGATAGTTTTATAATTCCGGGAATGAGCTGTTCGCTGAGGATTCTTGTAGTCTGTCATTGTTATCGTGAGAATGATGAACAAATCAGAATTATCTCAGCAAGAAAAGCAACACCCGACGAAACCAGACAATACGAGGGGAGGAGATGACCATGAAGAAAGAATATGATTTCACCAATACGGTAAAAAATCCTTATACCGCCAAGGTCAAGTCCACCATTACCATTCGGCTGGACAAAGAGACGGTTGAATACTTCAAGGAGTTGTCGGCAAAAGTTGATCTGCCGTATCAGACATTGATCAACTCATACCTTACCGACTGTGCCATGAAGAAAATTCAACCTAAAATCAACTGGCAATAGTTTTTACACTGCGGCGCGGATGCGTTCAATCGCACGTTTGGCCTGAACGTATTCGCGCCCTTTCTGTTTCCGGGCAAACGACGCCTCTTTTACTTTGCGGTTCAGAACCACCGACACATCGTACAGCTGTTTCAAGCTCATCCGCAGCGCTTCGACACTGGCGTTCAGCTCGTCCAGCGGTTCGACTTCAACATTCTTTTTTTCTTCCATTTTGTTCACCTTTTCGTTTACAGGTCGGGTTGTTGTGTTAAGTTCAGAATTTATTCTGACCGGCATGGCGATAAATTGCCCCATGCCGCCTTCGGCCATGACCGGTGCAAATCCGTGACCGTTGGCCTTGATCTTGTCGTATCCCTGATTCAAAATGCGGAGCAGGATGAATTTGTTCAACGCCGGCACCACCGCAGGCGGCTGACCGATGATTTCCGCCTCGATCTTCAGTGAAAGTTGCGGATTATTGGCGGGAACAAGTTCAACCGCGTTCCCGACAACTTTCAGCATGACGGCATGAGTCGGCGGCGCATCGGGAACTTTTTGCAGAAATTCGATAATCTGCGGAATGGATGCCGGGTTCAGTCGGATCTCGTAATCAAAGCTGTCCGCACTTGGAATGACCTGCCGCCAGTTTGGATAAACGCCGGGTATTGCCTTGCTGAGCCAACGGAACGGTCAACAACCTGCGCCGCTTGAGCCACCGCTTGGGCAAATTTATCAGACAACATCACCGATTGGGATGCTTCCGGCACCTGCTCCAACACCGGCCACGCTTCGGCATTGACTTTGACGCCGAACCTGCGGTTCTGCCCCCGAACCGTTTCATACACGCCGAGTTCATCGCCTTCAATCTTGAACTCGACCTCGCCTGACTTGCCGCAGCCCACCGCCTGACGCAGCGCAAACAGCGACGCCACCGCTTCAAGCGGTTCTTCATCCAGCGGATGAATTTCAAGCGTCACCATTTCCGTGCCGTTGGTGGCCGACAGACATTTTTCGGTGATTTTGACCAGATCGCCGCACTTCCCCAGAACCTTCAAGGCTCCGGCCAACTCAGATTTCAGAATTTTCATATTACCTCCGTTTAGTTAAAAAACAACGAACCTCACAGGAGACATTCCCGTGAGGTTCGTGAAGGTAATATATTTGTGAAAATTATTGAATGGTAATTTGTAATTAAATAAATATCAACGATACTACGTTGTGGTACGCCTTACTTCCCTTATATCATTTGCCGTGCCAAAGATATCTTGTGGGGAAGGCATATTGCCGGTCAATTGTTATTGGTCAATTTCTGCACATGTTCGGCTGAATTTTTAAGCCATTTGATGGCGATAATTCCGGTAAATTACAGAAAAAATTGTAACGCTGCCGTATTTGGCGCTGGGTTATAAACGCAAATGAAACCTATTTTGTCACTTGCAATCAACGGAACAAAGGTTATAATACAACATTGGTGTTTATACCTATCATTCAATTGATCCAATTTTCAGGGCCAACCGCAGAATTACAGAAAGTTTGTTACATCAAGAAGGACAAGAAAATATGTCTGTCACGTTCTCATTGATAGTACCAATATTCAACGATAGTAAGCGAATTGAGCGATTGATCCGCTCGCTTCAACCTCAGGTCGGTAATTTTGAAGTGTTATTTGAAGATGATGGCAGTACAGATGACAGCGAGTCCATTTTTCGCTTGCTCGTTGGCACTGACAGTCGTTTCCATTGGGAGTGCCATACCCATACCGGCCGTCCCGGCGCCATGCGTAACAGCGGAATGCGTCAGGCCATAAACGATTATCTTATCCCTGAGTCCGTGAAAGAAATGAATAAAAAAGGGGCGTAAAAATAGAAAAACCTGTTGATAAACAGTATATTATGATTACTTAATTCAACCATATAAAGTTTAACCCAACAGGTGAATAGTGA
>JAQUTL010000026.1 GCA_028709805.1 Victivallaceae bacterium
TGGCGGGGGTGGAGCAGTTGCGATATTCTGCGCGTCTACGCCCGGAGGGGCGTTGCGGGTGGCGCACACGATGTTGACTGTCTGACGGAGGCCCGGTATCTCGAATGGAGCTACTGGGACAATTGGCGGAGGCTGTTGGGTGGTTAATCGTTCATCCACTCGTCCCAGCTTTTTTCATCGCCGAGAAACTGCAGACAGAAATAGTAGGAGAAGCGCCGGAATTTGCAGTACGGAGGGGTGAACACCGTTATGATTGTAGCAATGATCATAAGTATTACATGTGGAACTGCAAAAATTAAAAATGGAACTAAAAACCCCATTTGAACACCTCCAAGTCGTGATTGGAAAACTGGTTATATAAAAAATAACACCCGAAACTTGAAAGTCAAACGTTTTTGCCGGGCGACTGGATAGAAAAAATATTTTTTCGATCGGACTGATCGACAAGATGACCGAGCCGTCCAAGAAGGCGGGCAAGTCGATCCCGACACTTCAGGAAATTGTGAAAAACACCGCAATGGATATTGCGGAAGTCGCCGGACACACAGCCGTCCGGCGCACGACGGCGAAGTCGGAAAAACCGTAAAGTCCCAATCAATACAGCTTGCTTTGTCGGCCTTTTGTGATATATTAATTGGTAGTACCAATTTTGAGTGGAAGCAAAGGTGTCATGAAAACAGTCAGACAATTTTTAATTATCATCGGAATATCATTTGCCGGCGAAATCCTCAATCGGGTTATACCTTTGCCGGTACCGGCGAGCGTTTACGGCGTGCTGCTGATGTTTTCGGCATTGTATTTTCGAGTTATCCGGGTGCGCGACGTGCGTGAGACCGGGTATTTTCTGATTGAAATCATGCCGATTCTGTTTATTCCGGCCGCGGTCGGACTGCTGGAGGCATGGGCGGTGCTGCGTCCGGTATGGCTGCCGTTCTGCATCATAACCGTGATTTCCACCTTTGTGGTGATGGGCATATCCGGACGGATCACGCAGGAACTGATAATCCGTCGCCGTCCAGCGCTGCTGCGGAAAAAGGATGGGTGCCGGTCATGAACGATTTGTTCAGTCATTCGGCGTTTTTCGGAGTGCTCATCAGTCTGTTCACCTACGGCGTCGGTCATGTGTTGAAGCGGCGGATCCGTTTTGCGCTGTTCAATCCGCTGCTTATCGCCGTTGTGGCGACGATCGCATTTCTGGCGATATGGCGCATCGACTATGAAACATATCTGTCCGGCGCCTCGGTTCTGAACTGGCTGCTGACCCCGGCGACCGTATGTCTGGCGATTCCGCTTTACGAAAAACTTGAGCTTCTTAAGAGAAACCGGACGGCGATTTTGGCCGGGATCGTTTCCGGCGTTGTCACGAGTGTCCTCTGTGTGTTCGTCATGGCGTTGCTGGCACGTCTCACTCATGCGCAGTATGTGACGCTGCTGCCGAAATCCATTACCACCGCGATCGGGATCGGCGTCTCCGAAGAGCTGGGCGGCTATATCACGCTGACGGTGTCGGTCATCATCACGACCGGGATTATCGGCAATATTTTTGCGCAGACCGCCTGTAAAATATTTCGCATCCGCAGCCGGATCGCCAAAGGCGTTGCCATCGGCACCGCGGCCCATGCCATCGGTACGGCGAAGGCCATGGAAATGGGAAAAACCGAGGGGGCGATAAGTTCGCTGTCGCTGGTTGTCGCCGGATTGTTGACGGTTGGCGCGGCTTCGGTCGCCTCGCATTTCATATAAACACAGGGGGAATGACGCATGGCGGAGCGGGAATACCAGAAAGTGATTGACGCGATTCGTTCCAAACTGGAGCGCGGTGAACTCAAGGCCGGCGACCGGCTTCCCACCGAGCGCGGGTTTGCCGCCGAGTTGAGTATCGGCCGCAATTCGGCACGCGAGGCGCTGCGGACACTGGGCAACATGGGCATTGTGCGCTCCCGGCAGGGGTCAGGCAATTATCTTTCGGCTGACCCGTCGGAGAATATGGCGGAGACGCTGGACATGCTGCTGCTGATGCATTCGCTCACGGTTCGGGATATTCATGACTTCCGGTTTCGGCAGGAGCTGACGGTCTGCGAAATGATACTTGAAAATTCAGCTCCCGATCTGGACGGATTGAAAAAGCTGCTTGACGGAGAGACGGAAGCGGACGGCGATGCGAAAATTGAACTTGACCGCGCATTTCATTACGAGCTGATCCGGCTTGCCGGCAACCGTATGCTTGTTCTGCTGATGAACGGCATTCTGCCGGTTTATCGCCGCTGGATCGACCATGCGCTTGGCAACGCCTCGCCGGATGACCGTCAGCGGCTTCACCAATGTCATCTGGCCGTTTATACCGGACTGGCGCGGCGCGATCGCGATATGGTGACGGCTGCGATAAAAACGCATTATGGATTGATGGATAAACTTTTAACCGATTGACCGGTTTGGCGGTCGATCAAGGAGGCTGCGATGAAGATTCTGGTGATAAACGGTTCGCCCAAGGGAAAACGCAGCGATACGCTTCATGCGACAACGGCGTTTCTGGACGGCATGGGGGCGCAGGCGGAGTTCATCGACACGATGACTGCGGATATCCATCCCTGTCTGGGCTGTTTCCGCTGCTGGAATGAGACCCCGGGGCGCTGCGTTCAGCATGACGGCATGGAGGAGATTTTTAAGAAATATATCGACTCCGATCTTGTCATTTGGTCAACGCCGCTGTACTGCTACGGTTTGCCGTCAAACTGCAAGGCGCTGATGGACCGGCTGCTGCCGCTCAACCGCGCGTCGATGTACACGGACGCCGACGGGCACACCCACCATCATGCCGCGGTCGGCCATTTTCCAGAAACCCTGCTGATCTGCGGCTGCGGTTTTCCGGAAACGGAGAACAACATCGAAGGCTTGCGTTTTCAGTTCAGCCGGATGTTCGGCGGCCGGGCCGCGATGTTTTTCTGCGTTGAAGCGCCGCTGTTCGGACTTCCCGGCACGGAGGCGGTGACGGCGCCCTATCTTGATCTGGTCCGGGCGGCAGGCCGGGAATACGCCGCTACCGGCGCACTTTCCGCCGACACCGTTGCCGCATTGGAAAAGCCGATGTATCCGCCGGAACTTTACCGTCAAGGCTCAAAAAAATAATTTTTACGCTGCCGCCATCCGAACGGCTGTCGCTGGCCGGACGCCGCGCGGCATGAGCAGGAAAAACGCACCGGAACGGTACCTCATCGTTCGCGGTGCGTTTTTTTGCGAGAGTCAGGTTCAGAGGTTGAACTTGTTGTTCAGGTGACGATGGAACTCCTGAATGCTGCATACCTCCAGCCGTCCGGTCTCGCGGCGGGCTTTAAGCCCCTCCAGCGCCTCCTCCATTCCGTCGATGGTGGTGGTCACCGGAATGCCGTGCGCCACCGCCTTGGTGCGCATCTGGATCTCATCGACCATGCTTTCTGCTCCGGTTTCCGGCGTGGAGACGATCCAGCCGACCCGTTTTTCGGCCAGCAGGTCGAGCAGGTTCGGCCGTCCGCGCGAGATGCGGTAGACCGCGTGGGTTTTGATGCCGTTGTTGTAGAACAATGTGGAGGTCCCCCGGGTGGCGAAGATGGTGAATCCCAGCTCAACGAGTTCGCGGACATACGGAATCGCCGGCTCCTTGTCGGCGTCGCGCAGGGAGATGAAGACGTTGCCGCCGTCCGGCAGCGACGAGCCGGCCGCGATCTGCGACTTGAGATACGCGATGCCGGGCGACAGGTCGATGCCCATGACCTCGCCGGTGGACTTCATTTCCGGACTGAGCACAATGTCCACTCCCGGAAATTTGGTGAACGGGAACACCGCCTCCTTGAATGCCGTGTAGGGCGGAATGATCTCTTTGGTGAAGCCGATGTCCTTAAGTTTTCTGCCGATCATGCACAGAGTGGCGATTTTCGCCAGCGGTGCGCCGATCGCCTTGCTGACGAACGGCACGGTGCGTGACGCACGCGGATTGACTTCGATGATGTACACCTCTTCGTCTTTGACCGCAAACTGAATGTTCATCAGGCCGACAACATTCAATTCTTTGGCCAGCGAGTGAGCGTGCCGGCGGATTTTTTCCAGCACATTTTTGCTCAGCGTCGCGGTCGGAATCTGGCAGGCCGAGTCTCCGGAGTGGATGCCGGCCAGCTCGACGTGCTCCATGATCGCGCCGATGGTGGAGGTTTCGCCGTCCGCGATGCAGTCCACGTCAAGTTCGACCGCCTCTTCGAGGAACCGGTCGATCAGGATCGGGCGGTCTTCGGAGACGGACACCGCCTCCTCCATATATTTGCGCAGATATTTTTCCTTGTAGACAATCACCATTGCCCGGCCGCCGAGCACGAATGACGGCCGCATCAGGATCGGATATCCGATGCGTTCGGCGATTTCAACCGCCTGATCGACGTTGACGGCGATGCCGTTGGCCGGTTGTTTGATGTTGAGTTTTTCCGCCAGACGCTTGAAGAAATCGCGGTCTTCGGCGGCCTCGATATGCTCCGGCGAGGTGCCGAGGATGTTGGCGCCGGCCGCCTTGAGTTTCATGGCGAGATTGAGCGGCGTCTGACCGCCGAACTGCACGATGATGCCGGTGCATTTCTCGCGGCGGTAGACGTTCATGACATCTTCGAGGGTGAGCGGTTCAAAATAGAGTTTGTCGCTGGTGTCGTAGTCGGTGGAGACGGTCTCCGGGTTGGAGTTCATCATGATGCTCTCATAGCCGGCGGCGCGCAGGGCGAAGCTGGCGTGGACGCAGCAATAGTCGAATTCAATGCCTTGACCGATGCGGTTCGGGCCGCCGCCGAGAATCATTACCGACGGCTTGGCGGTCGGCCGCATTTCGTCGACGCCGCCCCAGGTGGAGTAGTAGTATGGCGTATGCGCCTCGAACTCGGCGGCGCAGGTGTCGACCAGCGCGTAAACCGGCAGCAGATTGAGTGCGAGTCTGGCGTTTGTCACCTTCTCCTCGGTGGAGTTGAGCAGCCAGGCGAGCTGGCGGTCGGCATAGCCGAACGACTTGGCCTGAAGGAATAAATCCGGGTCGGCGGCAAGTCGCTCCACCGTTTTCGCCTTGCGGATTTCGTCTTCGAAGCAGGCCAGCTCCTCCATGTGGCGGAGGAACCAGCGGTCAATCTTGGAAAGTTCGTGGATGCGCTCCACGCTCCAGTTGCGGCGGAACGCCTCATAGATCACAAAGATGCGCTGGGCGTTGGGGCGGGCGATTTCCATCGCCAATGCTTCGTCGTCCATCGCGGTGATTTTAGCGCCCTTGCCGTCGGCGCCGAAGCCGAAGCGTCCGGTCTCAAGCGACCGCAGCGCCTTCTGGAGCGACTCCTTGAAATTCTTGCCGATGGCCATTACCTCGCCCACCGCCTTCATCTGGGTGGTCAAAGTGGAGTCGGCGGCCGGAAATTTTTCGAATGCGAAGCGCGGAATCTTGGTCACCACATAGTCGATGGCGGGTTCAAAGCTGGCGGGTGTCTCGCGGGTGATGTCGTTGCGCAGTTCGTCAAGCGTATAGCCGACGGCGAGTTTTGCGGCGATCTTGGCGATCGGGAATCCGGTGGCTTTGCTGGCGAGGGCGCTGGAGCGGGAGACGCGCGGATTCATTTCGATGATGATGTAGCGGCCGTTGTCCGGGTTGACCGCCCACTGGACGTTTGATCCGCCGGTGGCGATGCCGATGGCTTCCATGACGGCGAGCGACCCGTCGCGCAGCTGCTGGTATTCGCGGTCGGTCAGTGTCTGGATCGGCGCCACGGTGATGGAGTCGCCGGTGTGCACGCCCATCGGGTCGAGGTTTTCGATGGTGCAGATGACCACCGAGTTTCCGGTGGTGTCGCGCATGACTTCAAGTTCAAATTCCTTCCAGCCGAGCAGCGATTCCTCGATCAGTACCTCGCAGTTTCTGCTGGCGTCGAGTCCGCGTTCGACGATGGCGGTGAACTCCTCCATGTCGTGCGCGATGCCGCCGCCGGTGCCGCCGAGCGTGAAGCCGGGACGGATGATCAGCGGCCAGGTGCCGATCATTTCCGCCACCTTCTTTGCTTCGTCCATCGAGTGTGCGGAGCCGGAGACCGGCATGTCCAGCCCGATGCCGCGCATGGCTTTCTTGAACAGGTCGCGGTCTTCGGCGCGACGGATGGACTCGGCGTTGGCGCCGAGCAGTTCCACCTGATACCGCTTAAGGATGCCGGAGTCGTTCAGCTCCATCGCCAGGTTCAGCGCGGTCTGTCCGCCGAGGGTGGGCAGGATGGCGTCGGGGCGTTCGCGGCGGATGATCTCGTGGAGCGTGTCTTTGGTCAGCGGCTCGATATAGGTGCGCGAGGCGAAGTCCGGATCGGTCATGATGGTGGCCGGGTTGGAGTTGACGAGCACCACCTCGTAGCCGTCTTCCTTGAGCGCCTTGCAGGCCTGGACGCCGGAGTAGTCGAACTCGCAGGCCTGTCCGATCACGATCGGCCCGGAGCCGATCAGCATGATTTTCCTTAAGTCGGTGCGTTTGGGCATACTATTTTTTCACTTTCTGTTTGATGGCCGCCGCCACGAAGTCGCGGAACAACGGATGCGCTTCCATCGGGCGGGACTTGAATTCGGGATGAAATTGACAGGCCGCGAAAAAGTCGCGGTCCGGCAGTTCTACGATTTCCACCAGCTTTCCGTCCGGGCTGGTTCCGGAAATTTTGAGTCCGCACTGTTCAAGCTGTTCCCGGTAGAAGTTGTTGAACTCGTAGCGGTGGCGGTGGCGTTCGGAGACATTGGGTTTGTTGTAGGCGCGCGCCGCACGGCTTTTGGGAACCAGTGCGCAGGGATAGGCGCCGAGCCGCATAGTGCCGCCCTTGTCGGCCACGTTGCGCTGCTCCTCCATCAGGTCGATCACCGGGAACGGGGTGTCGGGATCGAATTCGGTGCTGTTCGCTCCGGCCAGATTGGCCACGTTGCGGGCGAACTCGATCACCATGCACTGCATGCCCAGACAGATGCCGAAGAACGGCAGCCCGTGGGTTCTGGCGTAGGTTATGGCGCGGATCTTGCCCGGAACGCCGCGGTCTCCGAAGCCGCCGGGAACCAAGACGGCGTTAACGCCCTTGAGCAGTTCGTCGGAGCCGGACTCCAGCTCCTCGGCCTCGATCATCCGGACGTTGACCTTGACGTTGTTCGCGGTTCCGGCGTGGTTCAACGCCTCGTAGATGCTCTTGTACGCGTCTTTCAGACTGATGTATTTGCCGACCACCGCCACGGTGACCTCGCCCGCCGGATGAAGTATGCGTTCGACCATTTTTCGCCACTGTTCGATGTCGAGTGTGCGCGGCGGCAGCTGGAGCATTTCGAGGACTTTGGTGTCGAACTGCTGTTTGGCCAGCTCAAGCGGCACTTCAAAGATGGTGTGTTTCACGTCCTGTTCCTCGATCACCATGTCGGTTGCAACGTTGCAGAACAGCGCGAGTTTGTCGAGGTGTTCCTTCTGCATCGGCATTTCCGAGCGGCAGACCAGAATGTCCGGCGTGATGCCGATGTTGCGCAGGATTCCCACCGACTGCTGCGACGGCTTGGTCTTGAGTTCTCCCGCCGCCTTAATGTACGGCACCAGCGTAAGATGGATGAAGATGGCGTTGCCGCGGCCGGCCTCCTGTTTGAACTGGCGGCAGGCCTCAAGGAAGGGGAGAGACTCGATGTCTCCGGCGGTGCCGCCCACCTCGGTGATGGCGATGTCCACGTCGTCGGCTGCCAGACTGCGGACCGCGGTCTTGATCTCGTCGGTGATGTGCGGAATGACCTGGACGGTGCCGCCGAGATAGCCGCCGCGCCGTTCGCGGGCGATGACGTTGCTGTATATTCTGCCGGTGGTGTAGTTGCTGGACTTGCCGCAGGAAAGTTCTGCAAACCGTTCGTAATGACCGAGGTCGAGATCGGTTTCAGCGCCGTCGTCGGTGACGTAGACTTCGCCGTGCTGGTAGGGGGACATGGTGCCGGGATCGACGTTGATGTAGGGATCAAGCTTCTGGATCGCCACACGGTATCCGCGGTGTTTCAGCAGCATTGCGAGGGAAGCGGCGGTAATGCCTTTGCCAAGGCTTGATACCACGCCGCCGGTTACGAAGATGTGTTTGGTCATGAGTTCACCGTCCGATAAAATTGTTAAGCTTTTCAGGGGGTGTCAATCCCCTCCCCGCGGCGGAGCCGAGAGGATTATCAGACCGGTGTAATAACTTATCACAAAAACGTTGTTTTTCAAATGAATGTCGATAAAAAATTTCGATTAAGATTTGCGTTGACCGATGCGGAATGCTACTTTAAAAAAATGATTTTTTGCAGGAGACCAATCATATGACTCAGAAATTCGATTGGGAAAAGCAGCGTGCCAAGGCGGCTTTTCTGGCGTTGGAAAACGGCATCGTGCTGCGCGGATACAGCGTCGGCGCGCCGGTGGACCGCGAAGGCGAGGTGGTTTTCAATACCGGACTTACCGGGTATCAGGAGATCGTTTCCGATCCGTCCTATGCCGGGCAGTTCGTAACGATGACCTATCCGGAGATCGGGAATTACGGATTCAACGCCGAGGACATGGAGTCGCGTTCGCTGTTTCTCAACGGATTCATCATCCACAACATGAACGAGCCGTCCAATTTCCGCAGCGAGAAGAGTCTGGCCGACGCGCTGAAGGAGTACAATGTTCCGGCGATCGCCGGAATCGACACCAGGCACCTCACCACCATTCTGCGGTCGTCGGGAACCATGCGCGGCTGCCTGCACTGTTCGGACGAGCCGTTGAGCGGCGAAGAGGGCGTTGCCCGCGCCGCGGCGTGGGCCGGACTGGACGATCAGGACTATGTCTGCAAAGTCAGTTGTTCCGAGCGTTATGAGTGGGATCGGGATGACAGCCGTTCGTTCGGCTTCGGCTGGCCGGCCGGCAAAGCGGTTCCGCCGGCGGAATTCAAGGTGGTCGCCTATGATTTCGGAATCAAGTACAATATTCTCCGCATGCTGCGGCGCAGCGGAATGCGGGTTACGGTGGTGCCGGCGCGCACTCCGGCGGCCGAGGTTCTGGCGTTGAATCCGGATGGCGTGTTCCTCTCCAACGGCCCGGCCGACCCGGCTGCCGTCACCTATGCGATCGACGCGGCTCGCGAGCTGCTCGGCCGGGTTCCGCTGATGGGCATCTGTCTGGGGCATCAGCTGCTCGGACTGGCCTGCGGCGGCCGGCGTTTCCGGTTGAAGTTCGGCCATCACGGCTGCAACCATCCGGTACTCAATCTCGCCACCGGCAAGGTGGAGATCACCAGTCAGAACCACAACTTCGGCATTGCCGGCGATTCGCTGCCGGACTGTCTGGAGATCACGCATGTGAATTTGAATGACCGCACGGTGGAGGGGCTTCGCCACAAGACGCTGCCGATGTTCGCCGTGCAATATCACCCGGAGGCGGCTCCGGGGCCGCACGACCCGTCCTATCTGTTTGAACAGTTTGCGGAAATGATGCGGGAAAACCGGAAAAAGTGACCGTCCGGAATGGACGGCGGGGAGGAGCTGGTTCAGTGTTGAATGTTGTGCTGGTGGCGCCGGAAATACCGCAGAACACGGGAAATATCGGGCGGCTGTGTGTTTCGACCGGGTCGAAGCTCCATTTGATCAAGCCGCTGGGGTTTTCGCTGGAGGACAAATATCTGAAGCGTTCGGGGATGGACTACTGGCCGCATCTTGAGCTTCGGGTGTATGAGGACTGGGAGGATTTTCTCGCGGTCAACGCTCCGGCGCGGCTGTTTTTCTTTTCCACGCACGGCGTCAGAAGTTTTTGGGACGCGGAGTACCGCGACGGCGATTTTCTGGTGTTCGGCAGCGAGGGGCACGGCCTGCCGCCGGACTTTTACCGGCGTTACGCCGACGATTTGGTTCTGATCCCGATGGAGGGCAAATTTCACCGCAGTCTTAATCTGGCCAATTCGGTTTCGGCCGGACTGTTTGAGGCGCTGCGGCAAAACCGGAAAGCGGAGGAGGTTACGGATTAAATGACGACGCATTATTACAATCGTTCCGGCTGCGGCGGCGGCTGTCTGCTGCTGCTGTTCACCATTATTCTGCTGCCGTTTCTGCTGCTGGTGCGGCTTTTGAGCGGCCGTCCGGTCACGTTCGGCGGCGGTCCGGGCGCGGAAAATCCGCCGGCGCCAAGCGGGGACGAGCCGGACGCCGCCGACGATGTGGTGGACATTGAGGCCAAAGAGGTGGAGGCGTCCACCCGCCGGATCGAATAGCGGCGGCCGGTAACGGATTTTCATGATGATACCGGCGGCGCGGACAAAGAAAGTCCGCGCCGTATTTTTTTGCGGCAATGCCTATTGCCGGGTCATCTGTTCTTCGAGCGAACTGGATTGAAGATTGAGCAGATATTGCGACTGTTCGTCGCCGGCCTGCGCCGCCAGTTGAAGACAATAAAGCCCTTTTGCGGGGTCTTTGTCCGTTCCGATGCCGGAATAATAGCAGCGGGCCAGCTCACGCAGCGCGCGGGGATCGTTTTTCTCCGCCGCCCCGCCGAGCCATTTGAAGGCGCTTTTTGCGTTGGAAGCCACGCCCCGGCCTTTCAGAAATGCCATGCCAAGCTCATATTGCGCGTTCGGGTCGCCCAGTTCGGCGGCCTGAGAATAGTAGAATACGGCGCGAACCGGGTTTGCCGGAGTGCCGATGCCGTCGGCGCAGCAGCGGCCGAGTTTGTACAGCGCGTAGGCGTTGCCGCTGTCCGCGGCTTCGCTCAGGAACGCGAAGCCCTTGGCGACGTCCGGAGCGAGTACGTCGCCTGAAATCAGTGCGTCTCCGATCTTTGCCAGTCCCAGCATGGAGCCTTTTTCCGCGGCGACCCGATAGAGGCGGATTGCTTCCGCGCGGTCGGGAACGGTTCCGAGTCCGAATTCCCGGCTGAACCCGAGCAGTGCGGCGGCTTCGGCGTCGCCTTTTTCGGCGGCCATGGTGAAAAGACGGTTCATCTGTTCAAAGTCGATCGGAGTGCCGACGCCGCTCCGGTAGCAGTTGCCGAGCATCCGCATGGCGGGAACGTCATCTTTGGCGATGGCGCGGTTAAGCAGATCGACGGCTTCGCTCCGGTCGCGGTCCGCATTTTCTCCGCCGGCGGCGGCGCCAATCAGCAGACGTTCCGCGAGTTCACGGCAGCCGGCGGGGTCGTCTTTCGCTGCGAGTTCCCGATAAAGCTCGATGGCGGCCGGGATGTCCGGCGCGATGCGCGGCGTCGGGTCGTCGCGGTGTATTTCCTCGTCAACGCCGGACACCAGATAGCGCGCGGTTTCCAGTTTCGCCGCGTCGAGTCCGGCGGCGGCGGCCCGTTTGAATGCGTGAAAGGCCTCGTAATCGCTTTTTGCGGCTCCGTCGCCGTGTTTCAGCGCCGTTCCGAGATTGTACCACGCCTCCGGGCTGCCGTTTTCGGCCGCGCGGCGGAACCAGAGCACCGCCGCCGTGCGGTTGGCCGGCCGGTTGACGCCGTTGAAATATTCCAGGCCGAGCTTCAGCTGGCTGGCGGCGTCGCCCTGTTCGGCGGCGGTGCGCCGCGGGTCGGAGGCCGCCGGCGGTTCATCCGCGGCGGCGGCTCCGGCCGCCATCAGCAGGATTCCGGCGGCGAATCCGGTGAAACTATTTCTTTTCCAGTTCCGCAATTTTCTTTTCCAGTTCCGCCACCTTTTCCTTGAGGCGTTCGACCTTCTTGGGGGTGGTGTAACGGCTCATGAACTCGCGCTGCGGTTCGGCCGGAGTGCCGAGCATGATCGAGTTGGGCGGACAGCTCTTGGCCAGACTGCTGGTCCCGGCCAGCTGGGTTCCGGCTCCGACCGTGATGTGACCGTTGACCCCGGCCTGCGCCGCGATGATCACCCCCTGTTCGAGTTCGGCGCTGCCGGCGATGCCGCACTGGGCCACCAGAATGCAGCTCTGACCGACCACGACGTTGTGGGCGACCATCACCAGATTGTCGATCTTTACATTGCGTTTGATCCAGGTTTTTCCGAAGCGGGCGCGGTCGACGGTGGAGTTGGCGCCGATTTCGACGTCGTCGTCAATCTGAACGATGCCGGTCTGGGAGACCTTGACAATTCCCTCGGCCGTCGGCAGGAATCCGAATCCGTCGCAGCCGATGACCACGCCGGAGTTCAGTATGACCTTGTTTCCCACGATGCAGCGGTAGTTTACCGTGACGTTCGGCCACAGGCGGCAGCCGGCGCCGATTTTCACGTCATTGCCGATATAGCAGCCGGCGCCGATCACGGTGTCGTCTCCGACCTCCACTCCCTCCTCCAGCACCGCGCACGGCCCGATGGAGACGTTTTTTCCGAGTTTTACGCCCGGATGCACCACCGCCGACGGGTGAACGCCAACCGGACTCGCCGGCCGCGGCATGGCGAAATACTCAATGACTTTACCGAACGCCAGATCGCAGTTCTGACAGACGATGAATGTGCGGTTGTTGAGCGGCTGGTCCGCCAGATCGCGGCAGATCAGCACGATTCCGGCGGCGGTGGCGGCCAGCAGGTGCTCATATTTTTTGTTGCCGACGAACGAACAGCAGTCCGCTCCGGCGTCCTTAAGCGAAGATACCCGCTCCACCGTCTGTTCCGGGTTTCCGAGCACCTCGCCCTTCACCATTTCCGCTATCTGCCGTGCGCTGAGACTTTTCATTTTTTCCTACTCCGTTTTCTGCGGCGCGGCCGCCGTGGTCCGGTTGCCGCGGTTAAGTTCTTCGAGCACCTTTTCGGTGATGTCCAGATTGGACTTGAAAAAGACCACACTGCCTAAATTGGTGGTGGTTTTGCCGGAATAATCGAACACCAGGTCATAGTTTTCCACCGTGGCCCGGCGCTGGACTTCGGCCAGAATCTCCCCGGTGACCTCGTTCCGGCGGCTTTCCTCGAGCTGCTGGAAACTGCGGGTCTTCTCGGTGAAATAATTTTCCATTTCAGTTTTAAGCGCGTTCATCTCGGCCAGTTTTTTCGCCGCCGCCTCGCTTTTAAGCTGGCGGTCGGTTTCCTTCAGCGTGATGTTCTGCGCGGCGTCGAGCAGCGTCCGGTACTCCTCCTGAAGCGTCTGGAGATTTTTGTTCAACGCGGTGAGGTGGGTGCGGTAAACGTTCTGCTGCTCTTCGAGCTGGCTCTGGATGATCTTGGTCTTATAGTAATTGTTGAACACTTTTTCCATGTCGATCACCGCCGCGCGGAAAGGTTCGGCGGCGGCCGCGCCGACGGAAAGGCATATCAGCGCGGCGGCTATCAGCGATTTGATCCTCATAGTTGAGTTTCTCCCTGTCGTTGTCCGGAATCGGATTAAAGTTTGGACTGCGCGATGAGTTTTCGGGCCAGTTCGGTAAGTTCCAGCAACTTCTGCTGCCGAACGTCCGGGGGGAGGTCGTTGAACGCGTCGAGCAGGATTTTTTCGTCGCTGGACAGGCTGGCCAGGTCGCGGTGAACTCTGGCGTGCGACGGCGGTTCCGGCAGCTCGTCGGATTCATCGTCATTTCCGGCGGCGGCGTTCGGCGGCATGTACGGTTTGACGATCGGGTACAGCTTGTCCCAGGTTTCCTTGCGGATGATGTCGGTGGACCGGTTGACGAACTGGCTCAGGGTTTCGGTCTTGACGTTGATCTCCTTGGCCACTGCGTCCAGCGACCCCAGAGTGTTTACGGCGCGCTGCAGCGCCCGGAAGATTTCATCGGTAAGTCTCATTTGTTCGACTCCTTGTGACTTCAGTAAATAACTATGTAATATACCGCGGATTGCGGTTATTTCAAATTTTTGAAGATGTTGCGGAACTGCGATTCCAGCTCGGACGGCGTGAGTTTTCTGACCAGATCCTCGGCATTGGCCTCTTCGCAGAGTTCCGCCGGCAGCCGGCGGACGAAGTCGCTGGTGCGGCGGTCGCGGTAGACGCCGCGCTCCATGCGCCGGCGGGTGGCGGAGATGATCATTTTCAGCTTGGCGCGGGTCACCGCCACATAGAACAGCCGGAGTTCCTCGTCGGTATTGCCCTCCTCGACCGCCCGCTCGTGCGGGAAAAGGTCTTTTTCCATGCCGACCAGAAAGACGAACGGGAACTCCAGTCCCTTGGCGGCGTGAACGGTGGAGAGTGTCACCGCCGGCTGATCTTTGTCCGGTTCGTCGGTGCGGTCGTTTTCCTCCAGCAGCGCGAAGTTCTCCAGAAATTCTCCGAGCGTGGCGTTCGGATGCTTCTGCTCGAACTGCGCGACCGAGTTGATGAATTCATCGACGTTTTCCCGTCTTTTTCTCGCATCCTCCAAGTCCCGGTAGATCAGTTGAAGTCCCGGCAGATAGCCGACACTGGCAAGATATTCCGACACTTTTCCGGCCAGATTGCCCGGCGACGCGAATTTTTCCGTTGCCTCCGCAATGGCCGATGCAAGATTTTCCGCTCCGGCCGCCCCTTTCGCGGACAGATTTTTACGAAATTCCCCGTCTCCCAGCAGCGCTGCCATCGGCGTGCTGCGCGAACAGCGCTCCTTCAGCAGAGACACCGCCTTGTCCGCCAGTCCTCTCGGCGGCAGCGCGAGTATCCGCAGCAGACTCTGATTGTCGCGCGGGTTGGCCACCAGTTTCAAATAAGCGGCGGCGTCCTTGATCTCCTTGCGCTGGTAGAACTCCTGTCCTCCGACCAGCCGGTACGGTATTCCGGCGAGCCGGAGCGCCGTCTCCAGCTGGCGCGAAAGATGGTTGGAGCGGTAAAGCACTGCGATGTCGCCGTGGTCGGCGTGGGGATTCTCGGCCAGCAGCCGCGGAATATGACCGGCGACGAACCCGGCTTCCGCCTCCTCGTCCTCGGCGCGGACCAGCAGCAGCGGCTCGCCGGTCCCCAGATCGCTCCACAGCCGTTTGGCGAACTGCGAGTCGCCCTTGCCGAGAATGCTGTTGGCGGCTTTCAGGATCGTGTTGGTGGAGCGGTAGTTCTGTTCGAGCTTTATCGACTTGGCGCCGGGATAGAGAGTCGGAAAATCAAGAATGTTGCCGATATCGGCGCCGCGCCAGGAATAGATGCTCTGGTCGTCATCGCCGACCACGCAGAGGTTGCGGCGCTCGGCGCAGAGCATGCGGACAATGTCAAACTGGACGAAGTTGGTGTCCTGATATTCGTCGATCAGCAGATAGCGGTGGCGATCCCGGTATTTTTCCAGAACCTCCGGGAAATCGTGCAGGATTTTAGCGGTCAGCAGCAGCAGATCGTCAAAATCCAGACAGTTCTGGTTTTCAAGCAGCTGCTGGTATTGGGTGTAGACAAGGGCGCACTGCGCCTCGAATTTGCTGTGGCGGTCGGCGTCGGGCGGAAGTTTTGCCGCGTTCTTCTGCCGTCCGATGTAGGCGGCCGCCGCCTGAAACGGCAGCTGCTCCTTGGAGATGCCGGCCAGCGCCATCGCCTGTTTCATCAATCCCTGCTGGTCGGAGTCGTCGGCAATGGTGAAATTGCCGAGGTAGCCCAGCGCCTTGATCTCGGCGCGCAGAAAGCGGGCGCAGAAACTGTGAAACGTTCCCAGCGTCACCTTGCCCGCCGCCGCCGGCTCCACCAGCGAGACCAGCCGTTCGCGCATTTCGCGGGCGGCCTTGTTGGTGAAAGTCATTCCGAGTATCGTTCCGGGCGCAATGCCCGACGCGATCATATAGGCGATGCGGTAGGTGATGACTCTGGTTTTTCCGGTTCCGGCACCGGCCAGCACCAGCACGGGGCCGTCGATGGTGGAAACGGCTTCGCGCTGGGCCGGATTAAGCCCGGCCAGCAGTTCTTCCGGCTTCATCGGGGGGCGCTCAGGCGTTTTTTACCGCGACGGTGAAAACACCGTCATCTCCGGACACTGCGGCCGCCGCGGTCACCGGGTTGGTGAATCCGGCGAAAACGCCGCCGCCGATGATGAAGTCACAGCATTCCGCAGCGGTGGCGGCGGTGAACCCGTCGTCATGGAAGCTCTCGCACGGATAACAGTGCTCGTAGGTCGAGATGTAGAACAGCGTTCCGGGTTTCGGCGCCAGCCGGCGCACCAGAACCGCGTCTTTCCGGACAATGGCGAGAAACGCCTCCGACCCGTCACCGGAGATCACGCCGGCGATGCGCGGAGTGTCCAGTGAATCGTGTTCGTAGTCAAGTGCCAGCAGGCTGAGTGTGAGCGCGTCGCGCGGGGGGAGGCCGGCGGCGATCTTCTCCGCGATCGGATCGGTGTGCGACCCGTTGGTGACCACCGTGTATTTTCCGGCTTGGCGCAGCGCATTGTAGGCGATATACGGGTTCCTGCCGAGGTCGGACTCGAATCCGGCCCGCGGCACCACCGCCGCTTTACCGTTGGAAATCACCGCCTCGCGGTTGGGGAATGAACGTGAAGAAACCCGGTACAGCGCCGCTGCTTTGCCTTTGCCGGTGATGCCCACTGCCACGATTCTGCCGATATACATGTCGTCTCCTGTCTTTTGTTCCTGAGTATTTTGCTATAATATACAGTTTCAAAGTGAAAATAAAAGCTTGATTTTTCCATTTTCCGGGCTATTCTAAGTTGGAATAATAAGAGGTCATAAAAAAATAAGGAGAAGACATTATGTTGAAGCAGCTTTTTCTGGCCGCGGCGGTTGCGGCCTCGATCGGGGTTTTCGGTGATGACGCCGCCGGCGTTTCCACCAAGGGCGGAGTTAAAATGGTGCTGGTTCCCGGCGGCGAGTTTCAGATGGGAAATCCCGGCGGCAAGGCTGATGCGGCAACCGTGCATCAGGTCAAGATTTCGCCGTTTTACATGGATGCCGCCGAGGTTACGCAGGAGGAATACGAGCGGTTGATGGAGTACAATCCGTCCAAATTCCGCGGCGAAATGCTTCCGGTGGAGCGGACCAGATGGATCGACGCCGCCGCCTACTGCAATCTGCGCAGCAAGGAGGAGGGGCTGACTCCGGTTTATGACCTTGAAAACGACACCGCCGATTTTTCCGCCTCCGGCTATCGTCTGCCGACCGAGGCGGAGTGGGAGTTCGCCTGCCGCGCCGGAAATTCCGGGCGCTTCTATTTTGGAGCCGACGAAAAATCGCTGGCTGACTACGGCTGGTTCCGCAGCAATTCCGAAGAATCCACCCACAAGGTGGCCGGAAAAACCCCCAACGCCTTTGGGCTTTTCGACATGTACGGCAATGTGGCCGAATGGTGCAATGACCTCTATTCGCCGGATTATTACGCCGAAAGCGCCGCCGAAAATCCCGCCGGACCGGACAAGGGCGCAAAGCGCGTTCTGCGCGGCGGATCGTGGGCCGACCGCGCGAAATACATCGGCAGCGGCGTCCGGGCCTCGGACAATCCGGTGACCGCCGACATCTGTCAGGGGTACGACGTTTATGGTTTCCGCTGCGTCCGTCCCGTCACTTCGTCCGCGCAGGAGAAATAGTTTCAGATGCTCTTTCAAACCTGGGATTTTATTATATTCTTCAGCGTGGTGCTGGGCGGACTGGCGCTGCTGCGTCCGGGACTCCGGGCATGGTGGCTGCTGGCGGCAAGCTGGTTCTTCTACGGCAATTTCAACCCGGTTTTCCTGATCTTTCTGATCTATATATCGCTGTTCGACTACTGTGTCGGGCGCGGACTGGCGAAGACCGGGACGGTATGGGTTCGTAAACTGCTGGTGTTTTTCAGCGTGGCCAACGGCGTCGCGCTGCTCGGACTTTTCAAGTATGCCGGCTTCATCACCGAGAATCTTCAGGCGCTTTGCAACAGCCTTGATCTTGGCTACCGGGTCCCGACGCTGGCGGAGTCGGCCGGCCGGGTGCTGGACGCGCTGAACCTGAACTACGAACTGACCGCCGCCATGCTGCTGCCGGTCGGATTGAGCTACTTCACTTTCAAGTCGCTGTCCTACACCATTGACGTTTATCGCGGAACGGTGCGCTGCGAGCGCAAATTCATCCATTACGCCTGTTATCTGGCGTTTTTCCCGACCGTCCTCATGGGGCCGATCGACCGTTCCGGGCTGTTTCTCCGTCAGCTTCGCCATCGGATCGCGGTGCGGCGGCAGGACATTGCCGACGGCGTGTCGCTCTTCATCTCCGGCTTGTTCAAGAAGGTGGTGCTGGCCGATACACTGGCGGTATTTGTGGAGAAGGTATATAAAAGCGACGTGGGCGACTACAACGCCCTGACCGTGCTGTTCGCCACCTACGCTTTCGCCTGGCAGCTTTACGGCGACTTTTCCGGTTACAGCGAAATGGCTTCCGGCGTCGCCCGGCTGATGGGATTCCGGATCACACTGAATTTCAACTGCCCCTATGTGGCGGTTAATTTTACCGATTTCTGGCGGCGCTGGCATATCAGTTTGTCCACCTGGTTTCGGGACTATGTGTATATTCCGCTCGGCGGCAACCGGGTTTCGGAATGGCGGATCTGGCTGAATCTGTTCATCACCATGGTGGTTTCCGGGTTCTGGCACGGCGAGGCGTGGGCGTTTCTGATCTGGGGAGCGTGGCACGGCGTCTGCTGCGTGGTGTGGCGTTTCTTCGACAAGTCGGCCTGGTATCTGGCGATTCCCAAACTGGTCCGCCAGCTCGCTGTGTTCAATCTGGCGGCTTTCGGCTGGATATTCTTCTGCTCAAAATCGCTGGACCGGGCGTGGGGACTGGTGAAGATACTGTTCAGCTGGTCGGGCGAAGGATTGTCGCTGGTGCCGTGGTACATGTTTGTGCTGGTGGCGGCGGTGTGGATATATCAGCTGGTCTACGACTCCAAACTGCGCCGCGGTCTGGAGTTTGCTCCGGTGCGTTATGCGTTGATGGCGCTGGTCATTCTGCTCATAATCGTGGTTCCCGGCGACGCCAACCAGAAATTTCTTTACTTCGACTTTTAGGAGACGGCAATAGAAAATGAGTGAAAACAGAAAAAAATATCGCAGTCTCAAGTCGATGCCGGTCCGCTGCAACGCCCTGTATCTGTCATTCCGCGAAATGGTGATCGTGATCCCGCTGGTTCTGGCGGCGGCGATATGGCTGCTCCCGTATCTGTGGGAAAAAAGCGAGAAGTTCGATTTTCAGGAACCGGACTTCCGCATCAGCTACGACTTGCGTGACGACTACTGGAGCTACCGGCAGTGGGTCGATTACGCCGCGGAAAATTATGACGTGATGTTTGTGGGCGACTCGGTGGTGTGGGGAATGTATACCGACAACGCTCACACGCTCAGCCACTGCTACAATGCGCAAAAGGACGAGGCCGCGGCCGCCAATCTCGGTATCGACGGTCTTCATCCGGTTGCGCTGGAGGGGCTGATGGCCGACTTCGGCCGCGGACTGCGCGGCAAGAAGATATATTTGTATTTCAACGCGTTGTGGATGAATTCGGAAAAGTTCGATCTCACCTACCGGCCATTGGTCGACGAAGACGGAGTTCCGGAAAAACTTACGGTGATGCATCCGCGGCTGATTCCGCAGTTCGACCGTTCGATTGAGGGATACGGCGATCCGTTGAAGAAGCGGATGGCGGCGGTGCTGGAGCGCAATCTGCCGATCTGCAGTCTGCTCAATCATCTGCGCGGCGTCTGGTATGACAACAAGTCGCTGGCCGAATGGATGCTGGTCAATCCGTCGTCCGATCCGCTGACCCGTCCGGGGTTTTATATCTCTGCCGTGGAGCGCGAACACCGGAACCGTTCGACGCCGTGGAACAAGCCGCGCGCGTTCGAGGTCGGCTATGACTGGGTTCCGGCCGAACGTTCGCTGCAGCTCAAGGCGTTTATCCGCGCCGCGAAGCTGCTTGAGGAACGCGGCAACGAGGTGACGGTGGTGGTGGGCGCGTTCAACACCCACATGCTGGACGAGCGCTCGCTCGAAGCCTACGGCAAACTGGTCTCCGACGCCGAGGACAGGCTCGATGACGCCGGACTGAAATATCTTGAACTTGAGACACTCCCCAGCGAGAGCTACGCCGACGCCAGCCATCCGCTTGACGCCGGTTATGAAAACATGGCGGAACAGATCATTCAATACGAGGAAGAATAACATCATGATGAAAAGAATCTTTTTGTCGGCTGCGCTGTGCGCAACGCTTTGCGGCGCGGCGCAGGAGCGGTTCAGAACCGAAGCGGTGGTGATTCCGGACTATATCGGCGAGTCGCTGGTCATTCCTTTTGACGGCGGCCGGAGTGAAATCAACATACCGGGGGACAATCTGGCCGTTCTGCAGCTGCAATCCAACGGCACCACCGGGCTGATCATGTGGAAAAATCCCGCCGCCGCGGTCAGGGTAGTCCCCGAAGGCGTCATTATTTCCGGCGACAACGTCGCCATCGGCGGAATTTACCCGGACAGCTGGTTTCATGCAACGGCCGCGCTGAACGATCAGGAGTGGCTGCCGGTCGGCTGGAAGCTGCCGTATGCGGCCGACTTCCGCGCGGTCTTCCGCAAGGAGACCGGCGTTCTGCCGCCGGAAAACGGCCGTCAGGAGAGCTGGAAGATCATGCCGTTCCGCACCGACACCGGAATGCAGTGCGACACCAGCGTCGCCATCTACAACGGCGAGAACTGGAGCAACTGGATATCCGGCTACGGCGGGACGTTCTATCCGGCCAGAGCCGACCGCGACAACGTCTATCTGCGTTTTCTTCACGCCGGCGAATATCCGGAGCAGAAACACGACGCGGCGTTCGGCGCCTGGATTTATCCGGATTCCGCCGCCACTCACGCGCAGTATTGGCAGCCGATCGGTCTTGCGGCCAAGCCGGACAATCAGGTGATGCCGAAGCAGGCGATTGAACAGTTTGCCGGTCCGGAGCTTTGGAAGACGGTCTGCGAGATCGAGAACGAAGGGAAATGGTTCCCCGCCACCTGCGGCACCACCGAGGCGCTGGAAAAAATATTCTATCGCAGCGAGTCCTATGACAAGCGCGGCGAGGTCGCCGAGCGCGTCGGCAATATGGACCGGTTCGTCCGCCGCATCCGCGAGCGGATCGAGGCGTTCCGCGCCTGGGGCGCCGCCGAAAAGTCGTGGCTTGAGGCCAATGCGCCGGAGAGCATCCGCAACGCTTTCGCCGCCGACTTCGATGAATACGAAAAGTATTATCAGCAGTTTCTTCCCCGCATGCAGCAGCCGGAGGTCTCCGAAAAGCTCAGCGCCGAGATCGTTGCGCTGGCCAATGATGAGAACGGCGACGACGAGGTCAAGGAGGAACGCTGCAAGGAACTCGGCCGCGCCATCCGCACCATCGGCGGCACGCAGGACACCATGGCGGCGGAATTTCGCCGCATTGCCAAGTGCATCCGCCAGAAGGCCACTGAAATGTATGCGGACGCAAAGGATAAAAAGGAACAGGCCGCCCTGCTTCATATTCGGAGTACCGCCGGCGAAGTCCTGCGCAACCGCATGCCGCATGAGGGCAAATAAGGCCCGAGGCGCTTTCACTGCGAAAGATTGTGAATTCCGGCGGCAGCGCCGGTATCAGACAGCAAAAAACCGCCGCGCTTCATTTGAAGCGCGGCGGTTTACCTTTTTTATTGTAGAAATGGAACGGCGGCTCCTCAGTCCTTGATAAACGGCAGCACCGTGGCGATTGGGATCACAACGGGAATCAGCGCTTCGAGTTCCAACATCTGAAGTGCGATGTCCTGTCTGGCAACCGCGGTTGCCCGCTGGCCGTCCGCCTCGCAGTAGCCCAGTGCCAGCGTGCCGCCGTAGCGCTCCAGCACTTTGTAAAGCGCGAGAACGCCGGGCGGCGGCGTCTGGGAATTCAGCGCCAGTACCTGCGTAGAGAAATCGGGCGACACATATGAGATCGAATTCGGCGCCTGAGTTTGTTCAATATGCCGTAACATGCGGTTGAATTCCCGGTCGGCGGCCAGAGTGGGCAGCGCGGCGCGGGCGGCAAAGTCCGCCTTTACGTCTCCGGCGCACAGATTGGCGAGGACGCCGCCGGGGACGGCTTTGAGTTCAACCGCCACCGGGTCGTCTTCAAAACGGATTGTGCCGTCGGCGGTCTGCGTGCGGTGTTCGGCGGGCAGCATCGCGGTCAGTTTGTCAAAGTCGAGCGGCAGTTCGGTGGTGATAAACGCTTTACCGTCGGCAATCGCGAGGCTGAAATAGCACTCGCCGTTGTCCGGCATATTGAACAGAAGTTCTTCAAGACGGGGATCTTTTGACAGAAGCCGGTTGAATGCCGGAACCGCCTTGGCGGCCTTGAAGAAACGTCCGCCGTTCACCCGGCAGATCAGGGCCAGGCCCGCTCCGGCCGGCGTGCGGTCAATGAATTTCTTCATGTCCACCGGCTGATCGGAAAGAATAGTCCAGACCCCGTGTTCCGGTTTGCCGTCGCGCCACTTGTAGAACGTGCGGCTGATGAACATGGCGCGTTTGTATTCGGAAACCGCGGCGAAAATTGAACTTTGTTCAAAGTTGAAAAACGCGGCGATCTCCGCGGCGTCGGTCTTGCTTTGCGCCGGCAGTTCAAGCATGGACAGTATGCCGTTGAACAAGGCGGGCCGGTAAAGCTCGCGTGCGCTCTTAAGCACCGCCGGATCGAACCGGCTGATTTCGGCATAGACCAGTTCGGCCTGCGGATCAAGTTTAAAATAATCTTCGATATTCATGCTGTCGGCGGCGAAGACGCAGAGCGGCAGCAGCGCGGTTAACGTAATTTTCCCGATCATGGTCATTCCTCCTTTTCGCCATTGGCGGCGGCGCATTTTTCAGCGGCGGCGCATTCCGTGACATCGGCAGACGCGGCACATTCTTTGTCGGACTCCAGCTTGTTGATCGCATACGCGGCGGAAATGCCCAGTGCGTCGGAAAGGAGCATCGGCACGGTGGCCAGAACACTGGCGTCGCAGAACGGCGCCGCCGTGATGAATTCGCAGTGCTTCTCCGTCAGGGTGCCGACCGCAAGGTGGGAAACCGAGCCGGTGGCGTCAACATTCTCACCGTCATCCGCCATATGCTGCGCGCTGACCGATAGACATCGCGGCGAAACATACAGGATCATCGTGCCGGATTCCGGCACACCGGCGGCAGCAAAGCGTTTGAAGTCGGCATTGTCGGCCAGCGTCGGCCGTCCCGGAGCCGAGTCGAACGCGGTGAAGTCGTTTGAAAGCAGGACCCGGCCGTCCGCGCTGCGGAACTGTCCTTTGAACTGTTCATCCTTCGCCAGCACCGCCGTCAGCTTCGCATCTTTGTCCGGAATCGCGACGAGATATGCGGTTTTTTTGTCGTTTCCGGCCGTGGCTACTGTAAAGGTCCCATCGGTTGACTTCAACAGTTCGGAGAGCGGAAATCCGTTGGCCGTCTGAAAATCCTGTTCGGCTTTCAGCAGCAGGACTGTGACCGCATTGATCCGGCGGAGCGCATCGGCCATGATTTCCGGGTGGAAGGTGAACGTGGCGGAGACGAGCGTGTTTTCCGGCAGTTTGGCGATCGCGTCCAACCGGACCGCATTGCCGCCGCTGAAAGCGGAGATGAAATCCGGCTTGTCACCGGCACCGAGCAGCACGATCGACTTGTTGATGAACAGCGGGTTGTCCGCGGTCGCCCCGGCCGCTTCTTTGGCGCTGCCGCCGATGCACCCGATCCGCGATGCGCCGGAGGCCTGACCGAACTGCTTCAGTGCCGACAAGACCAGCTGGGCGGGTTGTGCTCCGGCGGCGTTGTCCGGATTTTTTCTGGCGTTTTTTTCAATGCCCTGGCTGGTTGAGTCGAAAATCGTCCGGATCATCTCTTTGAGGTGACCGGGGTTGTAGAGCATAATCCGGCAGCCGTCGGAATCCAGATGCTCCCGGAGCAGCTGGAACTGCGGCGCTTCGAACGCCGCGGCCGACAGCGATGCGAACAGCGCCGTCAGCGCAATGCAGAATTGTTTCTTCATGTGACACATCCTCCTTAAGTGATTGATGAAAACAATAGCGCCGGATCGGATAAAAAGCAAGCGTCAGATTCGTCGGGCCAGCGTTAAAACCGTAATTGACGCCGGATTCGCCCGGCGCAGTTCGGTCGCCGCCGCGGTCAGGGTGGCTCCGGTGGTGAACACGTCGTCGATCAGCAAGACGGCGGCGCCGGGAGCGATTGTTCCGGCGCGCAGGCGGAAGGCGTTTTTCATGGCGGCCAGCCGCTCGGCGCGGTTGCGGCGGGACTGATGGCCGCCGCGCGGACGCGTCAGTGCCGTCACGCATGGTCTGCCGGTGAGTGCTGAAAGTTCGGCGCCCAGCAGTTCGCACTGGTTGTAGCCGCGCCGCAGACGGCGCAGGAAGTTTACCGGAATCGGGACGATGCAGTCGAAGTCCGCCGCCGTCCGCGCGAGTTTAGCGGCGGCGAACCCGGCGAACAGTCCGGCCAGTTCCGGTCTGCCGCCGTATTTGAACTTCAAGATCAGACCGCGCACCGCGGAGTCGTAGAGGAACACCGAAAACGCCGCGTCCCACGGTCGTTTGCCGGTGGCGAGACATTCGGAGCAGCAGTTCAGTACGCCGTCATTGACACCGCCGCACATGCCGCAGGCGTCATCCGGGACAAAATGAAGCAGGCCGCGGCAGTCCGGACACAGGCGGTTGTCGTTTTCCGCCGTGTTCGCCCCGCAGCCGGGACAGGGAAACTCCAGCAGCAGTTTCACCGGCGCGGCCAGAGCTGTTAGCAGTTTACGCAGCATGTTCATATGACGATGAAATATACAGGACATTGACGGCAAATCAATCAAGATCGTCACAATTTTCATCGGCCGGGCCGCAATTTAAAAACAAAAAAACCGACCGGTGCCGGCGGCTGACGGACGGCAATTCAGGAGGAACAGCGGGCGTTCCTCAATTTAAAAACAAAAAGACCGGCCTTGACCGCCGGTCTTTCCCTTTTCCGCGTCCTACTTCTTTTTGGAAGCCGCGATCGCCTTGCGGATTTTCGCCTTCTGACGTTCGTTGTAGGCCTTCCGGCGGGCGCGCTTCTCGCATTTGCTGTGCTGCTGACTCATGTTGAAACTCCATTGTTTTCTGAATTAAAATGCAATTTGCATTTAATTTAGCCCATGTTTCAACTTTTGCAAATCAACACCGGAAAAGAAAATAATTTTTTTGCAAAACCGCTTGTAAAACAATATAAATATGGTAAATTAGAAAAAAGAAAACGAGTGGTTGGTTTTTTAATATAAGGAGTTCACAATGAAATTTCCCGACCGGATTGCCGATGAGCGGATGCTGGAAAACCTTTTGGCCGAGCCGTCGCCGCGGCTGGTGGACATGATGAAGCGGCTGGACGGCGACCTGATGCTGCTGGGAATCGCCGGCAAAGTCGGTATGACCATGGGGCTGCAGGCGGTGGAGGCCATACGCCGCGCCGGTGTGAGCAAAAAAGTTTACGGTGTGGCCCGATTCAGCCGTCCGGAGGCGATGGCAGAACTGGAAAACGCCGGGATCGAACCCTTGAAATGCGATCTTCTCGACCGGAAAAGCGTGGCGGCGCTTCCGCTGGTTCCCAATGTGGTTTTTCTGGCGGGGAAGAAGTTCGGGACTCAGGGCGCCGAGGCGCAGACCTGGGCGATGAACGTGCTGGCGCCGAGTTATGCGGGCGAACATTTCCGCGACAGCCGGATTGTGGTTTTCTCCACCGGCTGCGTCTATCCGCTGGTGGGGCCGGAAACCGGCGGGTGCAACGAGGCGGTGGTGCCGGAACCATTGGGCGAATATTCCCAGAGCTGTCTTGGCCGCGAGCGTATTTTTGAATACTGCGGGCAGCGTTTCGGTACCAGAACCACGCTGTTCCGGCTCAACTACTCGGTCGACTTGCGCTACGGCGTGCTGGACGACATTGCTCAACGGGTCATGGCCGGGGTTCCGGTGTCGCGCTCGGTCAGCCATTTCAACGTGATATGGCAGGGTGACGTGACCAACTATGCGCTGCTGTCGCTTGAGCTGGCCTCCAATCCGCCGGCGGTGCTGAATGTGACCGGTCCGGAAATTATTGCGGTCGAAGATATCGCGGAGGCGTTCGGCCGCGCGTTCGGGAAAAAAGTGACGTATGACGGAACACCGTCGGGGCGTTGCTATCTCAACAACTCGAAAAAGTGTTATGAGCTGTTCGGCCGGCCGGCGGCTTCGCTGGACTGGCTGATCGCCCGGCAGGCGGACTGGCTGATTTCCGGCGGCAGAACGCTGGGGATTCCTACTCATTTTGAAGTAAACAACGGGAAATTCTGATGAAAAAAATAAGTGACATCGCACCCGGTGTGCTGAAAAAATTTCGCGCCGGCTGCGTGATTCCGGCTCAACCTTTGGCGCTCGACGCGTCGCGCCGCTTCTCTCCGGTTCACCAACGGGCGCTCTGCCGTTATTACATCGACGCCGGAGCCGGCGGAATCGCGGTCGGCGTTCACTCCACCCAGTTTGAGATCCGCAACCCGGAGATCGGACTTTTTGAGCCGGTTCTGCGGCAGACCTCGGAGTTTATCGACGAATGGTGCGAAAAACGCGGCACAAACATTCTCAAAGTCGGCGGCGTCTGCGGACGCACCGCCCAGGCCGGGCGCGAGGCCGAATTCGAGGCCGCCGCCGGTTATGACTGCGTGCTGCTCAGTCTCGCCGCCATGAAGTCTGCTTCGGTGGAGGAGCTTCTGGAGCACTGCCGGCGGGTGGCCGCGATCATTCCGGTCATCGGGTTCTATTTGCAGCCGGATGTCGGCGGACGGGTGCTGCCATTTGAATTCTGGCGTGAATTTATGGAGATCGACAACGTCCTTGCGGTAAAGATGGCGCCGTTCAACCGCTACCGGACGCTGGACGTGGTGCGCGCCGCCGCCGAAACCGGCCGCGAGGTCACGCTCTATACCGGGAATGACGACAATCTGCTGATCGACCTGCTGACGCCATATTGTTTCAACGGCCGGGAAATCCGGATTCTCGGCGGACTGCTCGGCCACTGGTGCGTGTGGACAAAACGGGCGGTTGAACTGCTTGACGAGGTTCATGCGCTGGTCGCCTCCGGCGGCGCGGTGCCGATGGAGATGCTGGCCCGCAACGTCAGAATAACCGACTCGAACGCCGCGCTGTTCGATCCGCGCAACGGTTTCCGCGGCTGCATCCCGGGAATCCATGAAATACTGCACCGTCAGGGGCTGCTGCCGGGTATCTGGTGCCTGAACCCGGATGAAACGCTCTCGCCCGGCCAGTCCGCCGAGATCGACCGCGTCTGCCGCGACTACCCGGAGCTGACTGACGACGACTTTGTCACCGCGCACATTGGAGATTGGTTGCGGTGAGCAGAAAAGTTCAACAGCGGGCGATCGATACCCGCAACCGCATTCTCGGCGCGGCGCTTGCTTTGTTCAGTGAACACGGCTTCTCCGGCGCCACGATGGACGCCGTCGCGCTTAAAGCGAACGCCAACAAACAGCGGATATACGCCTATTTCGGCAGCAAACAGCAGCTGTTCGAGGCGGTGGTGCTGAAATTGTTTGTCGATGTCGATCTGTTTTCCGGCAACGAGATGGCGGAGTGTCCGCCATGCGAACTTTCGCGCCGCCTGCTTGACGGATTCATGAAGATCCACGCCGCGCATCCGGAGTTCTGGCGGCTGCTGGCGTGGAGCAATCTGGACGGCGGCGTTCAGGCCGGGAAACTGGTCGGGGCGCGAACCCATGAAAACACCATGATCCGCGGAATCTTTGAGCGCGGCGTCGCCGAAGGAGCGATCCGGCCGATGAGTTTTCACAATTACGTTTATGCGCTTCTGGCGTTGAGCTGGTTTTATTTTTCAAACCGCCGGACGCTGAAGCGGACGCTCTCCGCCGAGTTGTACACGGCCGCCGGGCGCGAACTGCTGATCGACGAAGCGTCCGCGCTGTTCTCCCGATAGAGCGGGGCGCTCCGGCGCTTCAGTCGGCAATGACCGCTCTTAACGCGGCGATGACTTCCTCTGCGTCCGCCGCCGGCATATGCGGGCCGATCGGCAGGCTTAGAAACGTGTCGGCCAACCGCTCGGTCAGCGGAAAGTCGCCGCGCCGGAACCCCAGCTCTCTGTACGCCGCCGAGAGATGGGGCGGAACCGGGTAGTGGATCATGGTCGGAATTCCCGTCAGGCGCAGACTTTCCCGGACGGCGTCGCGGTTCTCCACCCGGATGACGAACTGATGCCACACGCTGTCCGCCGGCGTGTATTCCGGCAGCCGCACACCGGGAATTCCGCTCAATCCGGCGAAATAACGTTCGGCGATGTTTCTGCGCCGGGCGTTCCACTCGTCGAGATACGGTATCTTGACCGCAAGGAACGCGGCCTGCAGGTCGTCGATTCTCCGGTTGTAACCCTTCAGTTCATTGTGGTATTTTATTCTTGACCCGTAGTTGCGCAGCACCCGCACCCGGTCGGCGATTTCGTGGTCGTCGGTGGTCACGCATCCGGCCTCGCCGAACGCTCCGATATTTTTTGCCGGATAAAAACTGAAGGCGGCGGCGTGACCGAGATGCCCGGTGCGCCTTCCATGGCAGAACGCCCCCTGCGACTGCGCGTTGTCCTCCAGCACAAACAGGTTGTGCTTCTTTGCAATCGCCATGACCGGTTCCATGTCGGCCGGCCGGCCGAACAGATGAACCGCCGCGATCGCGGTTGTCTTCGCGGTTATCGCCGCCTCGATTTTCGCCGGATCGATGTTGAAGCTCTTTTCCTCCGGCTCCACCGGAACCGGAACCGCGCCGACGTGGGAAACCGCCAGCCACGTCGCTATGTAGGTGTTCGCCGGAACGATCACCTCGTCGCCGGGAGAGACGCCTCCGGCCTCAAGCCCGAGGCAGAGCGCGTCAAGACCGTTTGACACTCCAACGCAGTACCGGCAGCCGCAATACTCCGCCCAGAGTTTTTCAAATTCCTCCGTTTCCGGTCCCAGAACGTATCGGCCGGAATTCATAAAGCGGAGATAAGCCGCGTCAAGTTTATCTTTCAACTCCAGATACGGAGCCTTCATGTCCAAAAACTGCATCGGCTATTTGCCCCTGTATTTCAGAAAATCCTCATAATCGCGGATATAATCATCCGCTTCGTATTTGCGTGAAGCCAGCACCAGCAGAACGCAGTCCGCTGTGTGTTTGTACTGGACCCCCCAGCAGCCGGCCGGCAGATGGAGGCCTTCACGGGGAGTGTCCAGAACAAACTCCTCGCGGTGTTCCGAGTCGTCAACGATCACATGCAGCGATCCGTTCAGCGCGACCAGAAACTGCTCGCATTTTTTATGGGCGTGCTCGCCCCGGACCCCCGGCGACTGAACCCCGTATGTGTAGAACAGACGGCGGACCGGAAAAGGCAGAAATTTTTCAAGCTCAATCACCCCGAGGTCGCCACGGAGATCGGAAAATCCTGGGATTGCAATGAGTTTTGCCCCGGTTGCTGAGACCGCCACGGAAACGCTTCCGGACGCGGCGACCCCGTCCCGCATGTTCACGGTGTCGACATACCCGATAATTCGAGCCGGATTTCCTGCCGCGATAGCGTAGGGCGGAACGTTCTTGGTCACCACCGACCCGGCGCCGATCATCGCATATGCGCCGACGGTCACCGGCAGAATCGTTGAATTTGCTCCGATTGACACGCCTTTGCAGATGCGGGTCTTTCCACATGATTCACAATGGACGCCGCTACGCGGAAATTTGTCATTGGTGAACGCCGCGGACGGCCCGATGAAGACATCGTCTTCAACGGTTACGCCGTTCCAGATATATACGCCGCATTTGACGGTAACCCGGTTGCCGACAACGGCGCCGCCCTCCACAAATGTATGGTCGCATAAATTGCAGTCCGAGCCGACGACGGCGCCGGAAAGAATATGACTCCACGCCCAGACGCGGGTGCCGTCGCCGATAGCGGCGCCGGGTTCGACGATCGATTCCGGATGGCGGAAGTAACGCAGCGACTCATCCATATATATCAAACCCTCTTTCATTTGTTGTCCGCCGCGGCATCCCGGACGCTTCATTGCATACCGCCTGCGGCCGTGATCTCAAGCCGGAAATATTATAAATACATTATCACAAATAGCCCGACATGCAAATCACGGGAACTCGATATTCTGCGGATTGTCATCACAGTTCATTGACGCATTGACGACTTTTATGATTTTGTCCGGAGTAATCGGCTTCAGCAGCACGCCGGAAAAATCATGCAGATCGAATGTCGAGCGTGCCTCGATGTCGGCCGTAATGGCGAAAATACATAGTCCGGCGTTTTCCGGATCGCGTTTGATTCGCGCGGCAAGTTCCGCGCCACGCAAGGGAACCGCGGCGGCAATTTTACAGGTGTCCCGCCGCCATGTTTACATAAAAATACCGCGCCATGCAAGGGAACCGCGGCGGCAATTTTGCAGGTGTCCCGCCGCCATGTTTACATAAAAATGCCGCGCCGTGTAAAGAAACATCGACGCGGCCCGCCGGCTTGCCTTGCAAACCGGAACCGGCTCACCGCCGGATTCAGCCGGATCAGAAAATGTCTTGGCGACCTACTTCATCTTGTCCCAAGCGGCCTTGCTGACGAACGCGGTCAACGGACGGCCGTCCTTGGTTTTCGCCTTGAACGCGTAACGAGTGGTGCCGGCGGCATCATAGGTGACCTTTTCGGTAACATCGGCTTCGACCTTGCTCTTGGTCTTCACATCGTAGAACGAGTGTTTCATTCGGAACCTCCCTGTTGGTTAATAGTAGGAACGCCTGTCGAGGATAAATATTACGGTCATCGGCGGTTTTTCAAGCGATTTTTTCATAAAAATTAAAAAAAAGTTGAAAAAACTGTATTTTGTCCGCAAAAATACGCGGAAATACATCGGAATCAGTTTGTTTCGCGGATAAAAAACGCTTAATCCGCATTGCGCCGCTTGCAAAAAAAAATTGCCGTGTTAGTTTATATATCTCTGCGCAACGCATGCGCGGAAAACATCGGACGGCGGCAGCGGGAGGGGTTCCCGATTGGCCGGTGCCGTGCGAAACACAAACAATGTGAGGTCCCGGAACAATCCGGGGCGGAACAAAAAAAAGAATCAACATGGTAAAAGAACAAGCCAAACAAGCGGCCAATTCCACCAGCTTCGTGGATCTGGACAACATGCCTTCGATGGAACAGCTCCTCGGCGGAGAAACCGTCAAGCGCGAATTCGCGGTCAACAGCATCATCAGCGGCAAAGTCGTTGAGAAACGCAGCGACAGTGCGTTGATCGACATCGGGTACAAAGCGGAAGGCTCGGTCCCGGCCATCGAATTCGGCTCCAAGTGGGATGACCTCAAGGTCGGTGACGACGTTGACGTTTATCTCGAAGAGGTCGAGAACGAGAACTCCATGCCCGGCATCAGCGTTCAGAAGGCGGCCAGCATCAAGGCGTGGAACCGCATCACCGAAGAGTGCGGCGAAGGCAGCGTGGTCAAGGGGCTTATGCGGCATCGCGTCAAGGGCGGCATCATCGTCGACATCGACGGGGTGGAGGCGTTCCTGCCCGGTTCCCAGATCGACATCGGCTCGGTTCGCAACATGGATGACTATATCGGCAAGGAATTCGACGTCAAGATCCTCAAGATCAACACCGAGCGCCGCAACATCGTGGTTTCCCGCCGCGATCTGCTTGAAGAGTCGCTCCGGGCGCGTCGCAGCGAGCTTCTGTCCGCCATGCAGGTCGGTCAGCTGCGCAAGGGGTTCATCAAGAACATCACCGACTTCGGCGCGTTCATCGACCTCGGCGGGGTGGACGGGCTTTTGCACATCACCGACATGTCTTGGGGGCGCATCGCCCATCCGTCCGAACTTTTTGAAGTCAATCAGGAAGTCGAAGTGGTCATTCTTGACATCGACATGCAGAAAGAGCGCGTGAGCCTGGGCTACAAGCAGAAGAGCGCGAATCCCTGGGAAAATGTCGAAGCGAAATATCCGGTCGGCAGCCGTGTTTCCGGCCGTGTGGTCAACATCATGCCCTACGGCGCGTTCGTCGAGATCGAGGACGGCGTCGAGGGGTTGATCCACGTCTCCGAAATGAGCTGGACCAAGCGCATCACCAAGGCCGGCGAAGTCGTCCGCGTGGGCGAGAACGTCGAAGCCGTGGTGCTTGACATTGACAAAGACAGCAAGAAAATTTCCCTCGGCCTCCGTCAGAAGGAGCGCAATCCGTGGGAAGTGCTGGCCGAGAAGTACCCGGTCGGCAGCCGGATCAAGGGCAAGGTCCGCAATATGACCAGCTACGGCGCGTTCGTCGAGATCGAGAACGACATCGACGGCATGATCCACGTTTCCGATATGTCCTGGACCCGCAAGATCAACAATCCGAGCGAAGTGCTGAAACCCGGCGACGAGGTCGAGGCCGTGATTCTGGACATCAATCCCGATCAGCAGCGCATCAGCCTCGGTCTCAAACAGACCGAAGAGGATCCGTGGTCGAATATCGACAAGCTGTACAGCGTCGGCGAACTGGTCAAGGGCAAGATCACCAAGATCACCGCGTTCGGCGCCTTTGTGGAGCTTTCCCACAAGATCGACGGACTCATCCACATCTCCCAGATCAGCAAGGACCACGTTGACAAGGTCAAGGACGTCCTGAAGGTCGGCGACGAGGTCGAGGCCCGGGTGATCAAGATGGACAACGATGAACGCCGCATCGGTCTCTCCCTCAAGGCCGCCAACGAGCATTACTCCGACGAGGAGCTCAAGGCCGCCGAAGAGGAGTACACCGCGGCGCTGAAGCCCGGCGAAGAGATGGTCGGCATGAGCGACGCCTTCGAAGGGTTGAACTTCGATCAGAAGTAATCGCCGTTTTCAAGACGGAATATGAAACGGCCGGAATCGGATTTGATTTCGGCCGTTTTTTTTAATTTTTGCGCCGTCGCGGCGATGGCTCCGGTGGGCGACGGGCGGCGAATGAGGTGTGGAAGGAAAACGGCGGATGTATTTGCCGATAGTTGTTGCGTTGTCGTGTCTGGCCGGCATATGTTTTGCCGGAATCGGGATATCCTATAAGGCAGGCGAAAAATTGAATATCCGGCCGATGCAGAGTTTCTGCTTTGCGTCAGTGCTCGGATGCGTGCTTTTCACGCTGTGCGGTCTCGGCACCGCCGGAGAGGCGCCGTGGTACTTTTTCGCAGCGGCCTTCGGCGGCGGGTTCACCCAGTATCTGGTGGTGTGGCTGTTGCAGAAGCTGTTGAAGCTCGGACCGCTGTCGCCGGCCTGGAGTTCGCTGATGCTGAGCTTTGTGGTGGTGATACTGTTTTCCAGCGTGTTTCTCCACGAGCCTTTTGACGGGTGGAACTTTGCGGCGCTGGCCGTTGCGCTGCTGGCGGTGTTGTCGGCCGCATTGAGCAATTCGGCCGCAGAGGAGGGCGGACGAGGGGGAAGCGCGGGTTGCGGGCGGTCGGGAGCGGGGCGGCGGTTCATGTACGGCGGTCTGCTGGTGGTGCTGCTGGTGACCAACTCGGCGCTTGGCTGTTCAATGAAATTGCTCGGCTCGCTTTCCACGTCGGACGGCTTCCCGCTGATGGAGCGGTGCGCCAATTTGTATTTAGGCGTGATGTATGCCGGGATTGCGCTGCCGCTGGCGTTTTCGCTGTGCCGGATCGGGGGCTGGAATTTCAGCTCCGGCTGGAAGTGGGTGACGCTGGCCGCGCTGGCCGCGTCCGGGACCATGGGCGGCATGCTGCTTCAGGCGTTGCTGCTGGACTGTCCGGCGGCGTTGTATTTCACCTGTTCAAGCTGTGCGTCGGTGCTGTTCGCCGCGATTTTTTCCGCGATGCTGTTTCATGAAAAGCGCACTGTCTGGTGGTATGGAACGGTGCTGTTCACGCTCACGGCGATATTTTTGTCCAACGGCGGGGCTTTTTTTGACTGACGATGTGGAAAAATCCGATAAGCATGTTATATTATGATAGGGGTTTGGTCGTTAACGCTTGTGTTGCCGGTAATTCCGGCGGTCGACAAATCTTTGTCGCGGCGTCATCATCTTTGAATGGAGAAGCAGGGGATAGAGAATGCTGAAGCAACGCGAATTGCGCGCAATATGTGAGAAGTTCATCATGTACGGCGACTTCATGGTCGGCGTACCCTTCGGTACCGGTCACATCAATGACACCTACCAAATCACCTGCGACCAGGGCGGCGTGCGGTTGCATTATATTTTGCAGCGGATTAATCCTAATGTTTTCGCCAATCCGCACAAGGTCATGGAAAACGTCGACCGGGTCACGGCGCATCTTCTGGAGAAGTTCCGCGCAACCAACCGCAATATGAAGCGCCGGACGCTCCGTCTGCTGCGCACCTATACCAACATCCCATATGTGTTCGACGAAAACGGCGACTGTTACCGGTCTTATGTTTTTGTGGAAAACGCCCGGAGTTACGATGTGCTTGACGGCGCGGAAATGGCGTTTTCGGTCGCCCGGGCGTTCGGCGAGTTTCAGTGCGATCTGATCGATCTTCCCGGACCGCGGCTGCACGAGACTATTCCCAACTTCCACAATACTCCGCAACGCATCGTCAATTTGGAAAAGGCCGTTGAGCAGGACCCGTGCGGACGGGTGAAGGATGTCGGCGCCGAGATTGAGTTTGTGCTGCAGCGGCGGGATGACGCCAATTTGCTGATCCGGCTCAATGCCGACGGCGATATCCCGGAGCGGATTACTCATAACGACACCAAGGTGAACAACCTGTTGATCGACGATTTCTCCGGCGAAGGCGTCTGCGTTCTTGATTTGGACACGGTGATGCCGGGACTGGTGCTGTACGATTTCGGTGACATGGTGCGCACCGGCACCAGCACTGCGGAGGAGGACGAGGTCGATCTCCGCAAGGTGGAGATGGATTTCCCGATGTTCGAAGCGATAATGCGCGGCTATCTTTCCAGCGCCGGCGGTTTTTTGACGCCGGCGGAGAAGGAATTCATGCCGTTTTCCGGGGAGCTGATAACGCTGGAGATCGGCACTCGCTTCCTGACCGATTATATCAACGGCGACACCTATTTTAAAATAAAGCGGCCGACTCACAACCTTGAACGCGCCCGCAATCAGTTCAAGCTGGTCACCAGTATTGAATCTCAGATGGACGCAATGAGGCAGCTGCTCAAAACTCTTTGATGAAAAGGGGGTAGCTATGAATCTTTATGCGGTTATCATGGCCGGCGGTCGCGGCGAACGTTTTTGGCCGCTGGGCCGTAAGAACATGCCGAAGCAGTTGCTGAAACTCACCGGAACCTCGACAATGATCGAAGAGACGGTGCTGCGTCTTTTTCCGCTGGTCAGGCCGGATCGGGTCATTGTCATCACCAATAAGAGTTATGTGGATCAGGTGCGTGATGTTTTGCCGATTCCGCCGGAAAATGTGATCGGGGAGCCGGAGGGACGGAACACCGCGCCCTGCGTTGCGCTGGCCGCCGGACTTATCCGCCGGAGAGAAAACGGCAGTGACGCCACCATGTTGGTGCTGCCGGCCGACCACGCGATCAAGCCGGCGAAGGCGCTGCAGCGGGTGTTTGCCGACGCGGTGACGGTTGCGCAGTCCGGCGCGCTGGTGACGGTGGGAATTGTTCCAAGCGAGCCGTCCACCGGATACGGTTATATTCATTGCGGGAGTGCGATCGACACCGGGCTGGACACCCGTTTTTTCCGGGCGCTCGGGTTCCGGGAGAAACCGGACCTGATTACCGCCAAGCGTTTCATCGCCACCGGAAACTTCAAGTGGAACTCCGGAATGTTCATCTGGCGGGTTGACGCGATTGAGCGGGAGTTCCGCCGTCAACTGCCCGGAATGGCGGAAATGAGCGACCGGATCGCCGCCGCGCCGGACGCGGAACTTGACGCGGTGATACGGAGCGAATTCAAAAAATGCGAGAAGATATCGATTGACTACGCGGTGATGGAAAACGCCGAGCAGATCGCCGTGGCCGAGAGCAATTTTGACTGGGACGATCTTGGCAGCTGGTCGAGTCTGCGCCGCCAGTTTCCGCCGGACGCCGCCGGGAATATCTGCCGGGGGCTGACCGCGGTGAAGGATTGCGCGAACTGCATTGTTATTGCCGACAAGGATCAGCTGATCGGCGCGATCGGCCTCAAGGACACCGTGATTGTCCACGCCGGAAACGCCACGATGGTTTGTCCGATCTCCGAGGTGCAGCAGGTGCGTGATTTGGTGCATCTGTTGGAAGAGCGCGGACTTGACGACTATTTCTAACCCTAATTCAGCGCTCTTGTAGCTGTTTATTCGATAAAGAGTCAGATAATTAATAGTATGCTGCCTTACTTTCGCCCCAATATAGTTTATATTATATAGGCTATTGTGGGGGGGGGGCGATAGTAATTCTTTTGCTGCTTTTGGCATGTATGATAAACATGGATGCTTATGCTTTATAATGTTGTTTCTATTTTGTTTACCATATTGGCCCGTGATGTGCGTTATGGATGGAACCCATAGGATTGTACTATGAGCCAGATACTTTATCAAAGCAGCAGGCTGAAGCCATATGCGAAGTCCTATCATCTTATGATGAAATTGCAGTTGTTTTTGAATTTTGATGATATGGCACTGCGATGGCATATATATAGTATGGGTAGTATTTCAACCTATAGGTAATAGATAGAATATGGCGTTAATCAACATCAATTTGGACAACGTGCCCGATTGGATTTTCAAGATATTTGCCGGATTGTTTGCAGTCGGCATAGGAATCCCATTCTTGATATCTTTTATCAATCTAATGGAGCAAACAACTTGGGATAAATGCCCTGCGATTGTAAAGGCGACCTCTTACCATGGCTCAATTCTATCATGTATCGTTGAATATACATATGAAAGACACACATATAAATCCGAGGCCTTCAGCCATCAGCAGCCTTCGGGTGAGAATTATAAGTTTATCGCAGAAAACCCGGCAGGTTCAAATGTCAACGTCTACGTCTCTCCCGATCACCCCGAGTCGATTGTGGTGACTCCGGAATTTGATGCGTCAAATTGGTTTTTATTGCTTGCGGCAGTGGGTGCTATTTCACTTGGCATTGCCTTGTTGATTGATGGAATATTGAAAAATACCTTCTTGAACAAAGCGAAAAACGTCATATTGATTTATGCAGTATTGTCTATTCTTATTTGCGCCGGTGCGGCAGCGACTATCGGCGCTGCTCGAAAATTGATAGAGTTATATGGAGATGACACTTCTTGGGTCGAACGTCCATGCCAAGTGCTTTATTTGGATTTCAAAACGAGCTCTTCAGCGAAAAGTGGAGGTGGGTACCCGAAAATATGTTATGAGTATGAATATAACGGCGTAAAACATCTGTCTTCCATAATTTCGCTGGACAATGTTGAACGTGCCGTAAATTGCTCTAGCTATAAGCGCCCGGAAACATGTTTTGTAGATGCTTCCAATCCGGAAAGAGCCTGTTTGGACAAAAGCAGTTATCTATTGATAATTATATTGTGTATAAGCGGCACATTCACTTTGATCCCGATATATCTCATGATATATAAAATATGTGGGAGTGTAACGAATTTTCTGTAAAATCATATTGAACGCCAAGCCAGAGTTATGCATAGGGCGCGCTCCGACGAGAATGGGTCACCCAACTCGTCGGAGTCGGAGCGCGAACTGTGTGTAACTCGG
>JAQUTL010000003.1 GCA_028709805.1 Victivallaceae bacterium
TATGAAAAAGTGAACTTATCATCGATTTTGTTATCAAAAGACTTGAAAATCAAATAAAGTTGCTATAAATTTATAGCATAATAACAATAATGAGAGAAACACGGTGTTTCTTTCACGGATTCAGGAACTTTACCGCATTGCCGATCAGGTTGAACAATATCTGCCGTATTCTTGATTTGTCCAGCAGCAGTTCCGGCATTTCTCCGATTTCAAGTTCCAGTTTCAGGCCGAGTTTTGCCGCTTTCGGCGTGAATACGCGCATGGTGTCCTCTGCGGTGTCGGCGAATCGCATCGGCTCCGGGGTCAGCTCCATGTGGTCGGCCTCAAGTTTTGACAGGTCGAGCACGTCGTTGATGAGTTGAAGCAGGGCGTTGCCGGAATAGGAGATGGATTCGAGATATTCGCGGCGTGTGTCCGGCGGAAGCAGTTCGTCTCTCAGGAGATCGGCAAAGCCGATCACCGCGTTCAGCGGCGTGCGGATTTCGTGGCTGACCGAGGCGATAAAGAAACTTTTCGCCTTGTCCGCCGCCTGAGCCTGAACCAGCAGACGGGACTTTTCCTCATTGTCCCGGCCGGCCTGTTCCAAAAGCGCGATCAACTCCCGCTGTACCCGGTCGCGTTCGAGCATCATATTGATGAAGTTGGCCAGATCGTCCAGCAGCGCAAGTTCGCCGTCATCAAGTTCCCGGACGTCATCTTCAAACGTCAGCGCGGCGTATCCCCAGACGCGGCCTTTCAGCATCAGTCGGTTGACATACATGGAGCGGAGATGCGCCTGTTCGATCAGCGGCATCCATGAAATGCCGAATTCTTCATGTTTGCTTTTGCTGAAGTCGCGGATGGTGATTGAAGGGTTGGTGCGCAGTCGTTCGGCCCAGTCCGGCCGGGCGGAGAACCGGTGGTTGCTGACGGCGCTGAATATTGCTTTTTTCCCGTCGGCAACATATTCGCCGCAGTTGGTTATGGTTTTTTTATTTGTGTCAAACTGCATGATGAATGAACGCGAGGCGGAAAAATGATTGCATACCGCCCGGCTGACCTCAAAGAGACCGGCGGACAGAGTCTTTTCCTGAAGCAGGGTCTTCAGGCAAAATGTCGTCAGCTTATGTTCGTTTATCCGGCGGTTCAGCTCGCTTATATCGACGGTCATGCCGAGGAGCAGCCGTTCTCCGCCGGCGGAGACGAACGGCATTTTCGTGGTACGCAGACTGTGCAGTTTGCCTGCCCAGTCGGTGGCGGATTCTTCATTTTCGCGTTGTCCGTTTTCCATGACCGTGATATCCATTGCCCGGAAAACGACTGTTTCACGGTGCTGGAAAAGCTCGGCGTCGTTTTTGCCGACAACTTCGGCGGCGGAGCGGCCGACAAAGTCGTTGAAGAAGCGGTTGGTCAACGTGTAGCGGAAATCGTCCGTCGGGCGTTTGATGAAGATCATGATCGGCAGCGCGTCGATCACCATGTTCCAGAGTTCAAGCTGTTCACGCAGCCGGCTGGAACTTTCCTCCGCCTGCTTGCGCGCCTCACGCAGTTCGGAATTGTCATGTGAAAGCCAGACCACCGCGTCTTCACCGAATATTTTGGAGGGCAGACGGGCGATGGAGATCGAACGCCGGGTGCTGCCGGAAAAGTAATCAAGCGTCTGGCGTTGGCCGGTGGCAAACACCCGCTTAACTGCGGCTGACACTTTTTCATAATCGATTCCCGGTATTTCCTTGAGTCTTTTTGCCTGTTTCACCATATTGTCATCCGAAGAATCGGCGCTTATATACAGGAGCCGTTCGTCTTTCGCAATGGCTCCGACGCGGGCCGGAAGGGAAAAATAGAAGTCCTTGACCCGTTTGGCGTTGCGTTTTGAGATCAACAAAAATCCGCCAAGCAGTCCGATGGCGCAGCAGCCGGCGAGCAGCACCCCGACGCCGCCGGCGATTATCGCGGTGCGATGCCGGTCCCAGATTGTCGGCGGGCGGTTGCGCAGAATGGCGTCATGCGGGAGTTGACGCGGATCAAGCCCGTTGTCGGTCAATTCCTTGTAGTCAAATTCCGGAATCGCGCATATCCGGACGGGCATGATGCCGTTCGCACTTCCGGTTTTCAGTACGGCGGAAATAAGTTTTGCCGCAGCGTGACCGGTCATTACCGGGTTGCAGACATACCCGCCGAGCGCGCCGTGTTCCAACAGCGCGGTGCCGTTCACGAAAAACGGGCGTTTCCATGAGGTTCGCAGATCGGCGGCGAACGCCGCCATGGTCCGGTAGCCGTTGCCGTACAGTCCGCGCCACGGCGAAAGCATGAGAATTGTGTCCGGCGGCATGGCGGAGAGGCGCCGGAAAATTTCGTCCTGACTAAGTTCGGCCGTGTTCAGATATTCCGGGGTGATGCCGTTGATCGAAAGGTTCTGCGCTTTCAGTTGTGATTCAAATTTTAGGCTTGGCTGTGAAGCGTCGGAAATCACCAGTATTTTTTTGGTGTTCGGATAGAGCGCCGCGGCGGTGCGCAGCGTGTCTTCCGGACGGTCCGCCCGGAAGACACCGGTGAAATTCGGCGGAAGCGTCCGCGGTGTTCCGAGGTTGCTTTCGAGTCCGGCAAAGACTACCGGCAGGTTCGGCGGCAGTTCGTCACGGTGGCGGAGGACAAGCTCGATCACCGGGTCGTCAAGCAGGACGAGCAGGTCGTACTGTCCGGATTTAAGCATGATGAGATGTTCGCTCCAGAGTTGTTCCATGACGGCGGAGGAGGGATTGCGCATTGCGTCGTAGTCATCGATGTCGAACTGCGGGGCGTTGGGCGGCTGCTGGGTGTCGGACATAATGGTTTCAATCAAGCCGGCCGTCCAGCTGTGGGTGAGGTGGTAGGAGGAGAGCAGCAATATACGCTTGTCGGAGTTATGGCTGGCGTCGGCATGCGCTCCGGCCGGCTCCGCCGCGGCAAGGAAGGCGTGAAACAGGAGCAGAACGCAGACCAGCGCAAGACCGCATGGCTTAAAATTAGCCACGCCGGAGCGAACGACGCCGCGTGATATGAGAAACTGCCGCATTATTCGCTTCCCCGTCCATTAGATACGTGCCGTCAATTAATATTATTAATAAATGGTAGCACTTAATATTGTTTTTTCAAGCTGATTTGTCATATTTTATAAAAATACGGCGGTTGAGGTTGAAAAAATGTTACATCGATGTTCCATTATCAAAGGTATGACCGTATTTCTGAACACATGGGAAAGGTGGATGAAATGAAAGCCAATTCAACGGCTCTGATGTTTCTGGCAAAGGCCGAGGCGGTTCTTGAGGCGGTGGCTCACGACGAGGCGGAGCGGCTTGACGCCGCCGCCGCCGAAATCGCCGCCACATATCTGGCGGGAGGAAAAATATATATTTTCGGCTGCACTCATTCGGCGATTCTGGCGGAGGACGTGTTTTACCGGGCCGGAGCACCTGGATTCTGGCAGCCGCTGTGGGGGCCGGGAATGAGTATTGCCACCACTCCGGGATTGTTGTCCAGCGCGGCGGAGAAGAACGCCGAACTTGGTCGCAGCATTGTCGAGTGTTCCTGCCTTGCCGCCGGTGACCTGATTCTGGTGGTGTCCACCTCCGGCAAAAACGGCGCGCCGGTCGGCGTGGCGGACGCGGCGCTGAAACGCGGCGCGAAACTGCTGGTGATCGCCTCCTCCAATTACCGGACGCGGACCGGAAATTATCCGGGGATCGGCAATCTGTGGTATTTTGCCGACCGCGCGGTGATAATCGACAACCATGTGCCGGAGGGGGACGCGGCGATCATCGCCGGCGGCGTTCCGATGGGTCCGGTATCGACCATCGTCGGCTCCTATATCATGCAGGTCCTGTCGGCCATGGCGGTGGAAAAGATCGTGGCCGCCGGCGCCGAGCCGCCGGTGTTTTTGAGTTCAAACGCGCCGGGCGGAGCCGAACACAACGCCAAATTGATGAGTCAAAGTGAGATGCGCGCAAAGTTCATGCTGCCGTGATCGGCTGAAGCGGGGGAGGGCGGTAAAGTGGAGTGCGTGGCGGCAGTGGACATCGGCACCAGCCGGATCAAGGCGGCGCTGGTGGATGAATGCGGAGTGACGCGCGGTTTGGCCGATGCGCGGCTTGATCGTGCGTCGGCTCCCGGCGTGCAGGATGCGAAAGTCTGGGTCGGCGAGAGCGCGGCTTTACTCAAGCGTCTGGCCGCCGAACACCCGGAAATCCGGGCGGTTGCGGTGGCGCTGACCGGCAATATGCACGCGATGCTGCCGGTGGACGGCGCGGGCGAACCGCTGCTTCCCGCCCGGTTGTGGAGCGACAATTCCGCCGGAGATGAGTCGGCGTTTCTGAACCGCGAATACGCCGGTTTTTTCCGGGACAAAGCCGGCAACTCCTGCGCGCCGGTGTTTGCTCTGCCAAAAATATTGAAGTTCAAAAACGAGAGTCCCGCCCTTTACCGCCGCACTGCGCGGTTTCTCCAGAGCAAGGACATTGTGGCGCATTTTCTGACCGGTAATTTTGTTACGGATGTCTCCGACGCCTCCGGCGTGCTGGCCATGGATATTAATTCCGGAGAGTGGGATTCCGCTTTGCTGGACGACATCGGACTTGACATCGGTAAATTTCCGGCCATTCTCGCCTCCTCCGCCGTTTGCGGCCGGGTCACGGCGGAAGCGGCGGCGGCCACCGGACTCGCGGCTGGAATCCCGGTGGCGATCGGCGCCGGAGACCTTGCCACTGCGGCGCTGGGCGGCGGAGTGGACGGCGACACACTGTCGCTTACGCTCGGCACCGCCGGCCAGCTGCTCGGCGCCGGAGCGCGTGGAACCGGCCGGCGGCTGTTCGGTAAAATATTTGTTTTTGCCCACGCCGATCCCGAACGCGAACTTTACCTTGCCTCGGTTCCGGCCGGCGGCTTTGTCTTTGAATGGTTTGCCCGGAATCACAATCTGTCCATGTCGGAATTTTTCAACCGTGCCGGACGGACTGTATTGAATGACGCTTCGCCGTTGTTCATGCCTTATATTCTCGGCCGCGGCGCGCCGTATATGGACTACCGGCCGTGCGGAGCGTGGCACAAACTTTCCGCCGGCCACCGGCTGGACGAGCTTTGCTTGTCCGCAGTCTTCGGCGCTCTGGCGGCGCTCCGTCAGGGGGCCGACCTTATGACCGGACTTGCCGGACCGCGGAGCCGGTTGACGCTTCAGGCGCTGGCCTGCCGGGAGCCGGCGGTGCGCCGTCTGGCGGAGGGGCTGTTCCGTCAGAACCGCAAGCTTGCGCCGGCCAACTGCGAGGCGTCGCTGCTCGGCGCCGCCATGCTCGGCTTCACCGCGGCCGGAAAGTTTGGAACCGTAGGCGAAGCCGAGCGCGCGATGTTCAAATATGAAGAAAATACACAGACGCCGTCTCCGGTGTTGGAGCGGCTGTTCGCCGAATATTTGGATTTTGCCGGAAAAATCTGACTTTTTTTTATTTTATTGTTATACTTTTGTTTCACCATTGTTATATTCATCGTATAATGAACGTTGAAGGAATCAAACGATGGATGAAATAAAAGACAACAAACGTTCCGGTGTGGTTCGCCGGCTGGAACATGAGCTTCGGCGCGGCGATCATGGCGCGGCGGGAACGGCGTTCATGACGGTCCGTGAACTCGCCGCCGGGTTCGGCGTGTCTCCGGTGACGGCGCAGCGCTGCGTGGATGACCTCAAGGCGGCCGGGCTGCTTTACCGGGACGGTAAACGGTTGAAAGTCGGCGCGGCGGCCGTGTTGTCCGGCGGCGGTAAACGGCGGATCGCTTTGCTGGTCACAGAAAGTCACAACCAGTTTTTCGGGCAGCTGATGAGCTGTGTGGAAAAATGCGGCGCGGCGCGCGGGCTGGACGTGGTGTGCGCCGGAAGCGACTACGATGTGGAGGCCGAGCGCCGTCAGCTGGAAATGCTGGCCGGAGCTGGGGCGGACGGCTTTCTGATCTGTCCGGCGCATGAATCCGCATCGGTGGCGAACGTTTCCGGACTGCGCCGTCCGTTTGTGCTGGTCGGGCGGGAGCTGATCGATTTCAAGGCCGACGCCGCCAAGGTCGGCAACTTCAACGCCGGGCGTAAGATCGCCCGGCATCTTCTGCGCATCGGCTGCGGCGCGTTCGCCTACGCCGGAATCAGTCACAACCATTTTGACGAGCGTCGCGCCGGATTTGCCGCTCAGCTGCGCGAGGCCGGCTGTACGCTTTCTGCGTCCGGTGTATTGGACACCGAGGATGACATCTCACCCGAAAGTCTGACTCGGATATGCTCCCGCTCCGGCGGCCGGCGGACCGGACTGTTCTGCTACCATGATCTGGCGGCGGCGCGGGTGATCCGTTGTGCGAAAATCGCCGGACTGCGCATCCCGGAACAGCTTGCCGTGGCCGGGTTTGACGATCTGCCGCTGGCCGCCGAGCTGTATCCGTCGCTCACGTCGATGAGTTATCCGATCATGGAGCTGGCGGAAAACGCCGTGGGGCTGCTGTTGCGGCGCATGGTCGACCCCGATGCCGGATTTACCACCGAGAGTGTTGAAGCCGAAGTCGTTCCGCGGGAAAGTACGTTTGCCGGGCAATCATCAAATAAAAAGAGGTGACAAATGATTACACAGACCGCCGTAAGCTATTACGGGATGGGCAGCGTGGAGACCGCCGCCCGTGACTTTGCGGAGATGCGTGAACACGGGTGCAGCACCGTGATTCTGGCCGTGACCGAGTTTGATTTTGACTTCTGGCGTCCCAATATTCCGCTTATTGTTGACGCCGCGCACAAGAGCGGACTGAGGGTGCTGCTTGATCCATGGGGAATCGGCAAATATTTCGGCGGCGAACAGGTCAGTCTGTTTCTGCAGAACAACGTTGAGAACCGTCAGGTTTCCGCGCTGACCGGTGAAAAACTGCCTTACGCCTGCTTCAACACCAACAGCTTCCGTGACTACTTCCGGCGCATCTGCCTGACATTGGCCGCCGAGGCCGGAGCGGACGGCTTCTTCTGGGACGAGCCGCATTACGCGTTTCCGAAGTCCTACGCCAGCATCACCGGCGGCGCCGGCGAGGACTGGACCTGCCGCTGTCCGGTTTGTATGAAGAAGTTTCACGACTATTACGGCTATGAGATGCCGCGCGTGATGAATGACGACGTGAAAAGTTTCCGTCGCCGCGAGGCGCTGTTCATTCTGTCCGACACTTCGCGTCTGATCAAGGAGCTCAACCCCGGACTGGAAATCACCTGCTGCGTCCATGCCACTTTGAACGGCTATTATGTCTCCGAGCATCGCGGCTATGACGACTGGGACGCGGTGGCCGCCTGTCCGTGGTTCGATGTTTTTTCCACCACGATCATCAACTGGGAACTGCCGCGCGCGTTTTTCGAGCAGATCACCCGGCGCACGGTGGAGGTGGCAAGGAAGCATCATAAGCTTTCCGAGCGCTGGCTCATGGGTTATTACCGGCAGCCGGCAGACTTCCGGCAGGTCGATGAAGTGGTCGACCTTTACCGCGGTCTCGGTGTGGACCGGCTGGCGGCGTGGACATATCGCGGCGGATTCGGGTCCGTGCTCGCGGCGCCGGATGCGCTCAGGCTGTGGGACGCGATCGGCGGTAATTATAAACGGGTTCTCAACCAATAATACAAGGCGGAGCAAATGACTGATTTACTCAATGAAAAACTTCGGCTGCTCACGGAAAAATACGGTGTGGAGCCTGGGCGGATTTCCGGGTCGGCGGGGAAATGGTTTGTCGAAGCGGCGGCCGGCGGGCGGAGTGTGCTGCTGCCGCACCGGGTGGAGCGGCGGTTTCAGGAGCTGAAAAACATTGTGAACAATGGAACGCTGGAGGAATTGTCCACGCTTCGTTTCGCCAATATGAGCGCCGGCGGGGATGTCCGGCTTGCGCTGGAGCGTGAAATCGATCTTGCGGCGTGGCTTGCCGGGTCGCCGGTGAAGTCGGCGTTTGCAACCGCGGACGGCGGAAAAAGAACGGTGAATGCGCTGTTTAAACTGGTTTCCGGCGTCAGCGTGTGCATTGAGTGTTCAAATCTGCTTCCGGCCGGGCGGCCGGTCATGGACCGGCACGAGATCATTGCCGCCCGCGGCGTGGCCTCGGACCGGGTGGTGGACACGCAGGTTCCGCAGTCCTCCATCTATCTTATCGCGGATGGCGCGGCGGCGGAATATACCGACGTGGATTCCGAGCTGTTCGGCCTTTCTGAGTTCGAGGTGACGGTGGTGCGCGCCGCCTTCGCTTTGCTCGTAAAGCCGGAGTTGGCCGGCGAATGGAACCGCGCCGCCGGACGCGCCGCGCAGGTTGCGGCCGCCTGTCTGGAGAGCGTTGTTGCGCAAAGAGTCGTCGAATTTGAAGAGGAGGTGACGAAATGAAGCCGCTGAAAATCGCCATGATGTCGCTTACCCACGGGCACACCAGAAAATATTATCAGACGCTGCGCGACAACCGGAAACTGGACTGGGTCGCCTCCTGTGCCGAGGATCTGCACGCCCGCGAGGTCTATGAACTTTACAAGACCGGTGTTCCATGCTATCTGAGCGCCGAGGAGATGTTCGCGGCCCATCCGGACATCGAGGCCGTGGTTCTCGCCTCGGCCAATGACCGTCACATGGAACAGGTGCGGTTCTGCGCCGGGCGCGGCATTCACATCCTGTCCATGAAAATCCCGACGTTCGACATGGCGGAGTATGACGAAATGATCCGGCTTTGCGACAAGGCCGGAATCGTCTGTCAGGTTGAACTGGAAATGCATTACAATCCGGTTGTGCTGAGACTGCGCCGGCTGATTGAAGAGGGGGTGCTCGGCCGGATACTGTCGATTCAGGCGACCAACATTACGCTGTCGCCGGTGTGGGCGTTTCCGTGGCAGGGCGACCCGAAGGCGAGCTACGGCAAAGTGGTGCCGCTGCGTGCCGGCGACAGTCGCTTCCGCGGCGGCGCTCTTTGCGACCATCCGCATATTTTCGATCTTATCCGCTGGCTGACCGGGTCGGATTTCGAAAGCGTATACGCCGAAGTCGCTCCCAACCTGCGTTCCGACCTCAAAGTGGAGGATATGATGCTGGTGAACGGACGGATGAAAAACGGCGTGTCGTTTCTGTTCGATCCGTCGTGGTCGCGCATGGAGGAGCGGCTCAAGGTGCCGGCTCCGGGCTGGGAAGTGTTTCCGAAGCGCATGGAGGTCAACCTCACCGTGGTCGGTGAAAAGGGGGTGATCGCCTGCGACTGCTTCGGCCCGAACGTGTATCACAACGGCGCACCGAATGACCGTTATACCGTGCAGTACACCTATTTTGACGAGTGGATCGGCCTGATCGACGAATTTGTGGACTGCATCCGCAATCATCGTCAGCCGCAGATCAACCTCAAATGGCACAAGCACACCATTGAGGCGATGAATGCCTGTTATGACAGCGTGGCGGTCAACCGGCTCTGCGCAGTGCCTAAAGCGTAGGCGTCCCGCCTGAAAAAAATGAAGCCGGGGATCGGGCCGGAGTTCAACGGGTGAACACCGTTCCGAACCCGCGGCGGACGGCGGCATGGTTGTACACGGCGGCGGCGGTTGGCAGACTGGCGTTCAATGCGGCGATGCGGTCGGCGTCGCACGGATGGGTCGAAAGGAGCGCGCCGAGCGTCGATGCGCTTTTTCCTTCGCTGAACCGGGTCCAGAACTGGATTGAGGCGCGCGGGTCGTATCCGGCGCGCGCCATCAGCAGTTGACCGATCTGATCGGCCTCCGCCTCATTGCTGCGGCTGAACGGCAGCATTACGCCGATCTCGGTGCCGGTGCCGTAGATTTCGTTCACCGCATTGTTGTCCAGTCCGAGGTCGAGCCCGATTGCGCCGAGGGTGCGCAGCTGGCTCCACGACATGCGTTCGCCGCTGTGCCGGGCGATGGCGTGGGCGACTTCGTGCGACACCACGCAGGCAAGCTCGGCCTCGTTGTTCATCCGGTCGATCAAGCCGCTGTACACCGCCACTTTGCCGCCAGGCAGACAGAAGGCGTTCTGCGTGGCGGAGTCGAAAACGACGAACTCCCATTCAAAGTCGTTTTCCGGCGCCGCCGCTTTTACCGCGGCTCCGACTCTGGCCAGCGCCGCGTTGTATTCGGCATTTGAGGATTGTCTGAACTGTTTTTTATATTCGGCGTAGGATTCGGCGCCGAGCCGGTTTTCGTAGGCGGATGATGTGAGCATCAACTGTGAGCGGTCGGTCATCGGCACCGAGCGGCAGCCGGTGGACAGAAGTGCGGCCGAAAACACCATCGAAACGGCGGTCATTGCAAGAAAGCTTTTGTTCATTATTACTCCTTTTGCATTCGGCGTGAACGCGAATTTTAAAATACCGCGCGGCCGCCGCGCTGTCAAGCGGAATTTGTAAAAAACGGCCGCGCCGCCGTGCGTAATCATGCTGGCGGTCTTGACTTTTAAGGAATAAGTGTTATAGTTATAACCGTGTCCGCCGGTGTCGTTTGGCCGAGTTTGCCTCCCGGCGGAAAATTGTTTCAGCCGGCGGAATTTCCCTCCGGCAACGGAAAGGCGGAGAATGACTGGACTGGAAAAATTTTTCTGCGCTGCCGCGATATGCTGCGGAATCTGCGGCTGCGGCGATCCCGATGACTCCGATCAGGCTCCGCCGATCGAGGGGCTTCAGCTGGTTGATCGTATGTTCGGCAATATGGATAAGCACGATTTCCCGGTGGCCGCCGCCCAGTATCGCAAACTTATTTCCACCCGCGACCATATAGACCCGATCGCGCTGCTGATGGAACAGATCATCACCACCAATTCGGTTGTGTTGGAAACGCAGAAAAGACTCGATTCCGGCGATTTTGACGGCGCATTGCTGTATGCCAAAGACGCCAAGCGGCTCAATCCGCTGAATCAGGAGATTGACGCGATGCTCGGCGATCTGCAATATGCGGCGGCGCTCAGATCCGCGGTCGCCGGAGTGCGTTCGGCGCAGACAGCAACGGCGCTCAGCGCTAATCTTGCCGCGCTGAACGGTCTGCTTGCTGCGGACAAGCGTTCAGCTCCGCTCAAGGCGTTGGCCGCGGATGGTCAGGTCCGGCTTGGAAAAATGATTGAGCGGGAAGACGCCATGGGAATGTTCGATCTGCTCGCCGATATATATTATTCAGGAATGTCAGGCGGCCGCGATTTATCCGTCATGCGGGCGCAGTATGAGCTGGAATTGAAGAAGAGAAACGGGACGGCTCCGGTGGCGGAACCGGTTCGCAATGCGCTTTACAAACGTCCGTAAAATAATTTTAGGCATCGCTGCGGCCGGCATGCTGGCACTTGAGGCTGCCCCGGTGCTGGTGGTCGGGGAGCCGGTACTCAAATTTGACGGCGCCGAGGTGATTTCGGCGGCGGCGGGGCGCGAAATGGCCGCTAAAATGGCCGGAGCTCCGGCCGAACGGCGGGAGACGCTGGAGCGCGCCGCGTTGGATCGGGCGCGCGATTTGTGCGCGGTTTCGCTTTATCGGCTGGCGGGAATTGATGATTCTCCGGCGGCAACCGCCGATTTTATGCGCGTTGAAATCGCGGCCGGTAGACTTAAAACACCGGAGGGCGTTTCCCCGGACGCGTACGCCGATAAGCGTGCCGGTGACGCGGCGACCCGTTTCCGGCTGGCGGCCGGCCGGTGGATCGATCAGGAGTTCGGCGGCAAAGTCACGGTTGACGATTCCGAGCTGCAGGAGTTTTATGCGGCCAATCTGCCGATGTTTGTGGTCCCGGAAAAACGGCGGATCGCGTTAATTGCCAGAGCGCGGTCGCCGGAGAATGACCGGATCATGGGGGAGGTGACGGCGAAGCTCCGGCAGGGTGAGCGGTTTGATGTGTTGAAAGCGCAGTATGACGAGGTGTCCGGCGTCGCGGCGGAGCTTCTGATCGCTGACGGCGAATTGAATTCGGCCGCTGAAAAATTGACGCCGGAAAGCGATGCCGGTCTGGTGCTGCTGGAGCGTTACGCCGTGGCGGTCAAGCTGGCCGAGTATGCGCCGGAACGGTTGCTGAGTTGTGAAGAGGCGGCGCCGACATTGCGGAAATCATTGAAGGATTTGAAGATAAGGACTGCGGTAAATTCGGCGCTTTCCGCCGAGGCCGCAAAACATAAGATTGAGATTAATCCCGGAGTTGTGAAAAATGATCTATGACGATTTTGCCAATTTTGACCGCTATCGCGCCGTTGCACCGGAAGTTTGGGATCGGGTGAAAAGTTTTTTGATCAAGGCGTCGCAGTCGGCGGCGCCGGGACGTTTTCAGATTGTCGGTGACGACTGCTTTGCCAACGTCGCGGAATATGAGACCGGAACGCCGGATTGCTCAAAACTGGAAGTGCATGACGAATATCTGGATATCCAGCTGACCATGCGGGGGAGGGAGCGCATTCACTGCCGGGACTGCGGCGATCTGGAGGAAGTCGTCCCGTATTCTCTTGAAAAGGATATCGCTTTCTACCGGATGACCCCGGATAATGTCACGGATATTATCATCGGTGACGGCAAGTTCGCGGTATTTTTCCCGGGCGAGGGACATTTGCCCGGCTGCGAGGCCGAGGGACCGTGCCGGGTTTTGAAGATCATTGTCAAAATAAACCGCAGGTATCTGCGGTAGCGGATGTTTCCGGGAGGCCGTCATGGACAGTCTGAAACTTATATACGATATTATAAACGCCAATTTGAAAACTCCGGGCGAGTTGCGGATTCCGCTGGAATTGCTGAACCGGGCGCTGGAGAAATGGTGTGTGGTGGAACGCATGCGCGGCAGCGGTTCGGCAGTCACGGTGATATTGTCGGTTTCCCGTCCGTATGTGCTGCGGTTCAAATTGAGTTTTTCCGATCCGCTGCCGGTGCGCGTCGGCAATACGCTTCACTTTGATTTTCCTTTTGAGCTGGCGGGTGGCGACCTGAAAAGCGTATTGGCGTTGAAGGCGGCCGCCCATGTCCGGCTTGATCCCACCCTCAGCCGGCTGCTGAAAGAGCGTCGGGTCGATTTCAAGTGGCGGATTCCGCCGGATTTTGAGCGGTTGAATCTTATCGGCATTCAGGCGGACGACGGCGGAGCGGTGTTGCGCTTTGAGCTGTGGCCGGAGGCGTAATTTTTGCCGCAATACCGGGGCGGGTGGTCTTCAATATGGAATCATGAATTCCGTATGTTTCCAATCCGTCAGGGAAACGCGGTAGTTGTTTTTTCCGGCGGCGGTTTTCAGCGCAATGACTCGGCGGTGCGAGACGCGGAGCACACCGCCACGATCAGCGACTCCAGAATCAGCCGGTTGTCGGTCTGACTGGAGACCAGAAGACGGTTCGCTTTCAGCAGTGCGCGAAATGCCGCCGCGATTTTTTCCGGCGGAAAGCCGATAGCGCGTTCCGCCAGCTTGAACGCCCGAAACGGGTGCGACTTCACCAGAATGTTGTCCGGATATTTCTGCTTCAAATCTTCCGGGATATTGTAGAAATAGTGACTGCCGAACTGCTTCGGCACCTTCAGTTCTTCCATGGCAAGTCTGGTTTCCAGCACGTCCTCAAACGCCCGCACCGCTTGGGAGATAAGGCCGAGTTCAGGGTTGTTTCCGGCCCGTGCGAGCTTTGCGGTTTCCAAAGCGTTGTCCGCTGCTTTGACGGCGGCGGCGGCATTGCCGGAGGTCAGAGCGTCGGTAAACTCCCAGGCCAGAGCTTCGGGAGTGCGGCTGCAGATGTTCCGGCAGTCCTCAATGGTGATAAGTTTGCGCTCGTCGCCGGTGTAGGCGGCGAGTTTGTCCACCTCGTTCAGAATTCGTCCTGAGTCGGAGCCGACCGCGGTGATCAGAAAATCGGCGGCGGCCGGTTCAATCTGCTTTTTCAGGCGGCGGACCGCCTGCGCGATGCGTTCCGCCTGATTTTTGGAATAATCACGGTCGCGAAGATCGGCTTTACGGTAAAAATCAATGACCGCGCCGTCAACCTGCTTGAAGGTTTTGAACAATGATTTGCGCTGGTCGAGTCCGGGGCCGTCGATCACCACCGTCAGATCGTCCGGGACCGGTGATTTGAAAAACGCCGTCAACTCCTCTCCGGCAAGGTATAGCGGCGACTGCGGCGCGGCATCCGCCAACATTTCAAAGAAGTTGAAGTGACGGAGCCAGACTACCTTGCTGCCGCTCAAGAACGGCGGAGTCTTCAGCGCCGCCGTAAAATTTGCGAGTATGACCGCCGGAGCCGTCGTCTCGGAATCACCGCTGATGACTTCGAGCGCCGGATTGTTTTCAAAATCGGCGCCGCAAAGTCCGGCGATATGTTCGCCGGCTCCGGCTTTGATCGCAAATTCGTCGTTTCCTGAAATCAGAAAAAAGCCGCCCAAGAAACTACTCCTTGCTGCTGTCGTCTTTGCATTTGCCGCCGATGATTTCCTCGATGAAATACGGCGGACGCTGTCTTACGTCGTTGTATATTCTGGCGATGTACTCGCCCTGAAGCCCCATTCCAACCAGCAGCAGACCGATAAAAATGAACGCAATGCTGAACAGCGTGAATACGCCGTTTCCGCTCCAGCTGTCGCCGTTCGGCAGCAGAAAGCGCAGCAGTATCATGATGACGGCGAGCAGAAAACCGAAGATTGCCGACAGTCCGCCGATATAGAAGAGCAGCCGCAGCGGAGCCGTGGTCATGCAGGTGAGCAGGTTGAACTGCAGATTGATCAGCTTCATGAACGAGTATTTAGACTCTCCCACCGCGCGCGGCGAGTGCGCCACCGGTATTTCACAGGTCTTGCGGGCGAAGCTGTTGCCCAGCACCGGAATGAAGGTGCTGGTCTCGCGGCACTGGAGCATGGCTTTGACGATGTGAAGGCGGTAGGCGCGCAGCATGCAGCCGTAGTCGCACATATTGACGCCGGTGGCCTGTTGGGTGAGGGCGTTGACAATTTTGCTGGCGTAGCGGCGGAAGAAGGTGTCCTTGCGGTTCTGCCGGACGGTGCCGACCACGTCGTTGCCGTCTTTCGCGGCGGCGATGAGCTTCGGAATTTCCTCCGGCGGGTTCTGAAGGTCGGCGTCAATGGTTATCACCAGGTCGTTCTTCACTTGGGAGAATCCGGCCATGATCGCCGAATGTTGACCATAGTTGCGGTTGAGCAGAATGGCGACCACTTCGCCGCGCGGATTGTTTTTAACCGCGTCGCTCATGATCTGTGCGGAATTGTCGCGGCTGCCGTCGTCAATCATCAGCAGTTCAAACGGCATTCCGGTTGACCGGCAGGCCTTGAGCGTCCGGTCGATCAGTTCCTGAAGACAGCCGGATTCATTGTAAACCGGCACCACGACACTGAAGGAGTTTATTTCTTCAATGCGATCTATCATATTCATTTATCATCTCCTGTGGGGGTTGTTCCGGAGTTCGGCGCAACAGACTCCGGATGGATTATCCATATTCTGAATTTTTGATCGTTTTTTCGTTCAAGTTCAAAATCCGGTTCCCAGCGGTCGGGGTCCGCGCGGTTGAACTCCGGAATTTCCCGGATATGAAAAGCGTTGAGTTTGTTCATTGCCCGCGACTGCGACACCAGCAGCGCCGGTTTGCCCGAGGCGGTGACCGCGCGCAGTGTTTTTCCGAGTTCGTCCAGCGACGCCTGAGCCTGTCGCGCCCGATCCGGTTTGGCGGCGGCGTCGATTTTCTGTGTCACCACGTTCATCGGTGGCGGAAAGTTCCAGTAATACAGCAAATCGCAGCTTGGCTCGTGCAGATACGCCACCACCTGTCCGGGTTGGAATTCACCCAGCAGCGGACGGGTTTCAAGCAGAAAACGGCGGGTGGTACGGAAACTGTCGGTGCCGGGCAGTATGCAGGTAAAAAAACCGATCATGGCGGCGGCAACCGCCAGCAGCGGTCCGCATAAAGCAGCCGGCAGCATGAAGAACGCCGCCATCTTGTCCCGCGAACGCTCGTCGATAATAAGCAGAACGATCATGACCAGACCGATCGCCGGAATCGAAAAAATTATCAGCGGATGCAGCTCGAATTTGAATATGCGGTCATAAAGCGGCCAGCCGAGCGGACTGAGAATCGCCAGCGAAGCCGCAGTGATCGCCGCATAACGCACTACGTTCCATACCGGTCGCAGCCATTTAAGTTCTTCGTCGCGGAGTGAAAGCCAGATTGCGGTCAGTCCGGCGGCGAACGGCGTGATCGGCAGTATGTAGTACCACCGGCGCGACTGCGACAGACTGAAAATAATAAATATCGCAACATTGATTACCGCCAGTGCCCGGAGTTCGCGGCTGAGCTTTTTCCAGCCGGTGAACGCCCAGATCAGCGCCAGCAGGAAGAGCGGCGACCACGGCGCGAGCACGCGCGGCAGTTCGTAAAAATAAATATACCATCCGCCCTTGTGATCGAATGCGTTGAACGCCCGGACAACATTTTCCCGCCACATGAGTTCAAGCGCCGAAAGGTTTTCGGCGTAGACGCATCCCTGGGGCAGCGGCGTCGCCCCGGCCAGATAAGGCGTGACAAAAAACGCCGTTATTCCGATCGCCAGCGCGGCGAAGTTGGAAAATTTGAGATGACGCCTGACCTCTCCGTTCATTATTGCGAATATGCCGGCCGCCGCCAGCGGAACCGCCACCGCCGGAAGTCCTTTGAACAATGCGCCGATGAAAACGATAAGATAAAAGACCAGATATTGAAAGAATCCGGCCCGTTCGCGACAGCGGATAAACCAGGCGAACGCCAGCAGAATCACGGTCATGTTTTCCATGTCGGCCTCGGCGCTGCGGCTCCACCACAGAAAGCCGAAGCTGGAAAGCAGCAGCCATCCGGACAGTATTCCTGATCGCCGGTCCGCCAGACGCGAGAACACTTTGACCGCCGCCCAGACCGCGATCACCGAAAACAGCGCGCTGGGCAGACGCAGCGTCCACTCGTTGAGTTCTCCGAACAGCTTGGCCGAGAGCGCGATCAGCCAATAGGACAGTATCGGTTTGTCAAAATACACCGCGTTATTGATGCACGGGTGGAAGATGTCACCGGAAATGAAAATTTCACGCACCACCTCCGCCCAGCGGTTTTCACTGCCGAACAGCGCTCTGGTTCCGGAAAATGCAAACGCCGCGAATGCCGCTGAAAAATAGAGAATCGCCTCCGCCGGTCGCAGACGCGGCCATTGCCGTGGCGGTGAACCCGCGGTTGACGCCTTATTCATGTTCAGGCCAGCACCTTTTTGATTGCCGCCGCCACATCGGCCACGTCATCTCCGGTCATATCCGGGAAAAGCGGCAGCGAGCAGATATGGTCGCTGTTGAACTCGGTGGCCGGCAGCATTCCTGGCCGGCATCCCATTGTTTCCCGGTAATATTTCTGGAGGTGGGCGCAACGGAAGTGCAGTCCGGTGCCGATATTTTCGGCTTTCAACGCTTTCATGAAGGCGTCGCGGTCAAGTTTCGGGGAGACAACACGGACGATGAACAAATGCCATGCGTGCTCGAAATCGTATCCGGACGGATCGGCCAGCGGCTTTATCTCCTCGATATCGGCCAGAAGTTCGCGGTAAAGCATGGCGAGTTCGCGTCTTTTTGCGTTGATCCGGTCGATGCGGGAAAGCTGGCTGGCGCCGAGCGCCGCCTGAATGTCACTCAAATTGTATTTAAAACCGGGGAATGACACCTCCGCCTGAGGAGCGCGACCGCGGTTCTCGCGGTCGAAGGCGTCCACCACGATGCCGTGGAATTTCCAGCGGCGGAAGTCGGAAATCAGCTTTTCGTCATTGGACACCACCATTCCGCCCTCGGCGGTGGTGATGTTTTTTATTGCGTGGAAACTGAACAGGCAGGTAGTGTCTCCACCGCCGATCTTCCGGCCTTTGTACGAGGCGCCGAGCGCGTGGGCCGCGTCCTCCACCACCGGGATGGCGCCGGCGACTTTCCGGATGCCGTCGATATCGCACGGCGCTCCGGCGTAGTGAACCGGGACGATGAGTTTTGTGCGCGGCGTTATTTTTGCCGCCACGGTTTCGGGAGTGACCATCAATGTGTCGCGGTCAACTTCCGCAAAGACCGGAACCGCGCCGGAAAGCGCCACCATGTTGATCATTGAAACCCAAGTAAGCGATGGAGTTATGACTTCATCTCCCGGCTTGAGGTCGAATATTTTGGTGAGCAGATGCATTGCCGCGGTTTCGCTGGTGAGGCACACCGCGCTGCGGTTGCCGACATATTTGCAGACTGCCTCTTCAAACTCCACATTTCTGGGGCCGTTGGTAAGCCATCCTGAACGCAGTACCGCCTCCACCTGACGAATGTCCTCTTCGGTCACCTGCGGTCTGGTAAACGGCAGAAAATCCTTGCGCATGATCCTGATCCCCCTGCTGCTTTTGGGTTTTTCATTAATATAGCAGTAAAAACGATTTTTACCAGCCCGAATGTCTTCGAGCCTCATTCAGCGCATCTTCGGAAACCACACCGGTTGACTTCAGATCAATGATCGCCAGATTCATTGCGCGGCGCATCAGTGCCGGCAGCAGATCCATGTCGGCCTGATAACGGCAGTACAGCCAGTGATTGAGATAGTCGCTTTCATCGAATTCCTGCGCCCACAGCACTTTTCCGGTGGTGCGCTCCGAGAGTTCAAACCGCAGCCGGAGATGGACGGTGGAGCTTCCGGTCGGGCAGCCGATTGCCCAGAACGGCGCGGCGCCGATATAGGTGACGCAGTAGGTGAACCAGCGGGCCTTGTAGGAGCAGGCGACGATGGTTGCGGAGAAAACGTAGTCGGTATCGCTGCCGGCGGCTTTGCATTGCTCGACCCGGCTGAACAGATTGGAGGAACGGAGGCTTTCGGCGGCCGCGGCGGTGAGGTCGTTCACCGCGTCGAAGTCGTAGTGACTGATGCTGTAGAATGTTTCGCTGTTTTCCGGCTGACCGGCCTCGGCGTATCCGTAGGGACGCAGCGGAATCATGCCGAGCAGCGACGAGCCGCTGCGCTCATACGGGCGCATGTCGGTAAACGGCGTCACCGTTACGGTCGGCGCGTTTTCGCTTGGCTGAAGCCTGACGGCCGTTCCGGCGGTAAGATTGTCACAGGTGAATTTTGCGCTTCCGTTGCATCCGGCGGCGAAGAACATTCCGGCCGCGCAAAACGCGGCGGCGGTGATATGCCTTAACATGAAACCCTCCTTTTTTGGGTAATAATCAGACAGAATAAACTACTTCCACCGGCGGAAAATGCAATATGGATTTTGACTTTTTGCGGAATATTTTGTCTATATCGGATACAATGCGGCATTTCCGGTTTGAGAAAAAATGAAAGTTGTGATAACTTAATGACCGGACGGATATAAAACCACAAGGGAGGGACCCGATATGTGTTTGTATGGGCGTTTATTGTTGGCCGGCGCGGCGCTGTTTACCGCGGCGCGACTGGTTGCCGGCGAGTCTGTTGCGGCGTCGGATAATGGCGGCATTGTCCTGCCGGTAAAAATCGCCGTATTGGAATTTACCACGCTTGATGTCAAAGGAAATGAGTTTCTTGAGCGGCCGGATATCAAGATCGACATTCCGGCGATGAAGTCGCTCAACACCGCCGACCGGCTGTCGATCAACGGCGTGATGCAGGGATTCATCGGCGCGGTTGACGCATGGGACAATCACACGACGCACGCCGCGGAATTGGACTGGACGATCAAACAGCGCGACGAGGAATGGGCCAGATGGAAAACGATTTACGACCGGCTGCTGAACGGGCCGACCCGTCCGGTGATCGCCGGCGCCGATTATCTTGGCGCCTATCTTGGCTCTTATCCGGAGACATTCTCCTGTGTTGACAACGCCGCGGTGACCTCGGCGCTTGTGAAGTTGCCGGCGGCCGCCGGTTATCCGACGGATGCGATGCGCAAACTCGGCGCGGCGTCCGGGGTGGATTTTCTGGTTTACGGCATTGTCACCGATCTGGCTTCGCGTGAAAAAAGTTTTAAGGGATACGGCGTGGAAACCAAAACCAGGATATGGTCGCTGGATGTGATCGTGAAGCTGGTCGATTTGAAATCTCAGCGTGGAGTTTACGCCAATGTTTATACCGCCACCGTCACCGAACAGTATCCCTATTCGCCGGACGGAATCGACGGAAATGTGTTTCAGACACTGATGCGCGACGCTTTGAAAAACGCGGCGGCGGACATTCGTGCCAAAGTTGATGCTTTGGCCGCTCCGGCGTCCGCAGTTTCCGCCGCACCAGAGACGACGGTTGTTTCCCCCGCCGCGGTTGAATCCGCCGCGTCATCGTCTTCCGCGCCCGCCGCGGGTTCCGCCGCACCGTCGTCTTCCGCGTCTGCCGCGGTTGAATCCGCCGCGGTTGTCCGTCCGGTGATCGCGGTTGCCGAGACGGAGACCAGGGGCGGCGTCAAGGCGGAGGATGTGGCCGGACTTTCAAGCCTTATCGAAACCGGAATTGACACTTCGTCGTTCAAGCTGGTCACCCGTGCCGGCCTCGCTTCAATGCTGACCGAGATCGGTCTTGGCGCCGGATCGCCGCTGCTGGTCGACGGCCGTCCGCGCGCCGAACTCGGCGGTGTGCTCGGCGTCGGCGAACTGCTGGTGCCGTCCGTCACCCGGATCGGCAACCGTATGATTCTGACGATGACGCTGGTCGACGCGACCACCGGCGAGGTGAAAAAACAGAGCGGCAAACTTACCGCCGGCAATCTGGACGGCATTGTGACGCAACTTGACAACGAATTGAGGAAAATGGGAATCGGCCGTCCGGCGGACGGGAATTTTGCCGTAGTCGTCGCCGCGCCCACCGCGGCGGTCGGTCTGCCGGTTCAGCTGAAACTGCCGGACTTTTTCGCCGGAGACTTCGTTGCTCAAATGCAGCAGGTGTTGATCGGCGGCGGCATCGACGTGCTGGAGCGCGCCGACCGTGCCGCCGTATTGCGCGAAATGGGCATCGCCGACGCGGCGACCGCCGAGCCGGATCAGTTCGCGTCCGTCAATCAGGAAAAAGTCGCCGGATATCTGGTTCTCACCTCGATAAGCCGGTTTGAACTGTTGATCGAAGCACCGAAAAAGCTGGTGAGCGGAACCACAAACGAGCGCCGGATCCGCACCGTGGAAGGTCAGGTGAAGGTGATCCGGGTGAGGGACAATAAACTGATCGCCACAATGCCGTTCGCCAAACGCCAGATCGAAACGTCCATCCCGATCGACCTGCGGCGCGACTGGACGGAGCGCGATTTCGATAATTATCTGCTTCACGCCGCGCTTTCCGACATTTCTCCGGTTGTTGCTAAAGCGATTGCCGCGGAAAAGGAAAACGGCGGTAAATGACCGGACGCTCCGGCCCAATGACAATGACGTTGCGTTCAATAAAAAATATTCTGCTCTCAAGTGCGCTGGCGGCAATGGCGTCCGGTTGTTCCTCCATTGTCAACGCCCACCAGCAGAAGGCGGATTTCATGTCATTTTATCTGGCCGGAGACTGTCCGCAAGCGGAGTCCGAACTGCGCGGCTATATTGAAGCCCGGAAAAACACCGGTGACGAAATGATGTGGCAGCTTGAGGGCGGCAGCTTTTTCTTCCTGACCGGCAATGACCGCGACGGACTCGCCGCGTTCGAGCGCGCGATTCAACTCGCCGAGGAATATGACAGCCGCGCCGTTGTCAGCGCCCGCGATGTCGGCAACGAGGGCGCTGCGGCGTTGACCAACTCCAATGCTCTTCCCTATCGCGGCATGTGCCGCGACCGGATATTCATGAATGTTTTCTGCGGCTTCTGCCGGCTCGGCGCCGGCGATGAAGACAATTACCGGGCGGACGTCAACCGCATGCGGCTGGCCATGAACGGCGCCGAGACGTTTTTTGCCGGCGAGATCGAGGCCGAGCGCAAGGAGGCGGAGTCCGCCCGGGAGAAGTCGTCCGCCGATTTGGCCGCCATTAAAACCGACCCGGACAAAAGCGGACAACTGTTCATGGCCGACAAGAAATTCAACGAAGCGCTCGCCCCCACCCGCGAGGCCGCTCTTCCGGCATACGGCAACTTTATGAATCCGCTGGCGCTGTTCATCTCCGGAATGACCTACTGGCGGGACGGCGACGCGGAGAATGCATTGGTGGAGTTCCGCCGGCTCCATGCCGCGTTTCCGGAGTCCGCTCTGGCTTCGCGGCTGTTCGTGACCGCGCTTAAACTCGCCGACCGGAATGAAGAAGACGAAAAACTGAAAGACGTCAAACCGTTTGGTTTTCCGGTTGACCGCAATGTGCTCTACGTCATCTTCGCCAACGGGCTGGGCGCCAATTACAAACCGTTCCGGTTCGAGCTGGTTCTGCCCTATGTCGGCTATACCGGGATCGCGTTCCCGGTATGCGAATACCATCCGGCGCTTTTCAACGGTCTGCGCGTCAATGGCGTGGACACGCTGCCGCTGGCCAGCGTGGATGCGATCGCGGCTCAGGAGTACACCGCCAGACTGCCCGGCATGATTACCCGGCTGGTGGTCGGCTATCTGGTCAAGGAGGCGGCCGCCATCGTCGCCAACGAAGCCGCCAGACAGAACGGCGGCGACGGCGCGTATATCGCCACGGTGATCGGCACCTCGATGTATAAATATCTGTTCAATACCGCCGACACCCGCTGCTGGGAGGTGCTGCCCAAGGAGTTTCAGCTGGCGATCCTGCCGATGCCGGAGACGCGGCGGCTTAATCTGGAATTGGCCGACGCATCGCCGTATGAGCTTGTGCTGCCGGAAGAGTGCCGTTCCGCCATTGTGTATGTTTCAGCTCCCGCGGCCGGATGTTTTTCCGTCCGGACACTGGCGTTCAAAGATAAATGAAAACAATTTTTCAAAGGAGATTGGCAATGAACAGAATTTCGATTTTAGCGTGCTGCGCGGCCGGTCTGCTCGGCATGGCCGGCGGCTGTCAGAACACGGTGAATACGGTTGAGAACGCCGACAAGTCGGCGGCGCCGACTTATGTAAATGACAAACGGGTGGTGACCGACGGCGCTTTGCGCAATCGTCTGGCCGTTGCCAAAGTCGCCGTCGGTGAAAGTCCGAACGGCATGATGGTGGTTCAGGTTGAGGTGACCAATATGCGGACCGGATTTTTCTCCGAAGCATGGAGCAGCATGACCGGCGAAAATCCCTACCGGATCAACTACCGGTTCCGCTGGTTCGATGAAAAAGGAATGGCGGTTTCCGGTATTTCGTCGGTATGGCAGGAAAAAATCATCTATCCCGGCGAGTCGGCGTATCTGGAGTCGGTGGCGCCGTCGCGCGATTGCCGCGATTTCCTGCTTGACCTTCAGGAAGCCGAATAACCGCAACAATAAACAACAGGAGAATATGACATATGATCAAGCAAACGATTTTGGCGCTGGCAGCGCTGGCCGCAGTCGGCTGCGGGTCCGACCCGGCGAGTATCGACACCTCCAGCAATCAGGGCCGCATCCGCTCCATGAAGCTGTCGCCGCTGGACTTCAACGAGGCCGCGGTCACCGCCGTCAACAATATGTTCAAAAGCAAGGTGTTTTCCAATTATCTGCGGCAATATGAGACCGAAAATACCGACATGCCGCTGCTGATGCTCGGCAAAATCGTCAACAACACCTCGCAGACGGTGAACATGCCGGTGCTTACCGAGCGGATTACCGAGGCGCTGATGAACGCCGAACTGGTGCAGGTGACCACCGCCGCGGCGGGCGAGGGGCAGCTGCGCGATTCGGCGAGCGCGGATATCCGCGACCTGGAATATGATGAGAATTTCGATCAGGGCACCGTGCAGAAGCGCGGCACGCTCAAAGCGCCGAACCTTTCGCTTTCCGGCGCCATTATTCAGCAGCAGGCCACCGTCGGCCGCACCACCGAGGTGACCTACTTTATAACGTTGACGCTGACCGACAACCGCAGCGGCATCGCTGTATGGAAAGGCACGCAGGAGATCGGCCGTCAGGAGACCCGGCCGCTGATCGGATTTTGACGGTATTCCCGGCATTTCGTTGCGGCGTTTTGCCGTCGGAATAAAAAAGGCTTTCCGGATTCGACCGGAAAGCCTTTTTGTTCTTTATCAGTCCGGCATCGGACTATCGTTCAAAGTCGCCGACCGTCACTTCCGGCGTGTGCGGCGAACACAGTGCTTCCGCCGCCAGCAGGTTTGCCGCCGGAGCGTCCGGGGCAAATTCCAGGCGGCATTCCGCGCCGTTTTCGGCCGTCCGGCGACCGGCCCACAGCCGGAGAGCGAACAGTTCGAGGAAGTCCCAGTGGCAGAGTGAACCGCGGGCGGGGCGTTCAAGATGGGCGGGGTCGAAGCACAGTCCGGGATTGAGGTTGACGATCCGCAGATTGCCGGCCGCCGCCCGGATGTCGCGCCGCAGCTGTTTGCGGCAGGAGGCGGAGAGCAGACAGGGCGCGGCAAGCCGGACCCCGTTTTCCGCCGCGGTCAATCCCGACTCCGGCAGCGCCATTGCCGCCATATCGATTGTCGTTGCCTCGGCCGGGGCGGGTTCGTCGGCTCGGTTCGGCCAGGCGAAGTACCAGGAAAAACGCCACGGCCGGTTTTGCAGCACCGCTTCATCGGGAAAATGGAATAACTTTCGGCTTATTTCAATTGAGCCTGATTTGATTTCAACGGTCAGTTCAGCGCGTCCGCCGCCGAGTTTTTCCGGCGCCGAATAGCGCCAGAAGTCGTCGGCGCAGCCAAACTCGAACCGGCGGCCGTCCGCCGCTTCAAAGGTGATTGCGCATAACGGCAGCTGGAAAACCTTTTTCCCCGGAACGGAAATGTCCGAGGTTTTGAATGCCGCGCCGTCGAAGACTCGCATCTCCTTCCATTTTCCGGCCAGCACAAACCGGTCAAGCTCCAGTGAGCGCACCACGCCGCCTGAAATATCAACCGTCACCGACGCCATGCCTCCGGACAACTCAATTGTCCGGCGTACTTTCAGCTCCGGGCCGAGCGGCAGCACGGTCTCAGTTTCCAGACTGCCGGAAATGTGATCGGCGGCAACATGCGCCCTTGACTTGGCCGGCAGCCCGTCGATTTCCTGAAAACCGTTGGCGGCAACGCCATAAAAATCGACCTTCAATTTGTCCGGGCCGGTGAATTCACAGAGCTTCCCGGCATTCAGCACCGGACGAAGTTTCCAGTTTTTCGCGGCGATACCGCGAACTCTTGCCACATATCGCATTGCGGCCTACTTCTTTATTTCGCGCAGATAACGGGCGTAGGCGGCTTCGGTCATCATGTCGTCCAGCTCGGCGGCCTCGAAATTGATCATCTTGCATATCCATCCGTTGTCTTCCGGCGACTCGTTGATGAGTCCGGGATCTTCGTCCAGCGCCTCATTCACTGCGGACACCGTGCCGGAGATCGGCGAATAAACGTCCATCGACGTGTTTCCGGCGACGATCGATCCGAGCATGTCCCCGACGATGAAGTCCTCGTCCTCCAGCGGCAGGTTGACAAAATTAACCCTGCCCAGCTCGTTTACCGCATATTCGGAAATCCCGATGGTGGCTTCATCGCCGTCTATCTCGACCCACTCGTGGTCTTCGGAAAAATATTTCATTGTTGCTCCCATGTCGAATTTGAATATGTTTCACGCATGTTATTTTATACATGATGAAAACAAATGTCAAGCGTAAGTTCTTATTTTTTACGCTATTTTATAACCTCGGCTTCACGCAGTGCGGCAATCGCCGCCGCCGCCCCGTCCGGATGGCGGAAAACCGCGGTTCCGGCCACCATCATGTTTACGCCGGCGGCGGCCGCCGCGGCAACGGTTCCGCCGTCGATTCCGCCGTCGATTTCCAGATGCAATTTCAGACCGAGCCGGTCGGCCTCCCGACGTATCGCCGTGGCCTTGGGCAATACTTCCGGCATGAATTTCTGGCCTCCGAACCCCGGTTCAACCGACATCACCAGCACCAGATCCACCAGCGGCAGCAGCGGCATAACCGCTTCCACCGGCGTTCCCGGCTTCAGCGATACGCCGACCGCGCAGCCCAGCTTCCGCAGTTCGCGCGCGGTGTTTGCCGGATCGCGCTCCGTCTCCACATGAAACGTGACGCCGTCGGCTCCGGCGGCGACAAAGTCCGGCGCATAGCGCAGCGGCTCGGAGATCATCAGATGCGCGTCGAAAAACATCCGTGACGCCGGACGCAGCGCTTTCACCACCAGCGCTCCGAAACTTATGTTCGGCACAAAGTGGCCGTCCATGATATCCAGATGCAGCACCTCGGCTCCGGCTTTTTCGACCCGTTCCACCTCTTCGCTCAAATGACGGAAGTCGGCGGCCAGCAGCGACGGAGCCACGGAGATTTTATCGCGTGAAATTGAAAAAATGTCTTTCACAGCCTTTACTCCTGAAGTTTCGCCCAGGAGTCTTTTAACGTGACCGTGCGGTTGAATACCGGACGATCGGCGGTTGCGTCGCGGTCGGCCACAAAATAGCCGATGCGTTCAAACTGCACGCTGGTGCCAACGGCGCATTTTGCCAGTTCCGGCTCGATATAACATTCGCGCACCGTCAGCGAGTCGGGATTGAGCTGGGTCAGGAAATCGACGCCGTCGGCGCCGGGATTTTCCACGTTGAACAGCCGGTCGTACAGCCGGGCTTCGCCTTTCTTCGCCTCGCGGCAGGCCACATAATGTATGGTTCCCTTGACTTTGCGGCCGTCCGGCGTGCTGCCGCCGCGCGTGGCCGGGTCATAGGTGCAGCGCAGTTCAACGATGTTGCCGCCGGCGTCTTTTATCACCCGTTCGCATTTTATTATATAGGTGTAGCGCAGACGGACTTCGCCGCCGACCTGAAGCCGGAAAAACTTTTTCGGCGGATTCTCCATGAAGTCGGAGCGTTCGATATAGATTTCACGGCCGAACGGCACCAGACGCGTTCCGGCCGAGGCGTCCTCCGGATTGTTGACCGCCTCCATCCATTCGGTTTTGCCCTCCGGATAGTTTTCGATCACCACTTTCAGCGGATCGAGCACCGCCATGAAGCGCGGCGCTGTGGCGTTCAGCTCCTCGCGGACGCAGTATTCGAGCAGCGCCGCGTCGGTGACGCTGTTGAACTTCGTCACACCGACCGCCTGCGCGAATTTGCGCAGCGATGACGGCGTATATCCGCGGCGGCGAAGTCCGCAGATCGTTGGCATTCTGGGATCGTCCCATCCGGCGACGTATCCTTCTTTGACCAGTTGGAGCAGCTTGCGTTTGCTCATTACAGTGTATGTGAGATTCAGGCGAGAGAATTCGGTCTGTTCCGGCGGATTCTTCCAGTCCAGCGATTGAAGGACCCAGTCGTACAGCGGCCGGTGAATTTCAAATTCCAGCGTGCAGAGCGAATGGGTGACGCCCTCAAACGCGTCTTCAAGACAGTGTGCGAAGTCGTACATCGGATAGACGCACCACTTGTCGCCCTGACGGAAATGCGAGGTATGGCGGACCCGGTAGATCACCGGATCGCGCATGTGGATATTGGGGGACGCCATGTCGATTTTCGCACGCAGCGTCCGCTCGCCGTCGGCGAATTCGCCCTTCCGCATCCGGGCGAAGAGGTCAAGGTTTTCTTCTATTGAGTTGTCGCGTCCGGGCGGATTGGCGCCGGGCTTGAACAGGTCGCCGCAGTATTCCTTCCACTCTTCCGGAGTGAGGGCGCAGACGTAGGCCTTGCCGCGTTTTATCAGTTCGACCGCGCAGTCGTACATCCGGTCGAAATAGTCGCTGGCGTAATAGAAATGGCTGCCCCAGTCGAATCCGAGCCAGTGAATGTCCTCCTGAATCGAGTCAACGTATTCGGTGTCCTCTTTTGTGGGGTTGGTGTCATCCATTCTCAGGTGGCAGACGCCGCCGAACTCCTCGGCCACGCCGAAGTCGACGCAGATGGCCTTGACGTGCCCGATATGCAGATAGCCGTTCGGCTCCGGCGGAAAGCGGGTGGTGACCTCTTTGCCGAATTTTCCGCTCTCCACGTCGCGGGCCACTTTTTCCCGAATGAAGTCGGTCTTCACCGAGCCAGGATTTTCTTCCATTTTCCAACGTCTCCGTTTCAGTGTTGTTTTGTTCGTCCCATAAAATACCACAATCGGTGGCTTTTTCAATTTTTTTTCCGATTTTCCCGTCAATCATGCTGGATTTTTTTTATAAACGGGGTACATTAACCCACGTACCTCATCTGAGGCGTGGTTGCCGAGTGGTTAGGCAGAGGTCTGCAAAATCTCCCACACCGGTTCAATTCCGGTCCACGCCTCCATTTTTTTGTCTTTTTTCAGGATGATCGTTCCGGCGCGGAGTAGGCAATTCCGCCATATTTCAGAAAAACAACACCCCCACGCAACCGGTTTTCTAAACGGTCGCATGGGGGTTTGAATCATTCCGTTCCGGTCGTGTTGGCGGCCGGTCTGCGGTCAATGGTTATTTGCCGCAGGCGCAATGGCGGACTTCAAAAGTCTTCCGGTCGTGAAATTCTTCCTGTTTGCCGCGGTTCCAGTTGGAAACCGGACGGAAATAGCCGCAGACTCTGCTGTAAACTTCGGTTTTTTCTCCGCACTTAGCCATTTTTCAATCTCCTTTATAAATTTTTTTGGGGAATCATTCCTGAATCACATCAAAACAATACACCATGATATTGGGTTGTCAAGTGGTAAATCCACAATATATTGTGTTTTTTTACGAAAGGACTCATTTTTTTAGAAAAAAAAGTGAAAAATGCGGCAAAGATGCTATATTGAGGAAAATAAAATATGGAGAAAGAAGATATGAAATTTTTTGCAGTGCTGCTGGCCGTTGTATTGGGAGCCGGACTCGCAGCCGCTGAATATGAAGCCGATGTGGTGGTTTACGGCGGCAGCTCTGGCGGAATGATCGCGGCGGCCGCCGCCGCGAAAGCCGGAAAGAAGGTGCTGGTGGCCGAAAGCAGCGGTCATGTCGGCGGGATGACCGCCGGCGGACTCGGACTGGTTGACATTATGCGCCGTGAAACGCTCGGCGGGTTGACGCTGGAGTTTTTCCGGCGCGCCGCCAACGTTCCGGGCGGCCGCATGTATCGGGTGACGCCGAAACTTGCCGAGACGGTTTTCCTCCGTATGGCCGGAGAGTCCGGCGTGGAGTTGCTGCTGAACCGTCGGCTGGCCGAGCAGGGCGGCGTTGAAAAGGACGGCGGCGCGATAACCGCGATCAGATTTGAGAATGGCGACCGGGCGACCGGTAAAATTTTTATCGACGCAAGTTATGAGGGGGATCTTCTGGCCGCCGCCGGCGTCAAGCATCGCGTCGGACGCGAGGCGGTTGCGGAATACGGCGAGCCTGCGGCCGGCGTCCGTCCGGCGGTTCGGCTGAAATACGGCGAGGCGAAAGACGCCGCCGGCAAACTGTGCGCCGATCTGGTCTCCGGCGAACCGGGAACCGTCGGCGCGGCGGACGGCTTGACGCAGGCCTACAATTTCCGGCTCTGCATGACTCAGGACCGCAACAACTTCAAGGCGGTGCCGAAGCCGGAGGGATACGACCGCGGCGACTACCGCAATCTGTTGAACTGGCTCGCCTCCGACCCCGGCAAAGCCTGGCGGTTTGACAACGTGGTCTCCTATTGGGAGCTGCTCTCCGGCGGCACCAAGATCGACGCGAACAACAACGGCGACTTTTCCACCGATTTCATCAATCACAGTCACAACTGGGCCGAAGCCTCCTATGCCGAGCGGCAGAAGATTTATGACGAACACCGCCGCTATACGCAGGGCTTCCTTTACTTTCTGGCCAATGACTACGAGGTGCCGGAGGATTTGCGCAAAGACTGCGCATCATGGGGACTCGCCGCCGACGAGTTTGTCGATAACGACAACTGGCCGTATATGCTCTATGTCCGCGAAGCCCGGCGCATGACCGGCGAGTATGTGATGACGCAGTATGACTGTTATCAGAACAACCTCAAGGCCGACTCGATCGGCATCGGATCGTACATGCTCGACTCGCACGCGGTGAGAAAATTCGCCGCGGCCGACGGCTCCGTATATATGGAAGGGTTCATCAGCGTGTTCGACGGCAAGGTCCCGGTTCGTCCCTATGAGATACCGTACCGGGCGTTGACGCCGCGGCGCGACGACTGCTCCAATCTGCTGGCGGTGATCTGTCTTTCCGCCTCCCACGTCGCCTATTGCTCGCTGCGCATGGAGCCGGTGTTCATGACCGCCGGAGAAGCCGCCGGAACCGCCGCGGCAATGGCGGTGGACGGCGATCTGGCGGTGCAGGATATTGATGTTGCCGCGCTCCAGAAAAAATTGACGGATGGCGGCGGAATCCTTCATTATCCGGCCAAAGGCAACATGTTTCCGCTCAGTGCCGAGCTGGACGGCTATGTGCTGGATGACCGGCAGGCGAAATTGACCGGGCGCTGGGCGCACCGCGAGGTTGGCGTGCCGATGCTTGACGGGCGTTACGCGATGGTTTACAGCAGCGTTCCGAGCACCGCCGAATATGAGTGGACGGTTCCGGAGGACGGCCGCTACACTATGGGCGTGATTCTGCCGCGGACGGCGGACGGCAAGGTGATGCCGGTGATTTTCAAACAGAACAACCGTGAATACAAACTGAAATGCGATCTGTCGAAGGTCGGAACGCGTGAGGAGATACTGCATCGTTTCCCCGCCAGGCAGGGTGACCGGATCACGGTGATTTTCAGCAACGGCGGCAAAGCGATCAACGCGGTGGCGGACGGAATTGTGTTCCGGAAACAGGTCCGGCCGTAACCGATGGAGTTCGGGGGATGGGAACAATGGATGACGGTCGGCGGAAGATTCTGCTGGATATTGACGCGTTGAAGTGCTCCTACGGCGCCGACATGGTGCTGGATGGCGTGAGCTTCAGTCTGCATGCCGGCGAGATACTCGGACTGGTCGGTGAGAACGGCGCCGGAAAATCAACGCTGGTAAAGTGCGTGATGAAACTGGTGAAACCCTGCGGCGGCAGAGTCGTGTGCGACTGTCGCGTGGCGGCGATCCATCAGGAATTCAATCTGGTGCGCGACCTGCGGGTGTATGAAAACATTTTTCTCGGCCGCGAACTGCGCGGTCGTTGCGGTCTGCTGCGGCGGAGCCGGATGCGCCGGCTGGCGGCGGTGGAACTGGAAAAACTCGGCGCGGCGGTCGATCCTGACGCAAAGCTGACCGACCTTTCGATTTCCGAGCGGCAGATGGTGGAGATCGCCAAAGCGACCATCGTCGATTCCGCCGTTCTGATCATGGACGAGCCGAGCACGCTGTTGAATGCCGAAGAGACCGGGCGGCTGTTTGCCGTCATGCGCGGATTCCGGGATGCCGGCGGAGCGGTGATATACATTTCGCATAAATTGGGCGAGGTGCTTGCTGTCTGCGACCGCGTGGCGGTGCTGCGCGACGGGGTTTTGGTGGATGTGTCGCCGTCCGGAGCGCTTACGCCGGTTGAGCTGGCCGGGAAAATGGTCGGCCGCGAGCTCACTTGTCTGTTTCCGGCAAAACTGCCGCCGGCGGAGGGCGAGTGGGTGATGAAGGCGGAGGACGTGAGGGCGGGAGCGGCGGTGCGCGGCGTGTCGTTCGAGCTGCGGCGCGGCGGGATACTCGGCATCGCCGGGCTGGCCGGCTCCGGGCGCAGCGAGCTGGCGGAGACCATCTGCGGCATTCGCAGAATGACCGGTGGGACTCTGCGGCTTTTCGGGAGAGCGGTGAAGATTACTTCGGCGTCCGACGCGGCGGCGCACGGCATCGCCTTTCTTACCGAAGACCGTCAGGAGAGCGGAATTCTGGGCGACTTCACGGTGGCGGAAAACGTCACCTTATCGTCATTGCGGCGTTATCTGAGCTGCGGCTTCATCCGGTTCGGGCGGGAAAACGCGGCGGCGGCGGACTATATCGGGAAGTTTGGCGTCAAGTGCCGCGGAACCGGCGATCTGCTCCGCAATCTTTCCGGCGGCAACCAGCAGAAGGTGGCGATCGCCAAGAATCTGGACAACCGTCCGCATGTGTTCATCTTCGACGAGCCGACCCGCGGCGTGGACGTTGCCGCGCGACGCGACATTTACGACTTTATTCACGATCTTGCCGCTTCCGGCGTCGCCTGCCTGATGATCTGCTCCGATTTGGAGGAGCTGCTCGGCATGTGCGGCCGGGTGATGGTGATGCGTGAGGGCAGGACGGCCGGATTCCTTTCCGGCGGCGAATTGAACGAACAGGAAATCATTTATCTGGCAACCGGAGTTGAAAGATGAGAAAAATTTTCGGGGTGCTCGGCCCCTGGCTGGCATTGGCGCTGCTGTTGGCGGTATGTATGATCGGCGAAGCGTCGTTTCGCAATCCGATGAATTATGTGATGCTTGGACGGCAGGCGGCATATACCGGGATAATCGCGCTGGGAATGACGCTGGTGATTGCGGCTGGCGGGATTGATTTGTCGGTCGGGTCGCTGTTTGCGCTTTCCGGGGTGACGGCACTGGAGCTGGCGCCGGAATTCGGCGGGTCGCCGGGCATCGGACTGCTGGCGGCTGCGGTGCTGGCGGTTGGAGCGGGGCTGCTCGGCGGAGCGGTGAACGGCGCGCTGGTGGCGGTTTGGAAGGTGCCGCCGTTCATCGCCACCTTGGGGACGATGTCGATTTTCCGGTCTCTGGGGCTGTATTTTGCCGATGCCGGACGGGTGGCGGCGGACAATCCGGCGTTCTCCCTGGTGAGCGGAGATGTGACCATCGCCATGCTGGTTGGTTTTGCGGCGCTGTTTACCGTTATGTTGAATCTCACCGCGTTCGGGCGGCACGTCTGTGCTGTGGGGTCGAACGAAAAGGTGGCGCTTTATTCCGGGATACACACGGGACGGATCAAGTTCATGACCTATCTGCTGACCGGAGGATTGTGCGGCGTCAGCGCGATGTTGTGGTCAGCCCGGCTTAACGGCATCTCATCGTCCGGCGACGGGATGGGGTATGAGCTTGACGCGATCGCCGCGGTGATTGTCGGCGGTACTTCGATGTCAGGCGGACGGGCGTCGATGTCGGGAACACTGGCCGGAGTTCTGCTGCTGGTGACGATTTCCAGCGCGCTGGTCGCCTGGGGGGTGTCGCCCAATCTTCAGAACACGGTCAAGGGGGCGGTAATTATCATTGCAGTTTTATTTCAATATAAAAAGGGAGTCGGAAAATGAAAAAATGTCTGTTGATGGCGGCGGCGCTGCTGATTTTGTGCGGCTGCGGCGATTCCGGAGAAAAGAAGCTGAGGATTGGCATTTCAGTGCCGTCGGCCACCCACGGCTGGACCGGCGGAGTGGTGTGGAGCGCCGAGCGCGCCGAGAAGAACATTGAAGCGGCGAATCCGGATGTCGACGTGATGATCGCCACCAGCGCGAACACGGCGGCGCAGGTCGATGCGATCGAGAATCTGCTGATGCAGAACATCGATGCGCTGGTGGTGCTCAGTCAGGAGCCGGAGCCGCTGGACAATGTTTGCCGTCAGGCCAAGACGCGCGGCGTTTATCTGGTGGTGGTGTCCAATCCGCTGCCGTCCGGGGCGCAGGATGTGTTCGTCAACGGCGACAACGCGAGTTTCGGCGCCGCGGCCGGCGAAGCCATGGGGCAGGCGCTGAACGGGAAGGGCGACATTCTGGTTCTGGAGGGTTTCCTCTGTCCGATCAACACCGAACGGGTTGAGAGTTTCAAAAAAGTGCTGGCGGACAAATATCCGGGCATCCGTATTCTTGACTCCCAGCCGACCGACTGGAATACCGAGCGCGGTCTGAAAGTCATGGAAAGTTATCTTCAGAAATACCCGAAGATCGATGGCGTTTGGGCCGGCGACGACGATGTGCTGCTCGGAGTGCTGACCGCCTATGCCGAGTCGAAACGCACCGATGTCAAGGCGATGGTCGGCGGCGGCGGCAGCAGGGCGATCGTCAGGAAGGTCATGGACAAGGATCCGGTGGTCAAGGCCACTGTCACCTATCCTCCTCAGATGGTTGAGGTCGGCGCCGCCAAAGCGCTGGATGGTCTGCGCAACGGCGGCAAGCCGGTGGGCGGCGAAGTTGAGATCATCGTCAAATCGGAGGTCGTGACTCCGGACAACGCCGCGGCGTACTACTTCCCCGATTCAAGATACTGATATCGCAGAATTTTCAAACAACAGGGGCGGAATATTTCCGCCCTTGTTTGACCTCCGGCCCCTATCCGTTATCTTACCATAAGCATCTGAGTTTCATCAAAAACTTCAAGGAGGCGAATCATGGCGGAACAGCAAGAACTGATTATCCCGGAAAAAGGCAACGGCAAATTGCAAAGATGCAGTCACTGCGGCCATGTGCATTCGGTCTATGCGATCATCTGTACCAAATGCTGCCGGGTTCATTACTGGAATTGCGCTTTGGCAATTTTCTGTATATCGTTTATTCTGTCGCTGTGTTGTGCGGTGTTCTGGATGCTTGCGTTTTTATCGATGTTGCTTGTTAAAACCAGTTAGCCAACAGATCAGTCAGAACAGCAGATACTCAGGCATGCCGAGGTATTCGTAAACCGCATTGTCGGCGTTCTCAAGATGTTTCCCGGACGGCACCCATGACATGATGCTGTTGTCGTTGCCGCCGATATACGGCGCCGGCTTCCGCCCATGCGCAGGGCGAGTCAGCCGACGGAATCGAAACCACCGAGATTGAAGTTGAAGCCTACAATATAATCCGTGCGATCGCCAGCGAGGATGTCCCGGTTGAGAATATCGCTTTGCGCGATGCCAAGACCTATTGCGCAATCTTGTTCGCTGACAATAACCGCAAACCGATTGTCCGGTTGTATTTCAATAATCCGGAAAAATTGCAGATCGGGATTTTTGACGGCGACGCGGAGGACAAAATACGACTTGAAAAATCAGCGATCTGTTCGCACTCGGAAGTCGCATCCGCGCCGCGGTAAAGAAATATCTCGAATAACCCGCGCATCGCACCATCCGCCGCAACCGCATAAAAAAAGCGCCGTGTTTAACGGCGCTTTCAAAATCTGCGACAACCTCAGAGCAGTCCGGCGGATTCCGGCAGACCGCACATGATGTTCATGCACTGCACCGCCTGACCGGAGGCTCCTTTGGTCAAATTGTCGATCACCGAGGTGACGATCACTTTGTTGGTGTGCGGATCAAGATTGAATCCGATTTCGCAACAGTTGGTCATGGTGACATATTTGGTGTCGCTGCATTTGCCGCGCGCCAGCACCCGGACGAACTGTTCACCGTCATAAGCGCGATGGAACGCCGCCTCGATCTTGTCGAGGTCACACCCTTCCGCCGCGTCAAAAATGATCGTTGAATTTATTCCCCGGTTCACCGGAACCAGATGCGGAATGAAATTCATCTTTATTTCGTCAACGTGAGCCGCACAGGCCAGTTCCTGCTCCATTTCCGGCAGATGACGATGGCCGAACACCTTGTACGCCTTCATGCTTTCATTGCATTCCGGGAAAATATAGGCAAGATCGACTTTGCGTCCGGCGCCGGTCACTCCGCTCATCGACGAGGCGATGATGCCGGTGGTTTTCACCAGCCCGGCCTCAAGCAGAGGACATGACCCCAGAATCACGCTGGTGACGTAACATCCGGCGCAAGCCACCAGCCGCGCGGTTTTCAGCTGCTCGCGATAGCGTTCCGGCTGACCGTAGACCGCCTCTTTGAGCAACTCGGGAGCCGGATGCTCCTGACCGTAGTATTCTTTATATTTCGCGGTCGAGCGAAGCCGGAAGTCGGCGGAAATATCCACCACCTTCACTCCGTAGCCGAGCAGCGGAATCGCATACTCGGTGGCCAGACCGTGCGGCAGCGCCAGAAACGCCACATCGCAGACCTTGGCCAGCTCGGCGGCGTTCGGCTCCACAAAAGTCAACCCCGCCCCGGTGAAGCGTGGAAAAACATTTTCCACGCCATCTCCGGCGTTCTTGCGCGAGGTGATCGCGGTGATCTGAACGTTCGGGTGACGCAGAAGCAGGCGCAGAAGCTCCTCTCCCGCGTACCCGGCGGCACCGACCACTCCGACTCTGATCTTCTCCATGCGAAAATCCCTGAATGCAGGTTAGCGTTTGGAGAACTGGAAGCGTTTGCGGGCTCCCGGCTGACCGGCCTTCTTGCGTTCCTTGACGCGGGCGTCGCGGGTAAGCATACCGGCGGCTTTGAGCGTGGGACGGAGATCTTCGTTGAAGATGAGCAGCGCGCGGGCGATGCCGTGGCGCAGTGCGCCGGCCTGTCCGGCCATGCCGCCGCCGGTGATGGTGGCGAAAATGTCGAACTTATCTTTGCTGTCGACCGTGTCGAGCACCTGCATAATATAGCCGCGAAGCGCTTCGGTGGTGAAATATTCAGTCCAGTCCTTGCAGTTGATCACGACCTTGCCCGTTCCCGGAGCAATGCGGACGCGGGCGACCGCGCACTTGCGGCGACCGGTGGCCCAAATCAAATCAGTTTTAGCCATTTGTCATTTACTCCAAAGTAAGTTTACGGGGTTGCTGGGCGGTGTGCGGATGCTCCTCGCCGGCATAGACGCGGAGTTTGCCGAACTGGGCGCGGCCGAGCCGGCCTTTCGGCATCATGCCCCATACGGCCTCTTCAATTATGCGCTCCGGGTTCTTCTCGCGGACTTCCTTGGCGCTGACGACTTTGCGTCCGCCCGGATAGCCGCTGAAGCTCTCGTACTGCTTCTCGGTGCTCTTGCGGCCGGTGAAGACCGCCTTCTTCGCGTTGATGACGATCACAAACGCGCCGGTGTCGATATGGGGGGTATAAGTCGGCTTATCCTTGCCGCGCAATGCGTTGGCGATAAGCACGGCCAAACGACCCACCGGGGCTTCCGACGCGTCCACGATCACGTGTTCGCGCTTGATCTCGCCGGTTTTTGCCAGATAAGTTTTCATTTCACAGTTTTCCTGATTTGTTTTTGTTCGGCGGAGTCTTTGGAAAGCGGCTTTTACCGAAGCCATCGGCTTTCCGCTCCGTCATCTTTTCCGTCTTGAGCCGCGGCAGATGATCGGATGCCACGACTGTACGGACTATTTAATTTAGCTCCAAATGTCTGCAAGTCAAGCCGCAAAACGGCGGATTACATGAATTTTTTCAATAAAGTGGCGTGGTCCTGCATGCTGAAGTAGGCCGGAGGCACGTCAAGAATGGTGAACGCTCCGGATTTTCCCTCGGCGGCCAGGCGGGCGGCGGCGCGGGCGTTGGCGGCCAGAACGTTGCCGGTGGCCTCCGGATTGCTGCCCCAGCGGCAGTGGTATTCGACCACGGCAGGATTGCCGGCGCCGGTCGTTCCGGCGGCGATCACGCAGCCGTCGTGCGGGAACCCCTGACAGTGTTCGGCCAGAAACTCGGCGCTGACAAAGTTTACCGTGGTCTTATAGGGGGCGAAGTAGCCGGGCATGGATTTTATTTCGGCTTCGACCGCCTTGGCATCGGCGCCGTCTTCAAGAACAACAAAGCATTCGCGGGTGTGCAGGTCGCCGGCGGCGAATTCACGGTGCGAACCGGCGCGCACTTCGTCGATGGCGGAGTGAACGGCGTGGGTGTACTGCCGGGCGTCCTTCACCCCCTTGATGGTGCGCAGCGCGTCGGAATGGCCCATGGACAGGCCGCCTTTTTCGGTGAGCCCGTAAAAACCGCGGGCTATCGCTCCGGGAATGAAGGCGTTGGCCAGGGTGCGCTCCAGCGAAAAGATGCCGGGGTCCCAGCCGGCGGAAATGATCGAAACGTGACCGGAGGATTTGGCGGCTTCGTCCATTTTGGCAAAATATTCCGGAATCCGGTCGTGATGGTCGAAACTGTCCACCGTGGTGATGAACTGCGCGAATACCGGCCCCTGCTTCGGCAGGTCGCTTTTGCTGCCGCCGCAGAGAATGGCGACGTCGGCTTTCAGTCCGTCGATCGCGGCGCGGTCGTTGATGGCGACCACCGGAAGATTTTTGATTTCCTTCAGCACCCGTTCCGGACTGCGGGAGGCGATGCCGGCCGCTTCAAGATCTGGATTGTTCGCGATTGCCTTCAGCACGCCGCGCCCGACGTTGCCGAGGCCGACGATCAATATTCTGATTTTTTTCATGATTTTTCTGAACCGTATAATTATAGTTTATGTATGTCAGTTGCGGTTGGCTGCCTTGATGCGGTCGGCGACCGTCTGTTCGTAAGTTTCAAGATCCCCGATCATGTGCTTGGCGACGCCGTCGTTCATTGCGGCTTCCGCGACCCGGCGGGCGACCCGCGGAACCACTCGCGGATCGAACGGCTTGGGAATGACATAAGTGCGCTTCATCGGATTTTCTCCGGCGAACACGCCGTTGGCGTAATCTTCCGGATAGGCGACCGCCAGACCGGGGAGAATGTCCGCCGGAACCGCTTCACCGGCGACTTCCGCAATGGCGAAGCTGGCGGCGAGTTTCATGTTTTCAGTGATGTCGGTGGCGCGTACATCGAGTGCGCCGCGGAAGATGCCGGGGAAGCCGAGGACGTTGTTGATCTGATTGGGAAAGTCGGTTCTGCCGGTTCCCACCACGGCGGCTCCGGCCGCCCACGCGTCGGCCGGGAATATTTCCGGCGTCGGGTTGGCCATGGCGAAGATAACCGCTCCGTCGGCCATGGACTTCACCATTTCAGCGGTTACGCAGTTGCCGACCGAGAGACCGAGAAAAACGTCGGCTCCCTTCATGGCGTCGGCCAGGGTTTCGCGGTCGGTATCAACGGCGAAACGCTGCTTTTCGGCGTTGAGGTCGCCGCGTTTTTTGGAAATGACCCCCTTGGAGTCAAGCATGATGAATTTTGAGCGGTCGGCTCCGGCTTTGATGTAAAATTCGCTGCACGAGATTCCGGCGGCTCCGGCTCCGTTGATAACGAAGCGGCAGTCTTCAATCTTTTTGCCGACCAGTTTGAGCGCGTTGAGCAGCGCCGCCAGTGAAATAATGGCGGTGCCGTGCTGGTCGTCATGAAACACCGGGATATTCATGCGTTTCTTCAGCGTGGTTTCCACCTCAAAACAGGCGGGCGACCCGATGTCTTCAAGGTTGATGCCGCCGAAGACCGGTTCAAGCCGTTCAACGGTTTCGATGAGTTTTGCCGCATCGGTCCGGCCTTTTTCGTTGAACACTTTCGAGATGCACAGCGGGATGGCGTCGATGTCGGCAAAGCGTTTGAACAGCACGCATTTACCCTCCATCACCGGCAGTCCGGCGCCGGGGCCGATGTTGCCGAGTCCGAGCACCGCGGTGCCGTCGGAAACTACCGCGACCATGTTGCCTTTTGCGGTGTATTCCCAGATTGATTCCGGATGGTTTTTTATCTCCAGACACGGAACCGCCACGCCGGGAGTGTAGGCCAGCGAAAGATCGCGGGCGGTGGCGCAGGGTTTGGATGAAATGACGTTGAGTTTACCCGGAACCGGAGAACTGTGATAATTCAGCGCGTCCTGTTGTGCTTTGTCCATGATTAAGACCTCGTAGATTGGTGTTTATCTGCAATCTGATAATATAACACGCGAAACGGCTTTTTTCAACGGGTGTAAACGTTTATCATCATAATGGCTTCGAGTTGGGCGATGGCTTTTTCAAAGTCGGTGACGGCCGAGGCGTAGCTGGTTTGAATGGCAACGTAGTATTCCTGTACTTTGTCGATGCGGTCAACGCTGGCGTGATAGTTGAGATAACGCTTTTCCACCAGATTGCGCTGCAGCTCGGCTTCGGGCAGCAGAGCGCGGTAAATCCGGTATTTTTCCCAGGCGGTTTCGTAATTCGAGTAGGCGGAGCGGATATCGTTGATGATTTTCAGATAGGTTTCCGCCATCTGGAATTCAGCGACGGCGAACAGCGTCTGCATTTCGCGCATGGCGTTGTAGCGGGCCAAGCCGTTGAACAGCAGAAGCTCGGCGTGTATGCCGTAGTAGATCGAATTTTGACTGTAAGTGGAATGGCGGACCCGATAGTCGGAATAATGCGAATTGAATTGATTGTTGTCATATTGGAAGTCGCCGTAAACGGTCGGAAAATAGGAGCTGTAGCTTTTCATTTTATTATAATAGGCGATTTCGAGCATCTGCTCCATGATGTGCATTTCCGGACTGTTCTGCAGCGCGATGGATATGCAGCTGTCCACGCCGTAATACATGCGTTCGAGCTTGTCGGGAAACGGTTCGAATTCGAGGCTGCCGGGCAGGGCGCCTTCGCTGTATCCCATGAGTTGAGACAATGCGTAGCTGGAGATGTTTCCGCTGTTCACGGCGTCGAGCAGCGCGGTTTCACCGAGTCCGGCGAAGATGATGAAGTTGAGCCGTTCGTCTTCCGGGCGTTTCCCGGAGGCCACTTCCGGAGCGACTATTCCCAGCAGCTTCTGCTGAAATACGATGTTGGCGTTTTGAATGCGCCGGATTTCCCCGGCGTACTGGATATCGTAATAAGCGTAGGCGACGGCCCGCTTGAGCATGCAGAGCACGCGCATGCGTTCGGCGGCGGCCCGCTTGTATTCGCTGGACGAGGACAGAACATTCAGGTAGCGGGCGAAGCCGTCAAACAGCAGCCACGACGCGGTCAGCGTAGCGTGCGACTGGAACGTCGTTTCCCTTCCGGCGATGTTCATTGGCGGGTTGTGCATGTCGTTGGCGCCGGAAACGGTCTGTCCGGTGGCGACGCCGGCGTAAATTTCCGGCGAATAGGCGCCGAGCGCCTGATAATAGCGCATTCGCGCCGCGTTGACGAAATGATAGGCGGCCAGATAGTTCTGGTTGTTCATTTCCGCGATTTTTTTCGCGGTATCCAGTTTGAGGATCTTTTCCTCAAGCAGGATGCGGTCGGTGGCCGCGCGGTTTTCCGGTGTGAACTTTGTCGACAGCAGCGCTGGTTCCGGCGGTTGATACTGATAGCATCCTCCGGCCAGAACCACGGCACAAAGATACAGTGAAAGCGGGAGCTTCTTCATGGCTACCCTCCTCGGCTTGCAAATTTCTCCTCTGAAAATAAATTAGCATGACCGGCGAGGTTATGCAAATCAGAAATCCGGGTCTCCGACGTAGTTTATTCTTTTTATTCCGTTGCGTGACAAGACCAGCCGGTAGCGGGTATAGCGGTCCTCGTGCCCCTCCATCGAATAGTGCATCACGATGTTCACATGGTAGACCCGCTTGCCCTGAACAACGTGCACTGTTTCGCGGGTGTCGTCCGGCACGAACACCGGGCGCTCCGGGTTGTCCATCTTCATCAGAAAATTACGGACGTTCAACCGCATGATGTCCACAATGCCTTCAATTTCAAAGTCGCCGGCAAATTCGCGGCGCACCTCGGCTTTGAGCTTCACCCGGCGGCGCGACAGTATCACCTGTTCCCCGAAGCAGCCGTTTTCAAGGTTGGACAGATAGACCCGGTTGCGGACTTTCGAGACCACCTCCGGCACTTCGCTCTCCTTGATGAAGCGGAACCCTTCGCGGCATTCTCCCACTTCCCGGCCGGACGCGTCATACATCTTGATTTTATAGTCGTACATGAAGCGGCGGGCTTTCTGGTAGAGGTAGGCCTTGGACAGCTCCTTGACCCGGTCTTTGCCCATGTAGGCGATTACCAGCACCAGCAGGACGACAAGGGAAAATTCCCGCATCAGTATGTCGCGGGTGAAATAGGCGATCAGCGCGGCGAAGGTCATTGCCAGCCCGGCGGCCAGGCCGAATATCATATTTTCGAGCAGCACGCCGTCTTTTCTGGTGGCGGTATTGAGGAACAGGACGCTGGCCATGGCTTTTTTCAGCACGCCTTCCCGGTAGAGCAGCTCTTCGTTGTTGCCGTCAACCATCGGGATGGACGGATAGCGGCGGCGTTTCCGGTAGGCGATTTCGGCGCGGCAGAGCTCGACAAGTTTACGCTGTGCGTCGGACTTCCATGCCGGCTGGCCGTCTTTCAGCGCGAACCACAGTTGATAGCGGTATTTATTGATGTTTATGCTCAAAAATTCGTCGGCATGGTGAAACAGCTCCAGCGCGGCGGCCGGCGGTTCGGCGGCGGTCAGTTGTTTTTCCAGCAGTCGGAAGTTGTGCAGTATGGCGGCGGCGGCGGCGAGATATTGTTTGAACCGCTCCCTGCCGGCGGGGGCGGCCAGTTGCGCCACGACGTCCTCCGCTTCGTCGCGCAGCGAGCTTTTCATGATCGAACTGAACATTTTAAGCCGTTTTGTGTAGTGGTCAAGACCGTCGGCGGCGTTGTCGGCCAGTTCCTGTATGCCGGCGGAGAGCAACGCGAGGGGGGAGGAGTCGCCGGCGCCGATTTCAGCGAGTCCGAGCGCGGGGGTCTTGAGGCGGATATAGTCTCTGACGTCGGTGTAGAAGTTGGTCGGCGTGTAAGTCGAGCTGTTAACGTCCAGGCTGTTGGGCAGAAATATATAGGCGTCGACGCTGTAGGCGTTGAGTTTCTGTTTTTCCGACGCCGGATAATTGAATTTCAGCTCAAGCTGATATTTGTCGTGCTGGGTGAACGACTCGGAGAAATTGTACATACCGCTCCCTCTTCCTCATTTATAAATAATAATATAGCATTTTCGCCGGACATTTCAAATCCTCCGGGTTGACAACCGTCATGCGGACAGACCAAGGAGGTTTTTCAATATGGAAATGAATGAAATCATCGCCAAAGCGGTGCATGAACGGCTGTCGGCCGAAGAGTGCGCCAGACTGGCCGAGTTCTGCACCGACGGCGAAAAAGTCCGTCATGAACTCGTGCAGCTCAAGCGGCGCGCCCGGATCGCGGAGATCGCCGGCGACCGCCGTTTTTCCGACCCCGACTACCTGGATTATCTGGCCGGAAAAAATCAGATCGACCTTGACGATCCGGCCAAAGTCGACGCTTTTATGACCGGTCTTGCCGCCACTCTGCCGGGATTCTTTACGCTGCCTCTGGCCTCCGGCGCCGGCGGCGGCAATGAAAATCCCGCTTCCGGCGGAGTTCAACCGGAAAACACCAAGTCGGACGGCGGCGCGCCGTCCGGCCCCCGCAATGTCAACGGCATCGCCAGACTGCTTGAAACCGCTCCTGAAATCTTATAACAACCCCCAATAAAACAAAAAGGGAAAAACAACATGGCACTTTACACCTACTCGTTCTCCAACAAAAAACGCGACCTTTCGGACATCCTCTCCACCGTCATCAAGGACGAGCCGCGTTTCATCTCCAACTTCCGCGCGCTTGAACCGGCCGCCGCCCAGAAACACGAATGGTTCGAGGATCAGTTGACCGGCCGCGCCGTCACCGCGTCGTCCGTTTCCAGCGGAACCGTCACCGCCGGCGCCGGCGATGTGGCGAAACTGCGCGCCGGCACGCTGCTGGTGGTCAAGGACGACTCCGCGCTTTTCCAGGTCGCCGCGATCACCGGCGCCACCACGTTTACGGTCACCCGCGTGGCCGCCAACGGTTCGAGCGTCACCGCCGTCACCGCCGGCGACGTGCTGAACATCGTCAGCTCCCCGATGGCCGAAGGCTCCAACACCGGCGACGGAGAGGAGGCGTATCAGCTCAGCGGAGTTGAGTACAACTGCATGCAGATATTCCGCAAGGACATCATTCTCACCGGGTCGGCTATTGCGATCAACGTCTACGGCGGCGTGGACAATCAGGTCAACCGCCAGACCGCGTTCGCGCTCGGCGAGCTTGCCCGCGACCTGAACCGCGTCGCACTGTTCGGCCGCCGGGTGGAAGCCGCTTCGACCAGCCGCGGCGAGACCGGCGGACTCTATTTCTTCGCCACTCAGACCGGCGGGCTGTCCGTTGCCGGCGGCAGAGCCCGGCTCGATTCCGTAATGATCAATGATGCGGCACAGGCCATTCTCTCCGCCGGCGGCGACCCGGTGCAGATCCTCTGTTCTCCCGGTCAGGCCCGGGTGCTGTCCAATGAATACCGCAATCAGCTCCAGATTGTGCGCTCGGACGACCGTCGCGGCGCTTATGTCGCCGTCATCGTCAACGAGATCAACGGCCGCGGCATGACCATCATGGCCGATCCCGACATGCCCGACACCGACGCTTTCGTGCTTGATCCCGCCGGCTGCGGCCTTGCTCCGCTTCAGGGGCGCGCCATCTGCGACGAGGACGCCACGCCCAAGGGGTTTGACGGCGTCCGGCGCATGGCGATCGGCGAGCTGACCTTTGTGTTCAAGAACGCCCGTCAGCGTCTCTGCCGCATTTCCGGTCTCAAGGGCAGTGCCGCCGCCCTTGCCGAGATCAAAGCCGGAAATTGATGCGATAATGCAATCCCGATCCGGCCGGAGACCATGCGTCTCCGGCCGGATTAACCCATGGAGTCCGTATTATGTTTGATGTGACCGAGGCCAACGAGTATTTTGAAACTCATTTGAAGTGCACCTTTTGGAATTCGCTTGATTTGCAGACCCGCACCGCCGCGGTAACGCAGGCGGTGCGCGACATAAGCTGTCATCTCGGAGTGTCCGCGCTTGACGAGTCGGACATTTTCATCTACTGCGCGGTTTTTGAACAGGCGGTTTATCTGGCCGAATATTTTGACGAATTGAATTCGCCGCGTCAGATGCAGTCGGAGACGATTGACGGCGTCGGCTCACACACTTATAATGCGCCGGTTGGAAACGCCGGCGGCCGTCCGTCGCGGCTTGCGCCGGGGGCGGCGGAATATCTGGCCCGTTATGTTCCGGTCAACCGCGTCCGGCGGGGATGAAGCGGACGTCGCGGCAGACCTTTTCTCCGGCGGCGGCGCGGAGTTTGTCCAGTATGCGCGACTTCAACGCGCCGGACAGCTCCCGCAGCCAGGCCGGATGGCTTACCTCAATATAGACTACGCCGCCTTTGACCGAATTGAGTTTGGTGAAGCGGCACAACGGGTCGCCCATGATTGCGTCGAATTTTTCTCTCAGCAGCAACGTTGCCGCCGTATCCGGGCCGAGCAGCGACTTGACTTCTCCTCGCACGATGTCACCGACCGCCCAGAGATTTTCCGACCGTTTTTCGATTTCCCTGTCGCACCGGTTCTGTCCGTACCAGTCTCCCAGGGTCGTCCGCATGGCGGAAAATTCGTCCTTGTTGCGGGAGTACCGGCGGTCGTAAGCCTTGGCGGTCATACGTCGATTCCGCAGAATCTCACCGGCAGCAGCAGACAGTCCAGCCCCAGTTTGAACGGAGCGACGAACCCTTTTGCTATGTTCACGATGCCGCTGGAGAAACAGAACGGCGCCAAAACCGTGCTCTGCACCACGCCGAGCGGGAGGCGCAGTATATTCACCACGTCTCCGCCGCAGGTGATCAGCCCTTTGCCGCCGGAGACCAGTCCGCGCATCACATACGGCGCGGCGATTTTTGCCGCTTTGATTGCCACCGGGGCGAGAATGGCGATGGTCACCGGGTCGATGGCTTCGGCGCGGCGGGTCATCAATGCTCCGGAGCAGATCGCGAATATCAGGGCAATTACGATAAAATTCTTCATTTGCTATTCATTGTTTTCAGTTTACAGCGAAATATAGCTCCTTTATCCGCAAAAAACAATTTCAAATGCGTCTTTTTTGCGATAAAAGTGATTCAACACCGAGTAATGACAGGCTCCGGCGGCGGATTGTTCCGCCGTTGCCGGAAAACTTCACCGTCCGGATTTTTTTTCAAGCGCCTTGGCTTCCCGCCAATATGTTTCAAGTTCTTCGATTCCGGCGGCGCTCCAGTCGCGGCCGCGCATTCTTTCCTCGACGTGACGGAACCGGGTGGAAAATTTGCGGTTGGCTTTCCGCAGCAGCTCCTCCGGGTCGGCGGACCGGAAGCGGGCGAGATTGACCACGGCGAACAGCAGGTCGCCGATCTCTTCGTCGACCGCCGCCGCGTCATTGTCCGCCATTGCCTGTTCGACTTCACCGAGTTCTTCGGTGATTTTCGCGGCGATCTCCTCCTGGCGGCTCCAGTCGAAGCCGAGTTTCGCCGCTTTCTTCTGCAGTTTCGCCGCCTGAGAAAGCGCGGACAGCGATTTCGGAACCGCGTCCAGCACCGACGAGCGTTCCGCTTTTTCCGGTTCGGCCGACTTGACCTTTTCCCAGAGTTTGGTCACCTCCGCGGCGCTGGCGCACACTTCGTCGCCGAAAACGTGGGGATGGCGGCGCAGCATTTTGTCATAGATGGCGGCCACGGCGTCGGCAAAAGTAAATTCTCCTTTTTCCTCGGCCACCAGCGACTGCATCATCAGATTCATCAGCACGTCGCCGGTTTCCTCGCAGATGCCGTGCGGGTCGTTTTCGTCGATGGCGTCGGCGAGTTCGGCGGTTTCTTCGACCATGTATTTGCGGAGCGAGGCGCGGGTCTGCTCCCGGTCCCACGGACAGCCGGACGGCGATCTGAGAACTTTCAGCAACTCCAGCAGTTCTTCGGCGGACGGATTGTTTTTTGCATAATTTTTCATAATGCTTTAAAATATAACATGTCTGCGGCGATTTGCAATTTGCTTTTTTAAAACAACGGTATATATTATGATTTCAAACCGCGCTTCAGGCCCCATTTGTTTGGAGCTTGACACCTGGAGCGCGTGGCCGATAAACGGGAACGTTTTCCGTCAACGGCCGCAACCGTAAAACAAAAAGGGATAGATCAATTATGACTACCGCAAGTCGAGCCAAGCACAAGCTGTGCCGTCGAATCGGCCAGTGTCTCTGGAATGACCCCAAATGCCCGAGCGCCCGCCGTCCGTTTCCGGCCGGTCCGCACGGAAAGACCCGCCGCAGCAAGCTTTCCACCTACGGAACGCTGCTTCAGGAGAAACAGAAGCTGCGCGGTTTCTACGGCATCAGCGAAAAACAGCTGCAGATCGCTTATCACAAGGCCATGGCCGGCGAAGGACAGTCCGGCGACAAACTGCTCCGCGGACTTGAAGTCCGTCTGGACGCGCTGGTGTATCGCGCCGGCTTTGCCAAGACCATTTTCGCCGCCAAGCAGTATATCAACCACGGCCACATTCTGGTGGACGGCAAGCGGGTCGACCGCGCGAGCTTCCAGCTCCGCGAAGGCTCGGTGATCTCGATCAACGCCGAGAAGTCTCCGGCGATCGCCGAGGTCGCAAAGGGGAGCAACTGCACTGTTCCGTCCTATCTGGAAGTTGACCGCGAGGCGCTGAAAGCCACGCTGCTGCGCGTTCCGGCCGCCGAGGAGATTCCGATCGACGTTCAGATCATGAGCGTGATTGAATACTACGCCCGGTAATCGCATCCGAGGAAGTTTCAAAAGCTCCGGTTGGTTTCAACCGGAGCTTTTTTATGTCCTTTTGCGGCCGCACCAAAAAGCGCCGCCGTCCGTCATAGCTGTCCGGCGTTGGAGCCGCAGCGGGATTTCATCCGTTCTCTGGTTTTCTGGAATACGGCGAACATCGGCGGGATGAATGCCACGCCGACGATGGTTGCGGTCAGCATTCCCCAGAAGGTGGTGGTGCCGATCACCCGGCGGCTTTCCGCGCCGGCACCGGAGGCGAACAGGAGCGGCAGAACGCCGATGATGAAGCTCCATGCGGTCATCAGCACCGCCCGGTAGCGATAGTTGGCGCCGTTGACCGCCGAGCGGGCGATCGACTTTCCGGCCTGCCGCTCCCGCATTGAGAACTCGACCATCAGAATGGTGCTTTTTGCGCAGAGTCCGATCAGCATGATGAGTCCGAGCTGGGCGTAAATGTCCAGCAGCATTCCGGTGAAATACAGCGCCGCGGCGCCGCCGAGCGATGCGAACGCCACCGACAGAATGACCGGCATCGGTATGGTCCACGACTCGTATTGAGCGACCAGAAACAGATAGCCGAAGATTACCGCGAGCGTCATCAGCAGTAGAATGCGGCCGTCGTTGTTGCGTTCCTGATAGCTCATGTCGGTCCAGCTGACGGCGTATTCGCTGGCAAAGCCGCTTTCGACCAGTTGTTCGATTTCGGTCATCACCTGCGAGGTTGAGGCGCCGGGCGCCGGAATCACGGTGACGGCGGCGGAAAGATTCTGGTTGAACCGTTCAATCTTGCGTGCGCCGAGCATCGGCCGGAGGGTGGCAACGGCGTTCAGCGGAACCATTTCACCGCGGTCGTTCTGCACGGTCAGCTCGTCGAAAGCGTTCAGTCCGGAGCGGTCGGCGCCGTCGAGTTGAATTTTCACCTTGAATGAATAGCCGTTGATGTTGAAGTCGTTGATATACAGACTGGCCAGATTGCTCTGAAGCGCCATGGCAATACGGCTGACCGGCACGCCGAGCGCTTCGGCTTTCTGGCGGTCGGTGTCAATGAACATCTGCGGCGTCCGGGCGTTGAACGAGCTGAACGCATACATCACTTCCGGCATTTGCCGTTTGTCATTCAGCATGCCGAGCAGCCGGCCGAGTTGACGTTCAAACTGCTGAGGGGTGTCGCCGCCGGTGGTGCGGAAGGCAAAGGTGACGCCGCCGGTCACGCCCAGCCCCATGATCGCCGGCGGCTGGAATACGCGGACGATGCCGAAGGGGTTTTCCGCGCCGGCCGCCATGACCTTGTCGCGCAGTGCGGCGATGGACAGTGCGGGGGATTTTCGTAAATTCCAGTCGTCCAGCGCAATGATTGCGAAGCCGAGATTTTCGCCCGAACCGCTCATCAGCGAGTAGCCGGACACCGTGATAACGTCCTTTACGCCGGGGATTGGCAGGCATTTGTCGCTGAAGCGCGCCATGGCGGTTTCGGTGCGGGTCAGAGCGGCGCCCGGCGGCAGTTCGATTTCGCAGAGCAGACTGCCTTTGTCTTCGTCCGGCAGAAATCCGCCGCGCAGTCTTTCAAACAGACAGAAATTCGCCGCCAGCACCGCCAGTATTATCGCAATGGTCAGGTAAAAACGGCGGACCATGAACATGGAAAAGAAGATGTAGCTCTTTTTTGTCGAGTTCAGTGCGCGGTCAAACCAGCGGAACATGACGAATTTTCTTCTTTTTACGCCGCCGGCCGGTCGCAGAATCAACGCGCAGAGCGCCGGACTGAGCGTCAATGCGTTGAACGCCGACAAAATCAGCGCAATGCACATCGTGACCGCGAACTGGATATAAATGGTGCCGACAATGCCGCCGTAAAAACCGATCGGCGCGTAGATGGCGGTTGACACCAGTGTTGCCGCCACGACCGGTCCGGTGACCTGTCCCATGCTCTTCACGGCGGCTTCGCGCGGCGACAGATTCTCATCTTCAATCAGACGCATGGTGTTTTCCACCACGACAATGGCGTCGTCCACCAGCGATCCGATCACCAGAATCAGCCCGAACATCGTCAGCACATTGATCGAATAGCCGAGCACCGCCATAAAAAAGAAGGTGCCGAGCAGCGACACCGGAATCGCCAGCGCCGGCACCACGGTAGCCCGCCAGTCCTGAAGAAAAATATAGGTGATGCCGATCACCAGCAGCAGCGTCATGATCAGCGTCAGACTGATCTCTTTCACGTTTTCAATGATGTAGCTGCTCGGGTCGTAGGCGTGAACCGCCTCAACGCCCTTCGGGAAATGCTTTTTCAGCTCGTCAAGCAGCCGGTTGGCGTTTTTGACCAATTCGACGGCGTTGGCGCCGTCCTGCCGGTAGATGGCCATGGCGATGCTGGAACGGCCGTTGAAGCAACCTTCGTCGGTATAGCGTTCGGCGCCGAGTTCGAGTCTGGCGATGTCGCCCAGTCTGATCTGTTCTCCGTTTCCGGCGGAGGCGATCACGATGTCGGCAAACTCCTCCGGCGTGTTCAACCTGCCGGCGGCGTCGAGTTTGTACTGGAGATACGGGCTGGACTTCTCGCCGCCGAGAGCGCCGGCGGCGATCGGCGCGTTCTGCGAACTGATCTTTGCGGCCACCATCTCCGGAGTGAGCTTCAACAGCGACATTTTCAGCGGATCAAGCCAGACGCGCATCGAATAATTGCGTTCGCCGAGGATTTCCACCGAGCCGAGACCGGGCAAGCGGGCGAAGGCGTCTTTTATGTTCATGCGCACATAGTTGGCCAGTTCGAGCATCGACAGGGATGTGCCGTCGGTCTGGAACGAATAAACGCCGGCGATGTCGGTGGACTGCTTTCTGGTGACCACGCCGATCTGACGAACGGTATCCGGAAGCTGGGCGTCGGCCCGTTGAACGGCGTTCTGGACGTTTACCTGCGCGATGTCGGAATTGATTCCGGGTTCGAAGGTCAGCGTCAGCGTGTAGTTTCCGTTGTTGTCGCTTTCCGACTTGAAATAGAGCAGATCTTCGATGCCGTTAACCTGCTCTTCGATCACGCTGGCCACGGTTTCCGCGATTACCTGCGAGGTGGCTCCAGGATACATGGCGGTGACTTTTACTGTCGGCGGCGCAATCTCCGGATACTCCGCTATCGGCAGGCGGAACAAACAGATGGCTCCCACCAGCACGGTGACAATGGAAATGACAAAGGCGAATTTCGGGCGTCTGATGAAAAATTCGGCAAACATGGATTCTACTCGCTCCGTTCCGCGTTTTCTTCGGTTACCGGAATTACTTTGCCGCCGGGAACGGCTTTGTGCATACCGTCAACAATGATCCGTTCGCCGCCGTCCAGACCGGCGATGATGAGCTGGAGGTCGCCGGAAAGCCTTCCGCAGGTGACGCCGCGCTTTTCAACGGTGTTGTTTTCATCAAGCACATAGACGCTGTAACCGTTTTCTCCGGCGATCAGCGCCGAGGGGCTTACCGCCGGGTATTTGCGGTCAGTGCGGCGCGCAAGAAGAACGGTGACAAAGCCGCCGGGCAGCAGTTGACTGTCGGCATTGTTGAATTCGGCCCACAAGGTGACGGTGTTGGAGGACATCGAAACTTTGTTGTCAATCAGTGCGATGCCGGCGGTTTCGGGGTACAGTGCGCCGTCGGCCGTCATTACGCTGACTTCGGCGTTTTCGCGGATGTGAGCGCTGCCACCGAAATCGTGGCGGAACGTCCGCTCGCTGATGCTGAACCGGACATAGATCGGCGCCACCGACTCAATGTCGGTCAACTTTCCCCCATTTGGCGAGATCAGGTTCCCTTCGGTAAACGAGCTCTTGCCGATCCGTCCGGAGATCGGCGCGTGAATTTTGGTGTAGGAGAGGGTGTTTTCAGCATTTTCGATCGCGGCGTCGATGTCCTTGAGCTTGGCTTGGGCCGAGGCGATTTCCAGCTCGGCTTTGTCGTGGGCGGAGCGCGACACGGCGTTGCTTTGCAGCAGACTGCTGTTGCGTTTGTATTCTGCGTCGGCGTATTTCAGGGCGGCTTCCAGCAGCTCCTTCTGCGCTTTCAGGCTCTCGACCGCGGTGCGGTACGATGTGTCTTCGAGTTCATAAAGCAGATCACCCCGGTTGACGGTCTCGCCCTCTTTAAAATGCAGCGCAAGCAGTGTGCCGGTGACGCGCGGCATTATGTCAACCCGGTTAACGCTTTCCACCACGCCGACATGACGGGTCGCTTCGTCACCAATGACCATTTTTACCGCGGCCGCCGCCACCGCCGGCGCCGCAGTCGCGCCGGTTTCCGCCGCCGCCGCCATTGTTGTCAACAGCAGAAGCGGCCCGAACTTGAATAATACACTCTTCATCATTCAACTTGCCTCCAAGATAATTTGAATTAAAATTAGTTCTATTGAGAACTATTAATATACGGCATGTGAATATTTTTTCAAGCTGTTTATGGCTGTATTAAATTGATAAAATTAAAATATTTAGTTCTACATGTAACTGTTTGTTGGGGCAAGACGGATATTTTTGGTGGGGAAATAACGTTAAAACGTGATCGTCGGGCTGGAATAGCCGTGCAGCAGGGATATATTAACGCAATGAAAAACACCGCCAGGGAGGTTGTTTTATGACGGAGTTGACGCTGGACATCTACGAAATCAGCCGCTGCACCCACAATTATTATGCGCGCGAACTGCGGAAAATCGGCGTGACCATGGGGCAGTTTCCGTTCATCATGCGGATTGCCGAGAATGACGGAATATCGCAGGAGCGGCTTTCCGCACTGTTGATGATCAGTAAAAGCACCACGGCAATGATTGTGCGGCAGTTGCTTGAACTTGGCCATGTCAGCCGGGAAGTCGATGAAAAAGACCGGCGGAATTTCCGGTTGCACGCCACGGCGTCCGGGCTGGCGTTGATTCCGCGGATCGGTGGAATTATTGAGCGGTGTCATGAGAAGATCACCGCAGATTTGAGCGATATTGAACGGGATGTGCTGGTTCGTCTGCTGCGGCGGGTGCGGCTGCGCTCCGAGTTGGCGCTGTTGCCGGGCAAGACCGGCATGGAAGATGGCGGCGACGTGGAGAAAAATGGTTGAGCGCCGACACATTAAGTTCGGCGCGGCGGACGGCACGGCCACCTATGCGGCACCCGGCAATGGCGGTTCCGGCGCGGCGGACGGTAAAGCAACCGAATGCCGCTCCTTTCCGCCGGGAGCTTCGGCGGATGCCGAATTATTGATTCTCGGATCGATGCCGGGAAGGGAATCGCTGGCTCGGCATGAATATTATGCGTTCAAGCACAATGTGTTCTGGCGCATTATGGGCGAGCTGTTCGACTTTTCTTTCGAGTTGTCTTATGAGGAACGGCTGGCGGCGCTGCGGAAAAGACATGTCGCACTTTGGGATGTGCTGGCCGGCTGCCGGCGTTCCGGCAGTCTGGACGCGGCGATCCGCGATGCCGTTCCCAACGACATTCCCGGTTTGCTGACGTCCTGTCCGCAGATTCGGCTGATCTGCTGCAACGGTTCCACTGCGGCGCGTTATCTGCGGCGTTTTTTTCCCGATCCGGGTATCCCGGTGGCAATTCTGCCGTCCACCAGTCCGGCGGCGGCGCGTTTTTCATATTCCGGAAAACTTTCGGCGTGGCGGACGGCGATCCGCGGCGCCGGATTGTGAGAACCGGACGCCGGGGCAAAAATATTTAAGCATTGCTGCAAAAATGTTTAACGTTAAAGTCTGGTCTTTCGCAATATCCATTCTCAATCCCGACGTTTTAACAGTTCCTGTTTTTGCGGCAATGTTAATGTTAAAATCTGGATTACCAGTTTTTATTTTTGCCCAAATGCTTATTGTTCAGCGTTTGCGTTTGGCCAGCAGCAGCATATCGCGCAGCTGTTCGGCGTTTCCGGCTTTCTTCCAGCGCGATTCAAATGTCGGACTCTGAATTATCTGGGCGATTGCGGCCAGCGACTTCAGATGCTGGTTGCGGCGATCCAGTGAGCCGAACAGAAAGAACAGTGCCTGCACGGTCGGTTCCCGCCTGGAGCCGAAGTCGACTCCGGCGGCGCATTTGACCACCGCGAGTTCAAAGATATTGTTGCCGTCCACCAGAAGATGGGGAACGGCCACAAACGGGGTCAGGAGCGAGTCGGCGGAGCGTTCCTTGCGGCAGAGCAGCAAGGCGAGCTGTCCGGCGCGCGGCGCCAGTTTGGGAATGGCGGCGCAGACTTCGCCGGCGAGTTCGTCGAAATTTTTGCGTTCCGCAATGTGGATGACCAGTGAGCGCTCAAGCATGCGGTCGAAGTCGTCGGATACGATGCCGTCGCGGGTGCGGACGATTTCCCTGAGTTCGCGTTCAAGGTCGTGGCGCGCCTTGCCGCGGCGGGTGATCCGGTTCACCAGATGAAGCAGCGCGTATTCCAGTTTCACCTTCCGGCCGAACAGAAAATAGAGGAAGATGCCGAGAAGAACGATGGCGAACGAAATTTGAACCGCGTTGATTCCAAGTTCGATGATGAGCAGGCCGAACAATCCCATTGAGAGTATCGGCGTCCACGGATACAGCGGCATGCGGAAGCTCGGCCGGTAGTTCTGGATGTCGCTCTCGCGCAGGATGATGACCGAGGCGTTGGTGAGGATGAACGAAAGCATGATGACGGTGGACGCCACCGACACCAGTTGTTCGAGCGGCAGGAGCTGCGCCGCCACCATCACTGCTCCGGTGACCAGCAGCGCCGGAATCGGCATTTTGCGCCGGCCGCAGGTTTTGGCGAAAAATCCGGGGATCAGGTTGTCTCGTCCCATGGCGAACGGGAAGCGCGCCGCCGCCATTACGCCGGCGTTGGCGGTGGTCACAAAAGCCATCATGGCGCCGAAGGTGATGACCGAGAATCCGGCCGGACCGTAATAAGCGCGCGCCGCGTCGGCCAGCGGCGTCAGCGATCCGGAAAGTTTGTCCGGCTCCATGACGCCGACGGTGACGATCAGTGTCAGAACATAGATCACCGCCACTGCCACGATTGCGCCGATCATACCCCACGGCAGGTCGCGGCGCGGATTTTTCACCTCCTCCGAAACGCTGGCCACGTCCAGCAGTCCGCCGAAGGAGACGAAGACGAAGGCCGCTTCGGCGAACAGCGACGCCGGACTTTTTCCCGGCGCGAACAGCGGCTCGAATCTGGCCAGCCGGAGTTCCGGCATGCCCAGCGCGATGTAGCAGCCCATTGCGGCGAACAGCAGTATAACCATGACGATTTGCGCAATCGCCGCCTCCCGGGTTCCGATCAGATTTATCAGCAGGAACAGCAGTGTCAGCACAATGCCGCACGACACCGGTTCAATGTTGAAGAAATGGTGCATAACTTCCGACATCCCGAAAATGGCGAAAGAGCTTTTCAGCGCGATCGCACTCCAGTTAAGCAGTCCGGAAACGGTTCCGGCCAAAGGCCCCATACTGCGTCCGGTGTAGAAGTAGATGCCGCCGGCCAGCGGCATGGCGGTGGCGAGTTCGATGGTGGCCAGAGTGCCGACCAGCGCGCAGACTCCGGCCAGCGCATAGGCCAGAAAAACCGCCGGACCGATCTGGGCGAACGCCAATCCCGGCAGGATGAAGATCCCGGAACTTATCATGGCGCCGGCGGAAATGCTGAATACGCCGGTAAGACCGATAGTTTTTATCAGCTGATTGCTTTTTTCTGTCATAAAGCCTCCTTCTATTTGGCCGGTTGATCTTTCAAATCGCAGTTGCCGGCTGCGGAAACAGGCGGGTGAAGAGGTCGCGGACGGTCAGCATGCCGATTACGCCGCCGGATGAGTCGCGGACCAGCAGCAGTTTTGAGTCGAGCGCGACGAGGTTTTCCGCAATATGCAGCTGCGGTCTGCCGGCATCGATATACGCCGGCTGGCGGAGCAATGTGCGCCAGTCGGCCTCCGGTTCCAGCAGCATCCGGCGGATTTCAAGCACGCCGATATAGGCGGCGCCCTCCGGCACGGTGAGTACCGGGTAGCGGGAGTGCGGCTCCCGCCGGATGACGGCCAGTACTTCGCTTCGCGTCATTTCCGTATTGAGACATGTCATCTTGGCGCGCGGCACCATCAGCGCTGCGAGATTGTCTTCCGCCAGATCCGGAATCCGGTGGATGGCTTTTTCCTGAGCGGGAGACAGCCGGTGGCCGCGGCGGGCCGCGGTGGCGAGGGCGTCAAGTTCTTCAAGCGCTTCGTCGGCCGCTTCGTCAGGCGAGACGCCGCCGCGCTCGAACGGCCGGTTGACCCAGTGTACCAGTTTTATCAGCGGCATGGAAATGAACACCGCGCACTTGAGGAGCGCCGCGGTTCCGGCCATTACGCCGAGACTGAACCGGACGCCGAGCGTTTTCGGCAGTATCTCGGTGTACTGCACCATCAGGATGGTGAAGACGAGTGAGAACAGCCAGATGTATTCGCTGCCGAACAGTTTGTCGAACTGTGCACCGGCGACGGCGGCTCCGAACGTGTGCGCGGTGGTGTTGAGAATCAGAATGACGGCGATCGGTTTTTCAATATTGTTTTTAAAATTAGCGCAAATTCTGCCGGCCGCCGGATGATTTTCGGTCAGCCGCGCCAGTTTGCCCGGATTGAGGCTCAGAAGCGCCGCCTCCATGACAGAGCAGAGAAATGATACGGCCATGGCGACGATTACGGCGGTCAGCAGAATTGTCATATTTTTTCCTTGTTTTTATCAGTGTATGTAGCGGAAATAGAGATAGACGCTGGAGATCGCCACGCTGACGATCATCAGCGGAAACCCGTATATTGTGAATTCGCGGAAGGTCAGTTTGTAACCGTTCTTCTGCGCCACCTGGGAGATTACGACGTTGGCCGAGGCGCCGATCAGTGTGCCGTTGCCGCCGAGACATGCTCCGAGTGCGAGCGACCAGAACAGCGGTTGCGCCACATAGGTGGAGATGTCGGCGGCCTCGGTGTATCCCATTGACGCGGCGAAGGTCGGGATGATCGAGTTGATCAGCGGGATCATGGCGATCACCAGCGGAATGTTGTCGATCACGGCCGAGAGGATGGCGCCGCTCCACAGGATTATCATAAGGGTCATGGCGAAGTCGCCGTCGGTCAGACTGAGGACGCCGTTGCCCATTTTTTCAAACACGCCGTTGACTTCAAGCGCGCCGACCATCATGAACAGTCCGCAGAAGAACATGATTGTGGGCCATTCCACTTTTTCCAGCATTTTGCCGAGTTCGACCCGGCAGACCAGCGCCATCAGGAACGCACCGCAGATTGCGATTATTCCGGCGTCAAGTCCGGTCAGTTTTGTGGTGAAGAATCCAGCGAGTACAACGACGAACACGGCCAGCGCCCGCTTCAGGCATTTGGCGTCAAGAATGGCGCGGGCCGGATCGGTCATCAGCACCTGTTCAACCACATCGTCGTCGGTTTTCAGCTTGCGGCGCAGCACCAGCACCACCATCAGCAGCAGGATCACGGTGGTGACGATAATCACCGGTGTCAGATTGATGAGGAAGTCGTTGAACGACAGTCCGCAGCTGGCGCCGATCAGAATGTTCGGCGGGTCGCCGATCAACGTGGCGGTGCCGCCGATATTGGAGAAGATCGCCTCAAGGATCAGCAGCGGAACCACCGGCAGCCGGAGGAACTGGCAGATCAGAATGGTGACCGGAGCCATGAGAATTACGGTGGTCACGTTGTCCATAAAGGCGGAGATGAAGGCGGTGGCCAGCATGAATTCAACCAGAATGAGCACGCCGTTGCCGCGGGTCTGCCGCGCGATCATCACTGCGACCCATTCAAATACGCCGCTGGCGGCCATGATGTTGACAATGATCATCATGCCGATCAGCAATCCGAGTACGTTTAGGTCGACTTTGGCCATCATGTCCGGCACTTTCGCCACGCCGAAGATCGCCATTGCGCCGGCTCCGAGCATGGCGGCCACGGCCTTTTCAATCTTTTCCGTGGCGATGAAGAAATAGACAATGGCGAATATGGCGATCCCGGCTCCCGCGTTGGAGGCGAGGAAATGCTGGGCGTTTTCAAGAAAATTCAGAAACATGGCGCAGACTCCCGTTTAGAGATTGATGATGCGTTCGAGCAACACGGTGCGGTCGATCACGCCGAGGAGCCGGTCGTCCATATCGGTTATGTAGACGAGCGGCACGTTCTGGACGACCATGGCAAAGACGATTTCGATCAATGTGGAATCCGGCGGAAACTTTTTGATGTTCCGGTTCATCACATCGCCGACCACTGACTTCGCTTCAACGGCGAAGTATTTTTCAAACGGGTCGAAATAGCGGATGAATCCGACGCTTTTCAGATGCGAGAAGAAGTCCGGAATGCCGAGTTTGAACAGTTCGGCGCAGGAGAGTTCACCGATCAGTTTGCCGTCTGAAGTCACCGGAACAACCTGGGCGTTGTGCTGGTCGTTCATCCGTCGGGTGGCCTCCTTCAGCGGCAGGTCGGGGGGAAAGTGGCAGAAGTCGGAGTTCATAAGGTCGGAGGCGAGCAGAATTTTCTTGTCTTCGAGGTTAAGCAGCCCGTACAGCATTTCCTTGTCGCCGGAGCGCAGGGCGTCGCGCAGACTTTTTCCGCGTTCAGAGTCCCGGACGCAGCCGGCGACGCTGGATATGAATTTGAGCGCCGGCATCGGCGCGGTTTCCGGGATGAGCAGCGTGCAGATCAGCGAGATGTTTTCGCCGTTTCCGGCCGGAAACGGTTTTTCCGGCACGGCAAAGACCACGGAAAGTCCGCCGAGCTTGCGGAATCTGGCGTGTGGGAAGAACAGTCCGCCACCGAGCAGGGTTGAGCTTTCATTTTCGCGGGCGACCAGACTGGCGAGGATGTTATCGGCCGAAAGTCCGGCGTTGACACTGTGCCGCATCGCGGCGCCGGCGGCGGCCAGTCGCGAAAGCGCGGCGTCTTTGTCAACCGCCGGACAGTCGGTGATTATCACGATGTCCGGCATGGTTTGCTTTTTCATATTTTTCTCCGTTTTTCTATTATTTCTGCCAAAAGAAACCCTCGGCGCGCCGACGGCGTTTCGCCGTTCAGTGCGGATTTTTGAGTATGAATTTATATTGTCGGTGGCGTCTCCGGGGTGGTGCTGGGTTGCCGGCGGCGGACGAGCCATCGGAAAATTTCTCCGGCAAAAAAGATTGTCGAAGTAACAAAGGTTATGCCGAGCCACTCCGCCAAAGTGAGCGGAACGGTGCGGAACAGTGCGCCGCCGAACTGGGTGATGAGTATCTGCATCGCCGCGATTCCCAGCACAATCCAGACGAAGACCGGATTTTCCGGCGGGTCGACGAGCATGGACCGGTATCCGCCCCATGCCCTGACATTCATCAGGTTCCAGAGTTGGAGGAGCACGAAGCCGCTGAAGAATATGGTCAGCATCCGGTCATTGCTTTCCCGGTCGCCGTCGCAGAAACGGCTCATGACGAGGAAGCCAAGTACGAAGACCGCCGCGGTGCCGAAGATCGCCGCCGCCATTTTTCCGGTGATGATGAATGTTCCCGGACGGCGCGGCGGCCGCTCCATGGTCTCCGGGGTCGGCGGTTCGGTGGCCAGCGCCAGTGCCGCGAAGGTGTCCATGATCAGGTTGATCCACAGCATCTGGATCACGGTGAACGGCATGGCCACGCCGGTGAACGGCCCGATCAGCGCGATAGCGGCGGCGGCGGCGTTGATGGTGAGCTGGAATATCAGGAACCGTTGGATGTTAAGATAGAGCGAGCGGCCCCAAAGCACGGCGTTGACAATGCTTTTGAACGAGTCGTCGAGCAGAATCACGTCGGCGGCTTCGCGGGCGATGGCGGTGCCGGTTTTGCCCATGGCCACGCCGACGTCGGCGTGATGGAGGGCTGGAGCGTCGTTGGTGCCGTCGCCGGTCACGGCGACAACTTCGTGCGATGCGCGCAGGGTTTTGACCAGTTTTAGCTTGTCGTTCGGTCTGGCGCGGGCGATGATTGCGAGGTTGTGTGCGGCGGTCACCGTTTCGACCGGGCCGAGGGCGGCGAAATCGCATCCTTCGATTATTTTGCCGTCGGCGAGGCCGATCTGCCGGCCGATTTCAGACGCGGTGGCCCGGGTGTCGCCGGTGACTATTTTGATGGAAATTCCGGCTTTGCGGCAGGCCGCGATAGCGTCCGGCACTTCGGGGCGCACCGGGTCGGAGATTGAGACGAAGCCAAGCCAGACCATGTTGCCGTCGGCCGCTTTCGGGTCGGCGCTGTTATCGTCGATATAGGCGAAGGCCAATGTGCGGTTGCCTTTGTCCTGTTCGGATTTCACCTGACGGGAGATGGCCGCCGAATGTTTGGCATCGAGCGGACGCGGTCCGCCGTCGGCAAGGAAGGCGCCGCATTTTGCCATGATGATTTCAGGCGCGCCCTTGATATGGAGGCGGCCGGAGGAAAGGCGGGTGCCCATGAATTTGTTTTCGGTGTTGAAGCTCCACTGTTTGGCGACGGCGGCGGCGCGGCGGACGGCGTTCCAGTCCACGCCGTTGTCGCGCAGATGGAGCAGCAGTGCGCCTTCGGTCGGGTTGCCGAGCACTTCATCGCCGTCGAGCGACGCGGTGGAGTTTACGCACATCGCCTCGGTCGCCAGTTCGGCGGCGGCGGCGGGAAAGAACAATGCGGCCACCCGCATCCGGTTCATGGTCAGCGTTCCGGTTTTATCGGTGCAGATCACGGTGGCGCACCCGATGGTTTCGCCGGCGTGGAGGCGGCGGAGCAGACAGTTGCTGCCGGCCATCTTCCGCATGGCGCAGGCCAGACTCAGCGTTACGCTCATCGGCAGCCCCTCCGGGACCGTCACCACAATCAGCGTTACCGCGACCATGAAAAAGGTCAGCAGCAGATGTTTGTCCAGCGTTCCGGCGGACCAGCCGCGCAGCGTGAGCAGCGCGAACAGGATCACGGCCAGCGCCACGCCGAACACGGCGATCACCTTGCTGAGTTTGGTCAGTTGTTTTTGAAGCGGGGTGGTTTCGTCGGTGATTTCGGTGGCGGCGCGGGCTGTCCGGCCGATCTCGGTGGCCATGCCGACCGCGGTGGCGCGCAGCCATGCGCTGCCGGAAAGGATGCCGGAGCCGCGCAGCACATTGTCGGCCGGATAGGAGGCGTCGGCGGACAGCGTGGTGAAATCCTTATCGTCGCGGCGGACTTTGCGCACCATTTCCGGCTCGCCGGTGAATTTGGACTGATCGACATTGAATTCGGTGGCGTCGAGCACTTCGGCGTCGGTCGGGATTTCCTCGCCGGTTTCAACAAACATCACGTCGCCGAGTGCGAGTTCCGCTCTTGGCACCGGAGTCAGTTTGCCGTCGCGCAGTGTTTTCACCGGCACGCCGTCTTCGGTTTTATTGAGAATGTCGAATTCCCGTCCGGCCCGGTATTCGCTGGCGAAGCCGATGCCGGCGGAAAGCACGACAGCAAGCAGAATGCCGCAGCCTTCGATCACGCCGCCGGTAAGCATTGAAACAACCGCCGCCGCGCCTAAGATGACCGTCAGCGGCTCCGATAATTTTTCCAAAAGGAGTCGCCAACCCGGTTTGTGCGGCGGCGGGTCGAGTTCGTTTCTTCCGTTGAGACGGCGCGATTCGGCCGCTTTTTTCTCTGTCAAACCCTTGATTTCAAACATTTTTTGCTGATTTTCCTGCTGTTGCGATTGAATGTGCGGAATATACGGTTCCGCATTCGCTGGATAGAGGCTGCCGCCGGATTATCGTTGCAATGACGAGGTCGTTATCCGGTGGCTGGACTTTATTTTTTCTGACTGTTTTACCGATGCGGCGCACCGCCCGATCAAACTTCGGCGGCGGTTTTCCGGCGAACGGTCAGGCCGCAACCGGTCCGGCGCGAACCGGAACCGCGTCTTTCAGCAGGGAAAGGAAAATGAAAAAAAAGTCATCATCGGCGGGGCGGGGCGCCGCAAGCCGACGGACGGTGCCGATGCCGGTTGAGACCGTCAACCCGGCGGTTGGCTGCGTCGTCGTTTTCCGGAGCGGATTCCAGCGTTGAAAATTGTTTTTCAGCGCCGGATGCAGCGCATGAACGGCTCCGGCGCACATAATGGCGTTGATGTCCGGTCGCGGTTCCTGTTCGCTCATATCGGAATCGTTGCGGTCATCCGCGTCGGTTGCCAGCAGAATTTCGGAAACGAACATTCCGGAGGTTTGATTTTCCGCGGTCTCGACCGTTGTCTCCGCCGGACACTCCGCCGCGCCGAGCAGCATCAGGGCGAACACGGCCATGAACGCCAGCCCGGCCGTGACCGGCCCCCGGCTCAGGCGCATTATGGTGAAGGATATAATTTTTCCGATATGTCCGTGCATGGTGCCGCAAAATCCTCCGTGATTTCTCTAATATATCACTCGTCGGTTTTTTTTCAAATACCGGGAGTGCCGCGCGGAACTTTTTTTTGCAAAATGACGCGAAAAAATTGTTGTTTATACTTAAAATGCTTTACATAAAGCAGATACGCGCGATGCACTGATCGAAGTTTTCCCGTCCGCTGAGGATGTCAATCTGGATTCTCAAGAAGAAGAAATCTGGTGAGGCGCTGTTTATCGGAGGAATGCGCACCGCGTCTTTTTCGGTGGTGAGCAGTATTTCCGCGCCGGATTTTTTTGCGGCGGCGGCGAAATGTTCGATTTCCTGAACGCTGTAGCGGTGGTGGTCGACAAAATGCTCGGTATAGACTACCCTGCCGCCGAGTTCCTCCAGAAAACGCTCAAAGCTTTCCGGATTGGCGATGCCGGAAATGGCGGCGATTTTTTTGCCGGCGAGAAATGACAGTTCGCGGCGTTTCGCCGGATTGTGCACGTCAGCCAGATATTGCGGCATGTGGCAGCATTCGATGATTTCGGCGCGGCGGTTGTGGCGGCGGACGAAGCGCTTAAGATGTTCGTTGCGGTGTCCTCCGCCGCTTTTGGTCAGAAACACATAGTCGGCGCGGCGGATGTTTTTGATCGGTTCGCGCAAAATGCCCCGCGGCAGAACGTGGTGGTTGCCGAACGGAGTGGTGGAGTCCACCAGCACGATGTTGATATGGGGGCGCAGCCGCAGATACTGGAAGCCGTCGTCGAGGATCAGCGTGTCGGTCTGGAATTTGTCGATGGCGTAGCGTCCGGACTTCACCCGGTCTTTGTCCACCAGAACCACCACGCCTGGCAGGTTGCTGGCGAGCATGAACGGTTCGTCGCCGGCGTACTCGGAATTGAGCAGAACCCGTTCACCGTCGGAGACGATTTTCGGCGGGTCCTCCTCCAGTTTGCCGGCCTTGGCCATCAGCCGCTCATAGAGTGAGCGTTTTTTGCTGCGGTACCCGCGCGAGAGTATTGCCACCCGCCGGCCCTTCTGGTTGAGTGACCTGGCGAACACCTCCACCACCGGGGTTTTGCCGGTGCCGCCGCAGGTCAGGTTGCCGATGCTCACCACCAGACAGCCGAGCGCGTGATAGCGGAAAAAGCGGCGGTCGTACAGCCAGATGCGGAACTGTGTCACCATCCGGTAGAATCGGGAGGCCACAAACAGCAGCGCGGTGATTGCGACGTCGCGTTTTCTCGCCTGGGGGCGCCCCAGGATAAACGGCAGAAAATATTGTTCGAGCCTCTCAAGAATTGCCCGCATCGGGAATGTTCACTTTATCAGTTGGTTCAGCATTTTTTCAGTTGCGGTGATCGCGGCCACCAGCTGGTCGGAGTCAACCCCGATGGTGCGCAGCGTTGCCCCCTCGACGTGCGGATTTTCCCACAGAATGGACACCTCCACCAATGCGTCGGTTTTGCCGCCGGGGGGAATGCGCACTTCGTAGTCGAGCAGTTTCGGCCATTTAAGGTCGCGGTCGCGCAGCGCTTTCTTCATGGCTTTCACCACGGCGTCATAGCCGCCGTCTCCGGTGGCCGCCGCTTCGATCGGCGGTTCGCCGGCAAAGCTGATGGCGATCTCGGCGCGGGGCGGCTGGCCGTTCTTCGTGGTGACGCTGTAGCTCTCCACCTTGATATGCGATGCCAGCGGAGTGCGCAGCACGCTGGAGATGATGAACGGCAGATCGCCGGCCGCCACGGTTTTTTTGCGGTCGCCGAGGCGGACGACTTCAGCCAGCACTTTGCTTCTGGTCTCTTCGTCGAGTTCCAGACCGAGTTCTTCGAGGTTTTTGTCGATCGACGACTTGCCCGCCAGTTTTCCGAGCGCGTAGTTGCGGGTGCGTCCGAAGCGTTCCGGCAGCAGGAGATTGGCGTAAAGATTGCCTTTTTTGTCGCCGTCGGCATGGACGCCGCAGGTTTGGGTGAACACGTCCGAGCCGACCACCGGCATGTTCCACGCGCAGCGTTTGCCGGACAGGTTCTGAACCACGCTTGAAGCGTATTGAAGCTGTTTCTCCGCGATTCCGGTTTTTCTGCCGGTCATGTCGCGGATGGCAACCACGATCTGCGCCAGCGGCTGGTTGCCGGTGCGTTCGCCGAGTCCGTTGATGGTGGTGTGGACGCCGGAGGCTCCGGCGATGACCGCCGCCAGACTGTTGGCGGTGACCATGCCGTAGTCGTTGTGGCCGTGAAAATCGAATCTGGCGTCCGGGAATGCGTTGAGCAGCCATTCGATGCCGCGGCCGACCTCGTCCGGCGACGAACTTCCGAGAGTGTCCGGCAGCATGTAGCGCATCACCTTTCCGGTTTGCTCCAGTTCGCTGATAAAGTTGTAGACATAGCCGAAATTGTCGCGAATGCCGTTGAAGCAGTCTTCAAGATAGACGTTGACGGTCAATCCGCGGTCGGCGGCAATTCCGATGTTCCGCACCGCGTCGGCGCAGTGCTGCTGCGGCGTTTTGCCGAGCTGGACGCGGCAGTGCCGTTCCGAGCCTTTGCACAGCAGGTTGATCGTTTTGCCGCCGCAGTTGGCGATCCAGTCTATCGACTTGCCGTTGTCGACGAACCCGAGAATCTCGATCTTGTCGAGTAATCCGCGGTGTTCCGCCCATTCGATTATCGCCTTGACGCCCTCGTGTTCGCCCTCTGAAACGCGGGCGGAGCCGATTTCCAGCCGGTCGGCTTTGACATGGGTCAGCAGCAGGCGGGCCAGATGGAGTTTTTCGGCCGGGGTGAACGCCACGCCGGGGGTCTGTTCGCCGTCCCGGAGTGTGGTGTCCATGATTTCGACATAATTTTTGCAGTTTTTCATAATGCCAAATAATATACACGAAAAAAGCGCAAATGCAAAAAATGAGTTGCTTCAAGCGTTTCCGACGGGGCGGAATGAATGGCTCGGAATGTTCAGCGGCGGGGGGAGGGCCGGGTTCTCACCGGTTCTTCTTTTCGCGGATCAGGCGTTCGGCTTCGGCGGCGATGGCATCGATCAGCCGCTGTTCAAAATCATTTTTTTCGTTCGGCGTTCCGTTGTCCGGTGTGACCTCCTCGGCGGTTATATCCACCGCTTCGCCGGGGGCGGGCGACGGTTCGGACGGCGGGTCGTTCACAAAAATCGTGGAATAGTTTCCGCCGTCCGGCTGGTCGGCTACAAATTTGATCTGCCGTTCGAAAAAAACTTCGTTCAAGGTGGACAGAATGCGTTCAATGCTGTCGGCGTTCAGTTTGGCTTCGCTTGGCGCGGTGCTGTAAACCACCGGACGCGGATGGGCGCCGTCGAAGTCGAGAAATATCCGGCTGCATGTCGCCTCCGCGTCGGTTATCGGCCGTCGGCCGATCAGAAAAAATTCTTCGCCGGCCATAGTTTAATTCTTTCCGTAACGGGTCTCAAGCGCGTTGAACACCAGCTCAAGGTCGTCGAACCGCAGTGTTGCCAGCCGGTCCAGACCGGTCGGCTGGGCGTTGACGATCACCACTTTGCCGCCGGAGCGCGCGGCGATTTCCGGCATGGCGGCGGCCGGATAAACGGTCAGGCTGCTGCCCAAAACCAGCAGCAACTCGGTGCGGCGCAGTTCCATGTCGGCGGTTTCGAGCATTTCGGCGTCAAGCGATTCGCCGTAGAACACGATGTCCGGCTTCAGCAGACCGCCGCAGTTCGGGCATTTCGGAACGTCGCCGCGCTTGACAATCGGGTCGACCGCGGTGTCTTTGAATTTTCGGCGGCAGTTCAGACAATGGTAGCTGGCCGCGCTGCCGTGCAGCTCAAACACCCGCCGGCTTCCGGCGCGCTGGTGCAGTTGGTCGATGTTCTGCGTGTAGACCCCATGGCAGAGTCCAAGTGCCTCCAGACGGGCGGCCACCCGGTGAACAACGTTGGGCTGATATTTTTCCAGCGAATAGACGAAAGGCTTTGCCCATTCATAGAAAATTTCCGGATGAAGCCGGAAAAAGTCGATGGACAGCACCTCCTCAACGTCCAGTCCGTGCCACTTCTCCGAATAAACGCCGTTCGGACTGCGGAAGTCCGGTATCCCCGACAGCGTCGAAATTCCAGCTCCGGTGAAGATCACCGTATGATGCGACCGGTCGATCAGCTTTTCAAGTTCCGCGATGCGCGTTGTAAAATCTTCTTTCATTCTGCAATCACCTCCTCCGGAAGCGCTTTTTCCAGCGCTGTCCCGCGTGACGCCTTGATCAGCACGGTGAATCCTGCCTCCGCCATTTCCGCCACCGCGTCTTTTGCCGCGGCGGCGGTGTTGAACGTCCGCCATGCCGCTTTGTCTTTCAGTGGAATCTGCGCGGCGGCGGCGGCCATGTGTTCGCCGACCAGCACCGCGGCGGAGCCGGGAAATCTTTCCGCCAGTTTTTTCAATACCCCGAGATGGCCGGCCGCTTCAAAGTTTCCGAGTTCGCGCATGTCTCCGAGCACCGCCAGAAATTTTTCCGGAAGCGTGAATCCGCTCAGCCATTCCAGCGCGGCGGCCATGCTTTCCGGATTGGCGTTGTAGGCGTCCACCACCCAGTCGGCGCCGTTGAAGCGGCGCACCAGCATCCGCATGCCGGGCAGCCGGGCGGCGGAAAGTCCTTTGGCGATCGCGGCTCTGTCGATGCCGAGCGCCGAGCCGAGGGCGGCGGCGCAGCCGGCGTTGGCGGCCTGATGCGGGCCGGAAAGCGTCCAGTCGATATGAAATTTTTCTCCGTCGCGCCATTCCAGTTCGATCGCGCTGCCGGTGAGATTTCCGCCAAGATAACGGCCGGTGACGTCGCCTTTTTCTCCGAACCGCAGCGTTTTGCGGTCTGCCGCGTATTTTTTCAGAATGTCAGCGCCGTGACAGTCGGCCGGGAACACCGCCGTTCCGTCCGATGGCAGCGCGGTGAAGATCGAACCTTTTTCCTCGGCCACGCCGTCAAGCGAACCGAGCTTTTCAAGGTGGCAGGCGGCAATGGAGTTTACCGCCGCCGTGTTTGGCGCCGTCATCGCCGTCAGCGGGGCGATCTCACCCGGCGAACTGGTTCCTATTTCGATTATCGCATAACGGTGGAGCGGCGTAAGCCTGAGCAGATTGGCCGGAACGCCGAAATGGTTGTTGGTGTTGCCAACGGTGGCCAGGACTTCGCGGTCCGGATCGGCACAGGCGGCGGCGCAGATCGCGCGGGTCATCTCCTTGACGCTGGTCTTGCCCACGCTGCCGGTCAGCGCCGCGACTTTAAGCTGCGGAAAGCGCATGCGGTGAAAGTGCGCCAGCTGCCAGTAGGCGCGCAGCGTGTCATCCACCGCGATGACCGGGATTCGCCATTCCGGCCGGACGCGGCCGGCCGCCCGTTTTTCGATCAGCAGCGCGGCGGCGCCGTGTTCGACCGCGCGGTCGAGACTGTCGTGCGGATCGAACAATTCGCCCTTGATCGCGATGAAAACGGCGTTGGAGCAATCGATCCGGTTGTCGGTGGCGACGGCGTATTCGCCGTCCGGTTCGATCCGGTTGATGGTTTCGCCTCCGGTGACGTTCAATATCTCCGCGGCGGAAAATGTGGCGGCTGAACAACTCATTTTTTACGGCTCAGATAATGGTTTTGAAGTATTCGACGGTCTTGATCAGTCCGTCGCGCAATTTGGTGGACGGACTCCACCCGAGTGTCTTTTCCGCCAGTGAAATATCCGGTCTGCGCTGGATCGGATCGTCTTCCGGCAGCGGCGCGAACACCAGTTTGCTTGACGAGCCGGTTATTTCAAGAATTGCGCCGGCAAGTTCCAGCATCGTGAACTCCACCGGATTGCCGAGGTTGACCGGTCCGGTAACTTCGGCCGGCGTGTTCATCATTCGGACCATGCCGTCGATCAGATCGTCCACATAGCAGAAACTTCTGGTCTGCTGTCCGCTTCCGTAAATGGTGATCGGCCGGTTTTTCAGCGCCTGAACGATGAAGTTGCTGACCACACGCCCGTCATCCGGCCGCATCCGGCTGCCGTAGGTGTTGAATATCCGCACGACCTTGATCGGGACCTTCCACTCGCGGTGATAGTCGAAAAACAGGGTTTCGGCGCAGCGTTTTCCCTCGTCGTAGCAGCTGCGCGGACCGATGCAGTTGACGTTGCCGCGATAGTCCTCGGTCTGCGGATGCACCATCGGGTCGCCGTAGACTTCGCTGGTGGAGGCCTGAAGAATCGGCACGTTCAGGCGTTTTGCCAGACCGAGCATGTTCAGCGCGCCGACCACACAGGTCTGCACCGTGGCCACCGGATTGTTCTGATAATGGATAGGCGAGGCCGGACAGGCCAGATTGTATATCGCGTCGGCCTCAAGCAGCAGCGGATGGGTGATGTCATGGCGGATCAGTTCAAAAGCCGGATTTCCCCACAGGTGCTCGATATTGCGTTTGGTTCCGGTGTAGAAGTTGTCCACGCAGATCACGTCGTTTCCGCCGGCGATCAGCCGGTCGCAGAGGTGAGAGCCGAGAAACCCGCCGCCGCCGGTCACTATGATGGTTTTTTTCATATTACGCCCCGCGGCGGATCAGTTCTGCGGCGCGACGATGCTGCGGACTTCGTCGCCCTTGAACACCACCCGGAATGTCCGGTCGGGCGACTGATAATAGAGGTAGCTCGACCCGGAAAGCTCCGGCGTTCTGCCCGGCACCGGATAGCCGAACGAAAAAATCACCTCTTCGCGGGTCATCCCCGGCGCGACGGAGGCGTGTTGAATCCGTTCCAGACTTTCCGGCTTCACATCTTTGAGCAGCACGTCCGGCGGCAGCAGCGTGAATATCCGTTTCAGGTACTCCTGCATCGGGATCATCATGGTTTCCGGATCGAACTCGACGGTGTATTCCACTCCGCGCTCGTCCCTGAACACAACGGTGCGCTCGGTGGCGCGCACCGGAACCACCGCGGTGCCGATGGGCAGAATCCGGCCGGTCTGATAGTTGACGCAGCTGATCGCGGCCGGATTTTCAAACCACAGATTGGTTCGCAGATAGAGTTTGCCGTCCACCGGCTGCTGCATGACCTCCGGCACCACAATCTCCCTGGCGCAGCCCAAACAGAGGAGTGCGGCGAAAAGAGCAAGATATTTACGCATTTGTTATTTTCCTTTCATGTCGTTGCATCAACAAAATCTACACCGTGAAGCGGTCAAATCCAAATTCTTCCGCGTAAAAAAGCGGTTTTTAATGTTGTGCCGGTCAGCGCACCTTCAGCATTCCGGCTCCGGCGATCGGGCGGCAGAACAGAATGGCCGGCGCTGCGCCGCGCGGTGCGTAATAGCGTTTGTTCATGGCGTCGAACAGCGCATCCGCCGCGTTTTTGCGGGTAAGCACCATCATGCAGCCGCCGAGTCCGGCTCCGGCAAGCTGGGAGCCGATGACGCCGGGAACCGCGTTGGCGATATCCGTCATCATATCGATTTCCGGCAGACTGCACCGGTAGCCGCCGGGTTGAAACTCCAGTTGGGCGGCGGTGACGGCGGCGGGATCGCCGGAGGCAAGCGCGTCGATCAAATCCAGCAGACGGTCATTGCCGCAGGGAGAGAAATACGGGTGCATTTTGCCGTCGGCTCCGAGTTTAGCCACCCGGTCGCCGTCGTGCGAGGCGCGCATCAGCCGGCCGATGGCGTCGAGGTCGCCCGCCTTTACCAGCGCGGCGTATTTTTTGCTGCGGGCGCATTCGGCCAGTCCGTACATCACCACCGGGCGGATCGGATAACGCCGGTCGGCCGGTTCGGCGTGGGTGGCCCACAGCCGGTCAAGTTTATCGCCAAGCAGACTTTCCAGTTCCGGCCGGGTCGAATATTCCGGAAGACGGAGCAGCATCCGGTAGATTCCGGCCGGCGGAATGGCGAGATTGTCGCAGTTCACGTCGCGCAGATGGCTCAGCAAGCCGCGGTAGCGGGGAAACTGTTTGAGCAGCAGCAGAAAACCAAGTTTGTAGCAGCAGACCTTCAGGTTGAACTGGTCGCGGACGCCTGCGGCCTTGCGCGCTTTGATGCCGGAGTCGCAGAGCGCCATCACGCAGTCTTCGGGAAAGTCGAAGGAATCCTCGACCTTGAAGTCGAAAAAGCCGACCTTGATGACTTTTCCCTTCGCTCCGAGTTTCACCGCCGCGTGGTCGGCCGCGCCGCCGCGGGTTCCGACGAACCACTCCCCTTCGCCGCACAGCGTCACCAGCTGGGCCGGAAAGGTGTCCAGCGCATTGACCGCCGTCACCGCCTCGGCCGCGCCGACAACCAGACTTGACGACGAACTCAATCCGGCCGCCATCGGTATGTTGCCGGTCACGAACAGGTTCATGCCGCGCAGCGGACGGCTGTTGAATTTCTTCTGGAGCCGCAGCACCGCCGCCTTAACATAATGCGACCAGTCAACACCGTATTCTCCGATCAGATTTTTCAGTTCGCGGCTGTCCACCACGCTCTGCCAGTCCTCCCACGGAAGTTCCTTGAGCATGGCGGAGATCGAAAATTCGCAGGGGCTGAATTTTTCTTTGTCAACATGAACCAGCCGCACCGTGTCGTCATTGCGCGGTGAGACCGCCATCAGCGTTTCAAAATTAATGGTCATCAGATTGCAGTTTCCACCCTGATGATCGACATGACGGCCCATCACATTGACCCGTCCCGGAGCGCGGATCAGCGCCAGCGGAGCGTCCGGGCCAAGCTCCTTCACCGCGAGTTCCAGCAGCGGCAGATAAAGTTTAAGATGTTCCGCCGTCCAGTTTTTGTCTTCGCCATAGAGCGTGGCGAGTTCCGGGGTTAGCACCGGAACGTCTTTGCCGGCGGCGGCTTCCGTTATTTTCGCGGCGTATTCTCCGGCCGGGATGAACGCGCCGGAATCAATCCTGACCGGTTCCCCGCTGCTCTGCCGCCGGACCGCCGCGGCGACCTCCATGAGTTCGCGCGGATTGTTGAAGCCGAGCACTTTGTCCGGATCATTGACCGCCAGCCGGCGGATCACGGCGGCCGGGAGCTCGCGGTTGAGGATGGCGGCGATGTCGGAAAGATATTCCTCCTGCTGCGCGTTGCCGGTGTCGAGTTTTGTGAGCGCCAGTTCGAGATGGCGTCGCCGGGTGATGTAGACAGAGGTGTTGCTGTACGGGAATTTCTCCACCTCCTCCGGCGTATATTCCGCGGACGACCCGTCCGGCATCGCGATCCGGAATTTTTCGGATTCCGGCGGCCATTCGCGGCGAAGTTCATCACTGCCCAGCGTTTTTCCGGTGTCGAACACCGCTCCGAGCGCCCGGCGGCATTTCGCTTCGTCGGAGGAAAATATTTCCGCGGCGATTGTCCGGATGGCTTCGCGGTCGACGCTGCCGTTCTTCTGTGCCGCGGCGCGGATTGCGCGGATGGTCTTTTTTTTACGGACGTCGGCCATTTCGAGTATCGCGGCGACGCGGCCGTCCGGCGCGGCGGCCAGTCGGCCGGCTCCGCTGCCCGGCACGGTCGGCAGCGACAGCATGGCCAGATCGCATTTCCCGCTGTTGTAAAGATCGAACAGCTGTTCAAGCACCGCCGGGTCGATCAGCCGGTCTCCGGCCACGATCAGCAGCTCGGCGTCCGGCGGCATGTCCGGGGTTGCGGCCAGCGCCGCGCGCACCGCTCCGGCGGTGCCGTTCTGGATGCTCTGATAGGCAAAAACCGTGTTGGGAAAACGGCGGCCGACGGTCTCGACCACCTGTCCGGCCAGCGAGCCGACCACCACCAGATTTTGAGCGATTCCGCATTTTCTGTATACGTCCAGCGCCCGGACCACCGCCGGCACACCGTCGATTTCAAAACATACTTTGTGACGGCTTTCCGACCCCATCCGCGAGCCTTTTCCCGCCGCCAGCACGATTACGCAATCCGGTTTGTCCGACATGTCAAAAATCCTTTGTTGTGTCGTTTTGCCGCCACGGGGCGGCGGCGTTGTAGAATGATTCGCGGAGTCGGTCGCTGTCCGGCACCCCGTCAAGAAGGTCGAAAATAGTTTTGTCGAACCGGCGTTCGAGGTAGCGGCGGCGGCTCCATGAAAAATTGAGGTCGCTGAACCAGGCTATTCGGGCGGCGGCGAAATCGTAAATGGTTTTCAGGTCGCCGTAATTCGGGGTGGCGCCGTTCAGAGCGGCGTTCAGCACCGGAGCGGACAGCCGGCGCGCGGTGGACAGGCCAAGCGTGACGGCGGGATCGTCGAGGTGTTTCAGGTGATAGTCGATCAGCAATGCGATGATGTCGAGTTTGTCGGCGTCGCGGACGGCGTTGACACAGATCAGCGAGTCGCCTTCGAGTTGGTCGGGGATTGTGCGCGCATTGTGGAAGGCGATCGCGTCCGTTGCGGCGCGGCGTTGTTCCGGGGCGAGGCCGTCGAGGAATCCGAGTTTGCCGGCCAGTTCGGCTCCGGTTAGACCGTGGTTGAAGCTGTCGGCGTCGCGGAAGGTGCGGAACCGGCGGAACTGCTCAAAGCGGGCGCAGTCGTGCAGCATGGCGGCGAAGTGGACGGTCTGCTGAAGGTCGGGGCGGAACCCTTCGGCGGCGGCGAGCCGGTCGGCCAGCGACGTCACCCGGAACGAGTGGGCGCGTTTCAGCTCTATGTTGCGGTCAAGTTCGGCATCGGTACCGGAGACAAAGGTTCCGGCGTAGGCGTCGAAGCGTTCGGAGAGAGACATTTTCTGTGCTGCGCTTTCTATATGATTTGCAATGTTATGGAAGTAATATACTACGCTTGGACACGGCGGTCAAGACGTTTTGCCGCAAACCGTCTTTTTTGTTGTTTGCGTTTTTTGTTTTGCGGTTGTATATTTCGCAAGATCGAAAAAAATGCACGACTTCTAATCTGGAAAGGAACGGGGTCCGGACATGGGGAACGGGAAGCGCAGGGTTTTCGCCGTCGGATATTTCAATCCGATAAAGACAAAGGAGACCGCGACGGTCAGCCGCGATTTCATCAAAGTGACTGAAAAATATCTGGACGCGTTATGTGAAGTGTATTTCCCGTGGCCCGGCATTGTCAACGCCCGCGGCTTCACCGGAGATATGGGCGAGATGCGTGAACAGTTGACGGACGATTTGCGCTGGTGCCGCGACCACGGTCTGGCGCTCGATTTGCTGATCAACGGCACCTGTTACGGCGAAAAGACCGCGACCACGGGGATGCATTCCGAGATCGTCGCCGCGCTGCGGGACCTTGACTCGCTCGGGTTGATGCCGGACATCGTCACCACCACATTGCCGTTTGTCGGGCGAGTCCTGAAGATGGATTTTCCGAAGATCGAGGTGAGGGCCTCGGTCAACATGCGGTTGACATCCACGCTGGCGCTCGACTATATCGCGCCGCTGTTCGATTCATTCTACATCGGCCGCGACGTCCAGCGTGATTTTCCAACCCTGAAACTGTTTCGCAAGTGGGCCGACGGTCACGGCAAGAAACTTTGCATGCTGGCCAACTCCGGCTGCCTGCGCAACTGTCCCGGCCAGACGATGCATGAGACCATCCTTTCCCATGACGTCATGCCGTTCGACGAGGGGCGTCGTCTGAATTTTTCGCCGATTTTCTGCGACAACATCTACGGCGCCGGCAAGTATGAGGAATTTTTGCGCGCCACCTGGATCAGGCCGGAAGACATCGAACTGTTCACTCCCTACGCCTCGGTTTTCAAGCTTTCCACCCGCAAGGTGCACGATCCGGAGCCGATACTCAAGGCTTATGCTTCGGGCGATTACGACGGCGATCTGGCGAAAATTGTCGATCCCCGGCCGTTCTTTCCATTCTTCAGCGTGGACAACAAGTCATTCCCATCCGACTGGGCTGAAAGCGGCGTTGCCGGAATCTGCGCCGTAAACTGCACTCACTGCGGACGTTGCGGCGAAGTGCTGCGCAGGGTGTTTAAAAGGAAATAGTCAAATTAAATGAATGTGATACTGTTGGATGACGGCGACTTTTTTGCGCCGGGGCTGGCGTTTATTGCCGGGCCGCGCGCCGGACATATGATTAATGTATTGAAGAAACAGCCCGGCGACCGCTGCCGGGTCGGCATGCTTTGCGGCGGACTGCGGTCGGCCGCGATCAGATCGTATCGCGACGGCGGCGTGGAATTGGCGGTTGACGGCGCGGATGGTGAATCCGTTCCCCCCCCGGAGCCGCTGCCGATAGTGCTGGCTGCCGCGCTGCCCCGGCCCAAGACTTTCCGCAAACTGCTGCTGTGCGCCGGAACCTCCGGCGTGAAGGAAATTCATTTCTTCGGCGCGTTCAAGGTGGACAAAAGCTACTGGCAAAGCCCGTTTCTTGAACCCGGATTTCTGCGCGGCCTTATGCTGGAAGCGCTGGCGCAGGCGGTGGACACCGTGCCGTGGAGCGTTTCCTTTCACCGTTTTTTCAAACCGTTCGCCGAGGATGTGCTGCCCGGTCTTGCCGTTGGAAAACGGCTGCTGGTGTGCCATCCTTCGGCGGAAAGCGTTGCCGCGTCGCCGCTTGGCGGTGTGCCGGCGGTTGTCTGCCTTGGGCCGGAGGGCGGGTTTACCGATTACGAGGCCGGGCTGCTGAAGTCGCTCGGCGGAGAGCTTATCTCGCTGGGGCCGCGGATATTGCGGACGGAATACGCGCTGCCATATCTGCTGGGCCGGCTGTTCTGACACATTTGCGGCACAGTTTGGCGCAATATGGCACACTGTGATGCGGCGTCAGGAGACGCTGAAGTTGCCGCAAGCTCAAAATGAAAAGTTGGCACGCCGATTGCTTGTCTTTTGTCGTTGAAATAAAAACAAACAACAAGGAGACAGCAATTATGAGCAAGATTTTAGGTATTGACCTGGGTACCACCAACAGTTGCATGGCGGTGATGGATCACGGGGAAGCCAAAGTTATTCCGAATGCCGAAGGCAACCGGACTACTCCGAGTGTGGTGGCTTTCACCAAGACCGGCGAGCGTCTGGTCGGTCAGCTGGCCAAACGTCAGGCGGTGACCAATCCGAAGAACACGGTGTTTTCCGTGAAGCGTTTCATGGGGCGCCGTTTCGCCGAAGTGTCCGGCGAACGTTCCGGCGTGCCGTTTGAAATCGTGGAGGCCAAGAATGGCGACGCCCACATCAAGATCGGCGATCATCTCTATTCTCCGCCGGAAATTTCCGCGATGATCCTTCAGAAATTGAAAACCGACGCGGAAGCGTATCTGGGCGAAGAGATCAAACAGGCGGTCATTACCGTGCCGGCCTATTTCAATGACAGTCAGCGTCAGGCCACCAAGGACGCCGGCAAGATCGCCGGACTCGAAGTCCTGCGCATCGTGAACGAACCGACCGCGGCGGCGCTGGCCTACGGTCTGGAGAACAAGTCGGAAGAAACCGTTGCGGTGTACGACCTCGGCGGCGGTACGTTCGATATTTCCGTTCTGGAGATCGGCGACGGCGTGTTCGAGGTGAAGAGCACCAACGGCGACACCCATCTGGGCGGCGACGACTTCGACCAGAAGATCATTGATTTTCTGGCCGACACTTTCAAACAGGAGCACGGCGTTGATCTGCGTAAGGATTCTCAGGCGTTGCAGCGCTTGAAGGAAGCCGCTGAAAAGGCAAAATGCGAGCTTTCCAGCTCAATGAGCACCGAAGTGAACCTGCCGTTCATCACCATGAATGCCGACGGTCCGCTGCATATGAACATCACGCTGACCCGCTCCGAGCTTGAGAAGCAGGTTGACGATCTGGTCCGCCGCACCGAGATTCCGTGCCGCAACTGTCTGCGCGACGCCGGCATCGGTCTGGACGCGATCAAGGAAGTCATCATGGTCGGCGGTATGACCCGTATGCCCAAGGTTCAGGAAGAGGCCAAGCAGATATTCGGCAAAGAGCCTCACAAAGGCGTGAACCCGGACGAAGTCGTGGCCTGCGGCGCCGCCATTCAGGGCGGTGTGCTCGGCGGCGAAGTGAACGACGTGGTGCTGCTGGACGTGACTCCGCTGTCGCTCGGCATCGAGACGCTCGGCGGCGTGTTCACCCGGGTGATCGACCGCAATACGACCATCCCGGCCCGCAAGAGTCAGGTGTTCAGCACCGCGGCAGACAATCAGCCCTCGGTGGATATACATATTCTGCAGGGCGAGCGCGAAATGTCCTCGGACAACAAGACCATCGGCAACTTCCGGCTTGACGGTATCGCTCCGGCGCCGCGCGGCGTGCCGCAGATCGAAGTTACTTTTGATATCGACGCGAACGGCATCCTGCACGTTACCGCGAAGGATCGCGGCACCGGCAAGGAGCAGAAGATCACCATCACCGCGAACTCCGGACTTAACGATCAGGAGATCGACCGCATGGTGAATGACGCCAAGGCCCATGCCGATCAGGACAAGGCGGCCAAGGAGAAGATTGAAGTCAAGAATCAGGCCGACAGCATGGTCTATCAGGTCGAGAAGCAGCTGAAGGAGTTCGGCGACAAGCTCTCCGCCGAGGTCAAGGCGCCGGTGGAAGCCGGCATCGCCAAGCTGAAAAAGGAGCTTGAGGCCGATGACACCGAGGCCATGAAGACCACGATGAAGGATCTTGAGGAAAAGCTCATGAAGTTCGGTCAGGAGATATACAGTCAGCAGCAACAGCAGCAGCAGCCGGGCGCCGGTCAGGATCAGCAGCAGCAACAGCAGCAGCAGTCCGCCGGAAGCAGCGGCGGCGATGACGACAACATCGTCGATGCTGAAGTGGTTGACGACAAGTAGTCCGTTGTCGTTCAAGGTTTCCGGTGCCGCGCAGGAGAAATCCGGCGCGGCGGCGGAACCCGGATGTTTTTAATTTTTTACAAATTTTTCAACTTAAACAAGGTAAAACAAGGAGAGTCACAAATGTCAAAAGTCAATGTCAAACCGCTTGGCGATCGCGTGTTGCTTGAGATCGTGGAGTCGGCCGATCAGGTTCGCGGCGGAATTTTTATTCCGGACACCGCTAAAGAGAAGCCGCAGGAATACAAGGTCATCGCGTTGGGAACCGGAAAACTTGATGACAAGGGCAGCAAGATCCCGTTTGACGTCAAGGAAGGCGATATTGTTCTGACCAGCCGTTACGGCGGGACGGAAGTGAAATATGACGGAAAAGAGTACAAAGTCATCGGTCAGGACGACATTCTGGCGATCATCGGCTAACGGCCGGTCCGCAAAACTGAAAACTGAAAGATAAATTTTTTTAAGGAGTTGATATATTATGGCTAAGCAGCTTATTTTTTCCGAAGAAGCCCGCCGTTCGATTCTTGACGGTGTAACCATTCTCAGCAAGGCGGTCAAGGCCACCCTCGGCCCGAAGGGACGCAACGTTGTGCTGGATAAAAAGTACGGTTCGCCGGCGATCACCAAGGACGGCGTCTCCGTCGCCAAGGAGATCGAACTGCCCTGTCCGTACGCCAACATGGGCGCCCAGATGGTAAAGGAAGTCGCCAGCAAGACCAGCGACATCGCCGGCGACGGCACCACCACCGCGACCGTTCTGGCCGAGGCCATCTACCGTGAAGGACTCAAAAACGTCACCGCCGGCGCCAATCCGATGGAGCTGAAGCGCGGCATTGACAAGGCGGTTGAGGCCATGGTCGGCGCGCTGAAGAAGATCAGCCGCGACGTCAGCGACCGCGCTCAGGTTGCGCAGGTCGCCACCATCTCCGCCAACGGCGACGCCGACGTGGGCGACATCATTTCAAAGGCGATGGACAAGGTCGGCAAGGACGGCACGATCACGGTCGAAGAGGGCAAGACCCTCGACACCACGCTTGACGTGGTCGAAGGCATGCAGTTCGACAAGGGCTACCTTTCTCCGTATTTTGTGACCGACACCGAGGCGATGACCGCCGTGCTTGAGGACTGCTATATCCTCATCAACGAGAAGAAGATCAGCAATCTCAACGATATGCTTCCGCTGCTGCAGATGGTGGCCAAGGAAGGCAAGCCGCTGCTCATCGTCGCGGAAGACGTTGACGGCGAAGCGCTGGCCACGCTGGTGCTCAACAAGATTCGCGGCATTCTGAACGTCTGCGCCGTCAAGGCTCCCGGCTTTGGCGACCGCCGCAAGGCCATGCTGCAGGATATCGCGGTTCTTACCGGCGGCACCTGCATTTCCGAAGACCTTGGCATCAAGCTTGAGAACGTGACGCTTGAACAGCTCGGCAAGGCCAAGCGCGTCACCATTGACAAGGAGTCCACCACCATCGTCGAAGGCGCCGGAAAGCAGAGCGCCATCGCCGGACGCGTGTCTCAGATCCGTCATGAGATCGAGGACACCACCAGCGACTATGACCGTGAAAAGCTTCAGGAGCGGCTGGCCAAGCTGGCCGGCGGCGTTGCGGTCATCCATGTCGGCGCCGCCACCGAGACTGAAATGCGCGAGAAGAAGGCCCGCGTCGAGGACGCTCTGCATGCCACCCGCGCCGCGGTTGAGGAAGGCGTGGTCGCCGGCGGCGGTGTGGCGCTGCTGCGCGCCGCCAAGGCGCTTGAGTCGCTGAAACTTTCCGGCGACGAGGCTATCGGCGCCGCGATTATCGGCCGCGCCATTGAGGAACCGCTGCGTCAGATCGCCGCCAACGGCGGTTATGAGGGCAGCGTGGTTGTCCAGAAGGTCAAGAGTCTGGACGGCGACAATGGTTTTGACGCCGCCAACGGCGAGTATGTCGATATGATGAAGTCCGGTATTCTGGACCCGACCAAGGTGACCCGCAGCGCTCTGCAGAACGCCGCCAGCATCTCCGGTCTGCTCCTGACCACCGAGTGCCTGATTACCGACATCAAGGAAGAAAAAGAACCGGCCGCTCCGGCCGGCGGCATGGGCGGCATGGGCGGAATGGGCATGATGTAATTCATCTGGAACGGCCGGAATGCCGTCTCGTCCGCAATGCGGATATGGCGGCGGCTCCGGCGGTTCACGGCTGAATCAGTGCGTTTACGCTGCGGCGCTCCCGGGAACGGGAGCGCCGTTTTTTTGTGCGTCAGATCAGGGGGGCGGCATAAAAAAGGCGGCGGAAAAGCTCCGCCGCCCGGTCAATCAAAAGTCCGGATTCTTATTTTTCAGCCGCGCCGGGGCCGAAGAGACGGAGGCGCGGACCGGGACGGGAATCCACCGAGCCGTCGGGGTGGACGGTGAAAGCGTCGAGCAGTTCGCCGTCCGGTGTTACCGCCTCGACCTTGAGTTTGTCACCGGAGACCGTGACGTTGAAGCCGGAGAGGGCGATGGCGCGGCCGGGGCCGCTCACCGACGCGATTGTGTACGGGCGATCGACCGGCGACAGCTGACTGGCTCCGGTGTCGTCTGGCGAAAGGAAAGCCGCCGCACCGGGGATGGTGCGCAGATAGCGGTGAATATGGCCGGACAGCCACAGATGAATGCGGGCCTTGGGTGTTTTACCGGTAAAAAAGCCGTCGGTCATCTCGCGCATGGTGTCGGCCATCAGCCAGTTGCCGCCGTCTTCCGGCGCGCCGTGACTGAGCACGATGCGGAACTTGGCGTTTTTGAACTCCTGAGATTCGATCACTCCGGCCAGCCATGCTTTTTCGTCGGCCAGCATCTGTTCCGGAAAATTGAAGGCGTAACTGTTGCCGGCTTCCCGACCGGAGTCCTCGCCGGAGTCGAGGACGATAATGAACGCGTCGCCGGCGGAGAATGCGTAATAGGTCAGGCGGTTGTCCGGAACGAAAAACTTGGCGAAGTCGGAGCGTTCGATGCCGCGGTACTCGTGGTTGCCGCGCGCCTGCACCACCGGAATCAGGCGCGAGTTGAAGCGGGAGAGCGGATCAAGCGCGTCGCTCAGCTCCTGATAGGAAAAGCGGTTGTCGAGGTCGCCGAGGTGAATGATAAAATCGCAGGAGGAAATGTTGCAGTTCTTTACGAAGCCGCCGAGCATCGGTTGGAGTTCGCGGGAGTTGAACTGGGTGTCTCCGGTGGCGAAGAAGCGGAGGTCGTTGCCGGCGGCCGGGAGCGTTTTGACGGTGAAAGTCTCCGCGTCGGCGACCTCGGTCCAGCTGTCCTGATCGACCATTGTGACGCGCAGCTCGTATTCGGTGTCCGGGGCGAGGCCTTCCACTTCAATCAGGTGGTCGGTGCGGTTTGCGGCGACCTGGCCGTGAAGCAGCTCCCATGCGGTGTTCCATTGTCCGCCGTCTTTTTTACGCCAGGCGACGCCGGACGGCACCGGGCCGTCGGTTCCGAACGTGAGCGCGCATCCGGTGGTTTCCGGACGAATGGCGAGCGGCTTGCGCAGCACAACGGTTGACGGCGGAAACAACTGTGAAATCCGCTGGCGGCGGTCGATTTTCGCGTAGTTTTCAAGCGTGAACGGCAGAGCGCCGACCGCCATTGAGCAGCCGTTGCTGCCGGAGCGAACAGTGACGGAAATTTCATTTATCCCGGCCTTGACCGGCACGGCGGCGACTTGATTGTTTATCGAAATCGGAAAATCGGCGTTGCCCACGTCCATAATGGAAAACGCCGGAGCGCCGTTGATTGAGATATCGAACCACCAGTCGGCTCCGGCGCCGAGCAGCATAAGTCCGTCGCGCGGGGCGGTGAAGGTGCTGCGGCAGGTCAGGTGTTTGTCGGACGACGGCTTGCCGTCGACAAACTCAAGCAGATCGACATACCCGGACTTGTCGGCCTCGGCCGGAACCTGAAATCCGTCAACGCTCCATCGTTTGGAAAATTCTCCCTCGACGAACTTGCCGGCGTCCACCGCCGCGGTCATCCCCGGCGCCAGCAGCGCGGCGCATAACGCCGCAACCAACGATTTATACATGAAATATCTCCTTATAACGTTTATATTGCATCTAAGGTAGCGCCTCATCGGTAAAAATCAATGGCGGAGGAAATGAAAAACGTTCCGTGAAACATTTTTTCTGATATGGAGATGGTGTGATTCCCGGACGGACGGTATGAGCTTTTTTTGCGGCTGTTGTATTTTTTCTTGAAAAAACGATTTATGATGATAGATTGTTGTTGAATCCCAACCAAAGGAGTTTGCCATGGTAATGCATCGCCCGGTCGCAATGGTCTTGATTTTCACCGTTATCACCTGTGGCTTGTATTGGCTGTTCTGGGCCTATACCACCAGATGCGAAATCAAACAGTATCTTGGAGACCAGTCGATCAATCCGGGGCTGGACGTTCTGCTGATGATAATCTGTTTCCCGTATTGCTATTACTGGTTTTATAAATATTCCAAAGAAATCGCGGCGGCGGAGGAGAAGGCGGGGATTGCGGCAACTGACAATTCACTGGTGAATCTGTTCCTTGCCGTGTTCGGATTGAGCCTTATCGCAATGCTGATAATGCAGAGTCAGCTCAATGCGGTTGCGGCAAAACAGTAAGTTTATTCTGGCGGCGGCGGCAGTCGCCGCCGTCTATCTCTTTATTGTGTGGTGGACGGGCAGCGGAACCTTGTGCGTGCTGCGGACTTATACCGGACTGCCCTGTCCGGGCTGCGGCCTCGGACACGCGCTGAACGCGCTGCTGCACGGCAATCTGCACGCGTCGCTGGTCAGTCATCCCCTGCTGCTGCCGTTGTCGGCGGTGTTTGCTCTTGCAGTGGCGTATCTGCGCAGTCCCCGCCTGTCAACAACCGGATTCAACCGGCTGTGGATCGCCGCCGCCGTGCTGCTGACGGCGGTTTATCTGGTGCGCCTGGCGCTTTATTTTCCAGAAGGACCGTACCCGATGACCTATTCCCACAATAATTTAATTGAGAAAATTTTTTGCATGCTGTCCGGTCGTTTCGGCTATTGAATCGGCATTCTGCTTTTTGCTTCATCATCGGTGCCCCGGGCGATATTTACGCCGCGGATGGCCGAATCGCCGGTTGCTCCGGGAATGGTTTACGGAAAAATATCCGACGGGGGCGTATTCATCCGCGCTGAAAAAAAGATAAAAAAATGGCGAGGAAGACGGGGATCGAACCCGCAACATCCACCGTGACAGGGTGGTACTCTAACCAATTGAGCTACTTCCCCGCTTTTTACGCGGACGTTCGAGGAAAAGAGTGGCGAGGAAGACGGGGATCGAACCCGCAACATCCACCGTGACAGGGTGGTACTCTAACCAATTGAGCTACTTCCCCGCTCTGAACATCGAACAGACCTTAATGTAGTCTTCATTTATAATTTTTCAAGTGCAAACGCCAACTTTTTCTCGGATTTCGGTCACGTTAGATTGAAAATGCGGTGATTTGAAGTAGATTAAAATTTCAACACGGGAGAAGTATTATGTTTTTTGCAATCATTTTTCTGCTTGCGCTGCTGGTCGTGCTCGCCATTGTCAATCTGCTGGCAGTCTCCAGAGCGAAACACAATGACCGCGACGCCATGCTGCTGGCCGAAATCAGAACACTGATCGGCGCTCTGCCGGAGACTATGCGTCTTCAGGAACAGGCGCTGCGCGGCGAGCTGGGCGACAACCGGAACGAGCTGGCAAAAAATCTGGCGATCGGCCGCAATGAAATCTCCGTAAGCTTCAAAAGCATTAGGGAGACACTCGACGTTCAACTTCAGAAACTTCAGGAGGAAAACAGCCGCAAGCTGGAGGAAATGCGCAAAACGGTGGACGAGAAACTTCAGGAGTCGGTCGAAAAACGGTTCCGGGAGTCATTCAAGTCGATCAGCGAGCGGCTGGAGATGGTGCAGAAGGGACTGGGCGAAATGCAGACGCTCGCCACCGGTGTGGGCGACCTCAAACGGGTGCTGACCAATGTGAAAACCCGCGGCACGCTCGGAGAAATCCAGCTGGCCAATCTTTTGGAGCAGAGCTTGACGGCGGAGCAGTATGTGGTCAACGCTCAGGTGAAAGCCGGATCGTCGGAACGGGTGGAGTTCGCCATCAAAATGCCGGGGAAAGACCCCGATACGGCGGCGGTGCTGCTGCCGATCGACTCGAAATTCCCGGTCGAAGACTATCAGCGCCTGCTCGACGCCTATGACAACGCGCAGTCGCCGGAAGAGTTGAAAAAAGTCGCCAATTCCTTTGAGCAGTCGGTTCTGCGCTGTGCCGGCGACATCAAAAACAAATACATCAATCCGCCGCTGACCACCGACTTTGCCGTGATGTTCGTCCCCACCGAGGGGCTGTACGCCGAGGTGCTGCGCCGCCCCGGACTTTTTGAGCGGCTTCAGCACGATTATCATATCACGATTGTCGGCCCGGCCAACCTCATGGCGTTCCTCAACAGTCTTCAGATGGGATTCCGGACGCTGGCCATCGAAAAGCGTTCCGGTGAAGTCTGGAACCTGCTCGGCGCGGTCAAGACCGAATTTGGAAAATTCGGCGCGGTGCTCGAAAAAACCCGTGAACATCTCGAACGCGCGGTCAAGGACATCGATGACGCCGGAATACGCACCCGCGCCATTGAGCGGAAACTGCGCACGGTAACCGAACTGCCGCCCGAAGAGGCCTCCGGCATGATCGACGAATAGTTTCCGGCTCGGCATCCGCCGTTTTGCCGGATGAAACGCTGAAAAGTTGTGCGGCAAAACGGTGAAACCTTATTTTCAGAACAGTGTTCCCTGGGCCTTTTCGCCCGGTGCCGGCATCGCCGCGCCGCCGGACTCGCCGAGGAGTTCACACTGCACATCGCCAAAATCAAATCGTCGTCGCGCGGCGGCGTGGTCTTTAGTGGCGTAACAATAGGCGCATCCGTTGACGCAGGAATCGTAAGCACCGATGTCCACACTGGAACAGCAGCCGCAGCCGGGGCGTTGTCCGCGATCGCGTTCGCTATTCGGCGGGCGGCCGGTGAGTTTTTGAATCCGTTTTGGATCAATGCAGGACGCGCGGTCGATGGCGAAGTCCGCCAAGCGCACATCTTCGCAACACCCCGTTGCACATAATCCGTGGTCGGCCGCGACGCGACCGATGAGCGCCGCCAGTTCGTTGGTTTCATTGTGCGTCGGCGGGCGGAACGCCGGGGCGCGGAGCTTTTTGTAAATATCCACAAAACTGACGGTGACAGTGTCGGTGTACGGCGCCAGAATGTCGCACAGGCGCGAAAATCGGTTGCGGTGATATGCGGTGTCGATGCCGTCGGCAAGCAGGAGCGGATCGTAGCGCCAGACCAGACGTTCGCGGCCGACACGCCGCCCAAGTTCGCAAAACGTCCGGACGATTTCGGTTTTGTCGCGCAGTCCGGGTTCAAGTTTTCGGGCATAGGGCGTCAAGGTGAATTGAAAATAAAAGCGGTGTCCCATCCGTTCGATTTCGTCCAGATGCGGCAGCAGCGGCGCCGGGTCTTTTGTCCAGAATACGATGCACTCCGTCTGCTCCGCTGTCAGCGGCACTCGCGTGATCTTCTTAGGGTTGAACGGATTGCGAACCAGCGCATATCCGGCGCGCAGCCGGTTTATAAACCATTCCGCGTAACAACCGGGAATGTCCGTTCGCCTTGACGCCGATACGATCACTTGCTCCGCCTTTCTCGATTTACGATCTCTTTTGACTGCAAATATAACATTGAATGCGGTTTTTCGCAAATCAGTCGGCTCGTTGCGGAATTTTTCTTCCGGTGCGGTGTGTGGGTGTCCCGCTTCCGCCCTGCTTTTTCGACAAAAAAACGCGCCTCATCGCTGAAGCGCCTCCCGCCGCTTGATATGTGCCGATCCGGTTTTTCCCGACAAAAAAACCGCGCCTCATCTCTGAAGCGCGGTTTATAGTCTCTTGCCAAGGCTTGGACTTAGTTGAGGCGGGCCTCGAAAGCGGCAAGCTGTTCATTCAGCTCGGCCGGCAGATGGCTGCCGAAACGGGCGTAATGCTCTTTGATCATGCCGATTTCCTTCTTCCAGCCTTCGGCGTCGACACTGAGCAGTTGCTTCATGTCGTCGACGGTGACTTCATCCTCAATGCCGGTGCGGTCAATGTCCTCAACCTTGGGCATATAACCGATCTGGGTCTTGTTGGCCTCGATAGCGTTGTCGCAGCGGGCGAAGATCCATTTCAGAACACGGCTGTTGTCACCGTATCCCGGCCAGAGCCACTTGCCGTCGGCGGTCTTGCGGAACCAGTTGACGTAGAAAATCTTCGGGAGCTTGTCCGCAGTGCTCTTCGTGCCGATTTCCAGCCAATGGCGGAAATAGTCGCCCATGTTGTAGCCGCAGAACGGCAGCATGGCGAACGGGTCGCGGCGGACGGTGCCGGCCTTGACGTCAAGCGCGGCGGCGGTGACTTCGCTGCCGACGATGGTGCCCATGAACACGCCGTGATTCCAGTCGAAGGACTGATGGATCAGCGGAACGGTGGAGGGACGGCGGCCGCCGAACAGGAACGCCGAAATCGGCACTCCGGCGGGGTCTTCCCAGTTGCTGGCGATCGCCGGGCAGTTTTTGGCGCGGGCGGTGAAGCGGGCGTTCGGGTGGGCGGCGGGAGTCGTCGCGGTGGCGGCGTCCCATTCCTTGCCCTTCCAGTCGATCAGCTTGCCGGGCGCCGGGTAGCCGATGCCTTCCCACCAGACGTCGCCGTCTTCAGTCAGCGCAACGTTGGTGAAGATGGTGTCTTTGCTGCTGGCGTGCATGGCGTTCGGGTTGCTCTTCATGCTGGTTCCGGGCGCGACGCCGAAGAAACCGGCTTCGGGGTTGATCGCGTAGAGACGGCCGTCTTTGCCGAACTTCATCCAGGCGATATCGTCACCGACCGTCTCGACCTTCCAGTCCTTGATGGTCGGGATCAGCATGGCGAGGTTGGTTTTGCCGCAGGCCGACGGGAAGGCGCCGGTCACATATTTGACCTCGCCCTTCGGGTTGGTGAGCTTGAGAATAAGCATGTGCTCGGCCATCCAGCCCTCGTCGCGCGCCTGAACGCTGGCAATACGCAGCGCGAGGCACTTCTTTCCGAGCAGGGCGTTCCCGCCGTAACCGGAACCGAAGCTCCATATTTCGCGGGTTTCGGGGAAATGGGCGATGTATTTTTTGTCCATCGGAGCGCACGGCCAGATGCCGTTGTCGGATTCTCCGGGCGCAAGCGGCTTGCCGACGGAGTGGACGCACGGAACAAATTCGCCGTTGCCGAGCGTGTCGATGACTTTGGTTCCCACGCGGGTCATCACATGCATGTTGATGACGACGTAGGCGGAGTCGGTGATCTCAATGCCGATCTTGGCGATCGGGGAGCCGACCGGGCCCATCGAGAACGGGATGATGTACATGATGCGGCCGCGCATGCAGCCGTCGTAAAGACCAAGCATGGTCTTCTTGAGTTCAGCGGGGTCGATCCAGTTATTGGTCGGGCCGGCGTCTTCCTTCGTGGCGGAGGCGATGTAGGTGCGGGCTTCAACGCGGGCGACGTCGCTCGGATCGGAGCGGAACAGCAGGCTGTTCGGGCGCTTCGCCGGGTTCAGGCGGATGCCCAGACCGGACTCCACCAGCTCATTGCACAGACGATCGTACTCGGCCTGCGACCCGTCGCACCAATAGACGCCTTCCGGCTTGCAAATGTCGGCCCATTCTTCGACCCATTTGACAAGCTTGGCGTTCTTGGTCGGAACCTGATTCAGATACTTTACCATTGCTAATTCCTTGCGTTATCAAGTTAACGGTTGTGAAATTCTCCAAAAGTCTTTTTAATATATCATCGATATTTTTATATTCAAGCAGAAAAAGCCGTTTTTTATTTGCTTTCGGGCGCTTCGTGTTTATATTATTGGAATAAAAAAGACGACAAACAAAAATATGATCGGGGGAATCCCAATGAAGAAACTCGCCGTTTGCTGGACGCTCGCCGTTTCGGGCGCACTCACCGTCTTCTGCGGACTGTTGTGGCTGAACAACCTGGACAGCGCCTGCAGAAGCTACACCAAATTGTTTTCCGACAATCCGGACATTTCGCTGGACGAACAGATATCCGGATTCATTCCGGCGCTGGACTGGTCGGTGCTCGACCTTTCGACCATCAGCACGTTCATTCCGTTTTTCGGATTTCTCTGCATCAGCATCGGTCTGCTGCGGATTATGCGCGGCGGCAGCGGAACGCATTCGGAAAACTTCCCGTTCTTCCATAGTTACGACCGGGTGAACATCGCGCTCGGCCTGATCGGGACCATATGGGGCATCATCATCATCGGCTTCTACCGGCCGGAGGAGATCAACGTGGGCAGCCTTATGATGTGTCTGCACACGGCGCTGTTCTCGACACTGGTGGCGGTGATCTGGGTGTCGATCGTGCTGCCGCTGGCGGTGACGCCGCTGATGCGGAAGTTCGCCGGCGCGGATGACGGCGGAAGCGTTGACGGCGGCGATGACGACGCAAGCCTCACCGTGCTGGTGGACAAACTCAGCGTGGCGGCCGCCGGCGTGGCCAAGGAGTTCGCCGCCAGCAACGAACAGCTGCACGGCTTCAACACCAGACTGCGCAACGCCGCCGAGGAGTTGAATGAATGCAGTCTCAATCTGAGCACCATGCTGCACCGGCTCACCGGCACCGGCGACCTCTGGCAGAAGGAGCAGGCCCGGCAGGTGGAGATATTGGGGCAGACCGCGAAGATGGTGGAGTCGGTCAGTCAGGTGCAGTCGCAGTTGACCGCCCAGCTGGAGAAGATGCAGCGCGACAACGCCACACTGCAGGCGCAGAACGCCGCGTTGCGCAGTACCAACAACGAATTGAGCGAGGCCGCCAACGCTTCCGGCGTTGAAAATGTCAAGCTGAAGACCGCGCTGGAACAGATCAAGGGCGCACTGCATTAAAATGCCGCTTCCGGAAAAAATCAGACGGAAAATCGCCCGGCTCGCCGGCGTTTCTTCCGCATATACCAAAAACGACGCCGCGGCCGACGAGATGAACGCCATTCTGCTTCAGTTGACCATGGCGCTCATGATGATATTCCTGATCGCCTTTTCGCTGTTCCGGCTGAAAACCACCGAGGAGCTTGAACCGGTGGCGGTCATCAAGGCGGAACAGCAGTTGAACTTCCAGCGTCAGGAACTTCTGCTGGCGCTGGAGCGGACCGACGAATATTACCGCATCCGCTACGGCCTGAAAAGTTTTGCCGGCGTTGACGCCAACGACCGGGTCTCTTATGACATATCGCCGCTGATCCAGGACGGCAAGCCGGTGGACAATCCGCTGCTGCGCAACGTGTTCACCCGCGGCGCCAAGGCCAGTTTTGAAGACTATTCGCACGGGAATGAGCTGCCGGGCTCCTGGCGCGGCCGCACCATGATTGAGGCGGGGATCGATGAATCCACCCTTCAGTCCGGCAACAGCGCGTGGCTGGACAAACTGATCGTCGAAAAAATCAACTCCGTCCGGCACGATGCCGAAATTCTTCAGTATCAGGCCGCCGCGCTGATCCAGATGTATCTGGCGGCGCACCCGGATCAGGTGTCCGACTCCGGCGTGCGCAGTCTGCTCGAACAATATGTCTCCTCGCCGCCGGCGACCCAGAAGGTGCTGGTCAATGAACTTGACCGGTCACTGAAGGATTATGCGTTCGGCACGCTGGCGAAACAAACCGGTATTCCGCTGTTGAAGGATGTGGACAATGAATAAGAGGATGCTGACAACATTCGCAATTGCGGCACTCATTGCCGCGCCATGGTTCCGTCCGGTTTACGGCGTCGAACCCGCGGCGGCCGGAGTGATCGACGAACGCGCCGCGATGAACCGCAACACCGCGTATCTGGCGGCCAATCTGCTGATCGGACAGCTGCGCGACTCGTTTGCCAAGAAACAGATCGACTGCGACCTGTATAAGCTCATGTCCGGCGCTCCGTCAAAGTACATCGGCGCCGCCGCCGCTGAAAAGAGTCTGGCCGTGGACTATGCGGCAAAACTGTCGCAGTCATACCGGGACGAGGCGGTGACTGTGCTCGACAACATCCGGGAGCGCTACAACGGCGGAAGCGACTTTTATCCGCCGCCGCTTTACGCCGCGCTGCTTGAACTGCCCGAACGTTATGTGCAGGAAAATCTGCGCTCGGTATTTCCGGGCGTTTACAAGTCGGCGCGCGAACGCATAACCACCGAGCAGCGGGAAAAGATTGTCGGCAGCAGCTTCCCCACCGAGGTGGAGGTGGATTCGCTTTCCGAAGACGAGCTGATAAAACAGCAGGAGGCGAAACTGCTGAAGGATTGGAACGATAATATTTTTGATGAAAACCGCAGCTTTGTCCGTTCTTCGATCGTCAAGCCGCTGGTGGCCGAGGCGCTGGCTCAGCGGCGGCAGCAGTTGAAACTGCTGGAGGATTTCAAGGTTTCGGCGGCGGTTTTGCCGGGCGAGTATGAAAAATCAATGGGCGACGCGCTTGCCGAAATGCTGGAACGCCGCCGGGCCAATCCGTCGGAGCGGAAGACCTACAATGTTTTCCCGTCGGTTGCCGCAATGCTGCCGCGGCGCGCCAAAGAGTTGACGGTGGAGAAGTTCGTTTCAACCGTTCCCGGATTTCTGCCGGAGTTTTCCGATGACGAAATAATCGATGTGACGGTAAAGTCTCCCGGACTGCACCGCACGGCGGCCGAGAGCGAGAGCATCTTTTACAATCTGTACCGGCAAAAGGCGATGGACGCCGCGTTGACTGACTTTCTGGCGAAAGCGCCGGAGGCGGACCGGAGCGACCTGCGTACATTCATCGAAAACAACGCGGTGGGCGCGGCGGCGACCACGGAGCTGCTCCGGAACGCCTTTAAAAACAAAGTGCTGCCCGATCTGTCGCGGCTTCGCGGCCTGATCTCACGCGCCCAGTTGAAGCGCTATCTGCCGGCGCTGGACGACGGTTCATGGCTGGCTCCCGACCGGCAGCTTGAGCAGTTGTACCACGACCGCACATTGAATTTTTCCAAACGCTGGCGCGAGCTTCCGGGGCTTGAGATCGATGGCGGCGTGACCGTGTTTGATGAGACCGACGCGCTGGCGGCGACCGCCGCCGCCGCCGCATTTCAGACCGGACTGAAGGCGATGGACCGGCAGATTGAGATCGTCAGGCGGATATATGCCGACATCCTGCGCGGCTTTGCCTCCGTCCGCAATGACGGGTCGCATGATTACACCGGAGCGGTGGCGGCCGTCCTCGGCGTGTCCGCCGCCGCCAAACTGTCGCCGGAAAGCCTGTTCAAGGCATACAGCGGCAAGGTGGCGGCGGAGTGGGAGGCGCAGCGGATTCCATTTTTGTGGCCGACCGGCTCGGTGCGTCCTGAGTCGTCGCTTACCGCGTATAAGAAGCTGTTTCCAATGGTTGAAGCCGAAATCGAAACCAGAGTCCGCGGAATATTTTCCGAACTGGAGATGGCGCTGCCGGAGGAATACGGGCCGGGCAGCGATATCCCTGACCTTAAAGTCATAAACTGCAATGTCGAGCTTTCCCTTTCCGCATCGGGGTATTCCGCGGCGGTGAGTTCCCCGCAGAATCCGCTGATGCGCCGGCTGTTCACGCTCCAGTCTGCGCCGGGTGGAACCGGCGAGTACACCGCGGACGGCATCAAAAAGTTCAAGTCCGACATTTCCGAATTTCTGCTGGAGATAATCCGCAGCGTTCCGACCGACCGGAAAAATCTGATTCAGGTCTTCATTCTGGTGGCGGACGGCAATATCCCATATTCCACCGTGGACGGCCTGCGCGACATGGTGAAGGAGACGTTGCGTGGACTGCGGCTGAACGGCGAAACCAGATACCGGGTGGCGGATGAAATGAAACGGGGAATCGAATGACGGGGGAAGCCGAATTACGTTCAGGGTGGCGGGGGCGCGGTGTCGCCGCGCTGCTGGCGGTGATGGTCGGCGCCGCGGTGTTCTGCGGCTGCAAATCGGATGTGACGGTGCGGAAACTTGACCGCGACGAACGCAATGTCTCCTCCGAATGGGGGGGGGCCGAACGCGACCGGCTGCTTTCCTCAACCTCCAATTACCTCGCCGGCCAATTGCTGACCGGCAAATTCAATTCGGCGCCGGATGAAGTCATCACCGCGATTGACCGCACCTATCGGGAATCGCCGCAAAAGGAGCGCCGTCTGCTGGCGGTGTTGACCGACCTGTGTTTCGCCCGCGGCTGCGAGCTTGAGGATTCGCCGGAGCGCGCGATCGGATATTTCACCGCGTCGGCGTATTACAGCTATCAGTATATGTTCGGAACCTTCGCTTTCCACGACCGCCCGGACCAGTATAATCCGACGTTTTTTCTTATGACCCGTTATTATCGGCTGTCGCTGCTGCGGATATTCGATTTTCTGAATGACCGGCGGTTGCTTGACGCCGACTCCTATCGTTTGCCGGCCGCCGCCGGGCGTGAGTTTCTGGCGCTGCCGCCGGAAAATCAGTTGTCGCAGCCGCTCGCCGACTATTCTGAGATCAGGCCGTGCGACGATTTTGAAGTGTCCAATCTGCTGACCACCGCGCACAGTTTCGGCGTTGGTCTGCCGCTGGTGGCAAGAACGGAGCTTAAGACGCTGGTCGAGGGCGGCGAGTTGCTTTTTAAAACGCCGGTCACGCCGGCGACGATGCAGCTGGATTTCACCGGAGACGCAAAGTTCCGGCTGCGTTTCTTTCCGGCGATGAAGGTGTCGCGCATTGCGGTGGACGGCGGATCCGAAGTTCCGCTTGAGATCGACATTTCCACTCCGATCGCGGTGTCGGTGTCCGGCGACAGTTTGTGGCGCAATATCCATTACATGCTGAATCCGGACGAGTTGCGCAGTTATACCGGATTGTATCAGATTGGCGACTATGATCCGGACAAAATACCGGTGATTCTGGTTCACGGCCTGATGTCAGGTCCCCAAACCTGGATTCAGATGGGCAATTATCTGCTCAGCGACGAGCGCATCCGGTCGAAATACCAGTTTTTGTTCTTCTATTACTCCACCGGTCAGCCGGTGCTTTACTCCGCGATGCAGCTGCGCCGGGCCCTGTATGACTTCCGTCGGCTGAAAGACCCCGAAAACCGGAACCCGAATTTTGAGCGGACCGTGGTCATCGGTCATTCGATGGGCGGACTGTTGAGCAAGACGCTGATCGAAAACGGCGATTACGACACCAGCGTCCGGCTGTTCGGCGACCGGTTTCAAAAGCTGTTCGACGCCGGCGGCAAAGAGCGGCGGCAGTTGATCGACGAAATATTTTTATTCCGGGCCGTTCCTTTTGTGTCGCGCGTGATATTCATTTCCACGCCGCACCGCGGATCGGAAATGGCGACATGGAGTATTGCACGCTGGGGGGCGTCGCTGGTTAAGATGCCGCATCGGCTCATTGATATGATTCAGGACTCCCTTGATGAGCTGCTGGAGGGCGCCGAAGCGGACGGGGCGGTGGAAAACGGCTTTCATGTGGCCACCGGAATTGAAAATCTTGATCCGGCAAATCCGGTGCTGGCCATGCTGAATGAATTGAAATTCAACGGCGTGCCTTATCATTCCATCATCGGCAACGAAGAGGCGGCCGGCATACCGGACGGCGGCGACGGCGTGGTGCCGTATTGGAGCAGTCATTTGAATGGAGCGCAGAGCGAAATGGTGGTGAAATCAGACCACAGCGCCCACCAGACCGCTCCGGCGATTGAGGAGGTGCGCCGCATTCTGCTTGAACATCTTGACGGAAAATCATTGGAGAAACCGGCGGAATGAAAATTTTTTGTCGCCGGGACCGCCGTTCCGCCGGCGGATTCGCCGCCGGAGTGCCGGCGGTGATCGGACTGCCGCCGATTCGCTGGACGTTGACGGTTGTCATGGCGGTATGGGGGGCGTTCTGCTGCGGAATATTGTTTTATCATTTGCCGTTAAGCGGATTATGGCGTTTTGTGCCGTCGGCGGCGTTGGCGGCTGACGTGACGTTATGCTTGATGCTGTGGCGGAAAAGCGCGCTGATCCCGTTTTTGCTGGCGGCGGAGCTGCTGGCGATAAATTCCGCCTATCTGACGCTGGTTCAGCCGTCGAACGACCGCGACTGGCAGCCGTCGTTCGCCCGCAATCCGCGGAGCCGGATCGACGGCAACCGGTTGACGGTGTTCAATGTGCGCGACTTCCGCTACCGTAGCGAGACTGACTTCGATCCGGTGTATGTCAACGAAACCTACGATCTGGAAAAAATTGACGGACTTTATTTTATCGTGGTTCACTGGGGCGGCGACGCGATCGGCCACACCATGATAAGTTTCTCGTTTTCCGACGGTAAATCGCTCGCGTTCTCAATGGAAACCCGTCTGGACCAAGCCGATGTCCAGGGCGCTGTTCCCGGACTGTTCCGTCAGTTCGAGCTGCTCTGCATCGCCGGAACCGAGCGCGACCTGCTGGGGCTGCGCACCAACTTTCGCCATGAACAGGTTTACTTCTACCGGTCAGCCGCGGGCCGGGGACCGGCCCGCCGCCATCTGCTGGCAATGGCCGGAGAGCTGAACTCGCTTGACAGCGCGCCGGAATTTTACAACACTCTGACCAAAAATTGCACCACATCGCTGATTCCAATACTTTCCGGCCGGCCGCCGACGCATCGCCTGCGGTTGCTCTGCAACGGGTTTTCCGATTTTTACGCCTTCAGGGAAAACACGCTTGACAATCCGTCCGGAATCGTCGAATTCAAGGAGTTCAAAGAACGTCATCATCTTAATCCAGCGGTGGAAAAACTGGATATTTACGCGCCGGACTTCGATTATTCCGCCTTTATCCGGAAGGTCGTTGACCCGGGGGCGGAGCAATGATCCCGCTGGGCGTGGCGGTCGCGCTGTTTACGGCGTTTTTACAGAGTTTTTCCTATGTGCTGTCACGCCGTTTTTTCTCCGGCGGCGGTTCGCCGCGTCAACTGCTGCTGACCAACTGTTTGCTCATGGCGCTTCCGGCGCTGGGGCTGCTCCCGGTATTTGCGCCGGATGATATGATGGCCGGGGCGGCGGGGATGGCGCGGCTGCGGACGATGGCTCCGATCGCGCTTGTGACCGCCGCGGCGTTTGTCGCCGGTCAATTCTGCTGGCTTTCGGCGTTGCGGTTGACCGCCGGATCGGTGCTGGCCTCGCTTTACAATCTCAAGATCATCGCGGTCGGCGTCGGGTTCTCACTGTTTTTTCACGAGCGTCAGACAACGGCGGAGACAACGGGAATGGCGCTGGCGGCTGCCGCCGCCGTATTGATGGGCGTGTTTTCGGGCGCTGGCGCCGGCGCCGGCGCTGCCGCGAACGGGCGGAAAAAACGCGGAGTCATACGGGGCGGCGGCGCGACGGCATTGATTGCGTCGATTGTGCTGCTGGCCGGAGCCGATGTCGGGATTGTGGCGCTGATCCGGGATTTTTCCGCCGCCGGCTGCGGATATTCCGGAGCGGCGGCGGCAGCCGGCTGTCTCAACGTTGCGCTGTGCGGCGTGATCGTGCTGCCGACCGTTCCGGCGATCAGGCCGAAGATGCGTCATTTTCGGCTGGCACTGCCGTATACGGCGGTCTGTCTGCTCTCGATATACACGGTGAATTTTGCGTTTTCGGTGCTCGATCCGGTTTACACCAATGTTCTGCTGTCCACCCGCGGACTGTTCTCGCTGCTGCTCGGCATGCTGCTTGCGCACTGCGGATTCACCGCCGTTGAAGAACGCGCCTCCGGCCGGCGCTGGATGTGGCGCGCCTTCGCCGCGTTACTGATGTTTGCGGCAATCGCCGTTTATTCTTTTGGAAAAAACTGAGCGATATGCTATATTAAAGCGAATTGTCATTTTATAACAACGAAGACGGCGAAATCCGGCGTCGGCGTATTCACCGCAGCGGTGCAGCGGAGGAGCGCGGAGCCGGATGACAAAGGAGGGTATCTTCATGGCTATGTGGGACGGGCGCTTCAGCGCCGAAACAAATCAGGAACTTGCACGTTTCTCCGAGTCGGTTTCATACGACAAACGACTTTACGCCTTTGACATCGCCGGCAGCAAGGCCCATGTCAAGATGCTGGCGGCGCAGGGGATCATTCCGGAAAAGACCGCGCTGCTGATCGAAAACGAACTCGACGCGATCAAACGCAGTATCGATTCCGGCGACTTTAAATTCGATTCCGCGCTTGAAGACATTCATATGAATATCGAGAGCAAACTCACCGATAAACTCGGACCGGAGGGGGCGCGCCTCCACTCCGCACGCAGCCGCAACGACCAGATCGCCCTTGACCTCCGGCTCTATCTGCGCAGCGAGATCAACGAAGTCCGCGATCTGATAAAATCCATGCAGCTTGCGCTGCTGGGCAAGGCCGAGGCCAACAGTGAGGTGATAATGCCGGGATTTACCCATATGCAGCACGCTCAGGTGGTGCTGTTCGCGCATCATCTGCTGGCCTATGTCGAAATGTTTGAACGCGACCGCGAGCGGCTGGCCGACTGCCGGAAGCGGATCAACGTAATGCCGCTCGGCTCCGGGGCGATCGCCGGAACCACGCTGCATATCGACCGCCAGATGGTCTGCGACCTGCTCGGATTCGACCGAATTACCCGAAACAGCATGGACGCGGTGGCCGACCGCGATTTTGTCATTGAATTTCTCAGCAATCTGGCGATTTTTTCCATGCACGTCTCCCGGCTCTCCGAGGACTTGATCCTGTGGAGCTCCCAGGAGTTCGCCTTCATCGAATTCTCCGACGAGTTCTGCACCGGTTCCAGCCTGATGCCGCAGAAGAAGAATCCCGATGTCGCCGAACTTTCCCGCGGGAAAACCGGCCGGGTGTACGGCGCGCTGATGTCGCTGCTCACCACCTGCAAGGGGCTGCCGCTCACCTACAACCGCGATCTTCAGGAGGACAAGGAGCCGCTGTTCGACGCTATCGACACGGTCAAGAAAATACTCCGCGTCTATCCGCCGATGATTTCCACCATGCAGGTCAAGGCCGACCATATGCACGCCGCCGCCGGCGACCCGGCGCTGATGGCCACCGACATTGCCGAACTTCTGGTCAAGATGGGGGTTCCGTTCCGTACGGCGCATCATCAGGTCGGGGCGCTGGTCAAATATTCGGTGACCGCCCGGAAGCCGCTCGACAAGCTGACACTGGATGAAATGCGCAAGGCGATTCCCGCCGCCACCGAGGAGTTTCTGCGGCTGTTCCGTCCGGAGGCCAGCGTCGCCAAGCGCGAGATCCCCGGCGCCACCGGATACAACGCCGTTCACGACCAGCTTGAATTTTGGAGAAAAAATCTTAAATGAACCGGAAAAGACCTCTGGCGCTGTTTGCCGCCGCCACACTGGCCGGCGGCTGCGCCGCTTCGCCCGATCCGCAGCTCACGTTTGTGCAGATGACCGATTCGCAGTTCGGATTTTATGACTATGAAGCCGAACTTAACCGGTATCGACAGGCGGTGGAGCTGATCAACGCCGACGGCGAAAACGCCGCGCCGAACTTTATGATCATGTGCGGCGACATGGTGAACGTGCCGAACGAAAAAAACAACGCCGATTTTGTCAAAGCGTCCGAAGCACTTGATATTCCGTATTATCTGGTGCCGGGCAACCACGACTACAACGCGAAACGCGAGATCATCGACCTTTATCATAAGAGTTTCGGCCGGGATTATTACACTTTTGACCGCGGCCGCTACCGGATTATCGTGACCAACACCAATTTGTGGAAGTCGCCCCAGGCGGAGACCGCCGAGTTTGACCGCTGGTTCTCCGAAGCTTTGCAGAATGCGAAGGACGACGGCAAACTGATTATCGTCGCCGGCCATTGTCCGATCTTTCTCAAGACCGCCGACGAGCCGGATGACCAGTATTACAATCTGCCCCGGGCCAAGCGCGCCGAAATTCTGAAACTTTTCAAGGATTACAGCGTGGTGGCCTATCTCGGCGGCCACAGCCACACCAGAATCGACAACACCTGGGAGGGGATCCGTTTCCTGCACCCGGAGAACACCTGCACCAATTTTGACAACCGTCCGTTCGGCTATCGACTGATTTTTGTGCAGGGCAGAACCGTCTATGACAGTTTTGTTCCGCTGAAGCGCTGACCGGTTGTTCCGCCGGGGCGTTATTGCCGCCGTTCAACCGTTCTCCCCCCATTGTTTTCGGCCGGCCGCCGGAGGGGAGGCGGTTGGCGGCGGCGTTTTTTATCCCGTTTTTCATCGCGCATGGTTGACAGCTCCGCCTGTTCTGCCGCGTCGCCGCACCGTCCGCGCGGCGGCTGAGCCCGTGCCATTACGGCGGTGCAATCTGAAAAACAGGGAGATGCGATGAAAGCAAGAGATGTTGTGATGGCGGCCGCGGCGCTGGCGCTGGCGGCCGGATGTTCGGGACTTGAACACAAGGCGGTGGTGGTGGACAGCTCGGTTCAGGGCTTCAAGATAACCTCCGGCGCTGACGCATCTGGCGGCACGCCGCTGCCGAATATTTCCGCCGGCTGGGGACGGAATCTGTTGATCACCATGCCGGACTCCGGGGCCGGAGTTCTGGAATACGAGTCCGAATCCGGTTCGCTGTTCGGTGAAGTGTTCGGCGTGGAGGTCACGGATAAAACCAGAGTCAGAATCATTTCCGGACGCGTTGACGCAACCTGCGCTCCGGCGGCGGATGAATCCACGGAAAACGAATAATTCGATCTGTTCCGTCGTTCCCGGGCGCGTTTTTTTACTGTTGCGTCCGGAAACAAATGAACAAAACGAGGCTTTTTATTTTTCCGGCATTGATTTTATGACGCTTTGCGGTTATTATAACCTCCGAACGGATGGAATAACAACCGCAAAGAAAGGATTTTGTGATGTCGGAAAACAGCGGCGGCGCGGAGCATTTTTGGCAGAAGACGTATCAGCGCGGAACGTTGGTTTACACATTGCCGAAACTGGCGCTGGTGTTTATCTGGATGATGGTCGGCTTTCTGGTCTTCAACGTATGCACCACGCTGCCGGCGAAAATGCTGCCGATCCAGCTGGAACACCTCGGTGCGTCCGACACCTCCAAAATGATCGTTCTGACGACTATCGGCGGCATCCTCAACATGACGGTGTGTCCGTACGTCGGGTTTGTCAGCGACCGTCACCGGGGGAGGTGGGGGCGGCGTATTCCGTATATTCTGTTCTCCCTGCCGTTCATTTGCGTCAGTCTGCTGCTGTTCGCCTTTACCGACCGGATCGGACCGTGGTTCGCCGGCGTTGTCGCGCCGCTGACCGCGGCGTCTCCGGTAACGATGACGGTGCTGGCGATCGCGATCGTCATGTTCATGTATCAGTTCTATTACATGTATGTCGGAAGCGTGATCCACTACATTGCCAACGACATCATCCCCAAGGAGTTTTTCGGTCAGATCATCGCGGCGATCAATATTGCGGTCTGTCTTGGAAACACATTGTTCGCGGTTTTGCTCTACCGCCACGCGGCACGCTGGTACAATGAAATATTCATCGGCGGCGCGATTGTCTACGGCGTAGGAATGCTGCTGATGTGCCTGTTTGTCAAGGAAGGGGAGTATCCGCCGCTGGAGGGCGAGGCGGAGTTGCAGGGCAAGACCCGTTCCGTCGGCGCGGTATTCAAGAACTGGCTTCACGGCATTCTGATTTTCATCCGCGAAAGTTTTTCCCACCGCCTTTATCTGCTGCGCTATCTGCTGACCGCGCTCGGCAGCGTGGCCGGCGTGGTCTGGACGTATACCTTTTTTCTGCGGCGCGAACTGCAGCTCGACCTCGCCGCCATGGGCAAGACCGACGGCTACTCCGGGCTGATAAATCTCTGCGCCTATTTTCTGGTTCTTTTTGTGTTCGGCGTGCTGGTCAGCCGCTGGCATCCGGTGCGTATTGTCATCTACAACGTCATCATCGGTTTTGCCGGAACCTTCATCGGCTGCCGCTGGATATTCGGAACGCTTTCTTCGGACGCGTTCATCTACAGCACGCTGATTCTGGTGGCGGCCCAGATACCGCAGACGACCATCGGCAGTGTGGCCGGCATGCCGTTTGAAATGCTGACGTTTCCGCGGTCGCGGTTCGGGTCGTTCTGTTCCATGCAGGCGCTGGTGCGGTCGTGCTGCGTGACGCTGGCCGGACTCGTGGTCGGCATGATTCTCGATCAGGTCAAGGGGTTCTGTCCGGAAGGCAGCACGGTGTACTATCGTTATATTTCGCTCTGGCCGTTGGCGATCGGGGTGTTTCAGGTTGCGGCGGCATTCTGTCTTTACCGCGAATGGAACCGGCTCGGCGGCTATAAGAATTACGCCTGTCCGGCGCCGTGGAGCAAGGAGGGCATGGAAAAAATCGAGCAGCCGGAATGCCGTTTGCCGAGTGCGAAATATCTTAAACTCGCCTTTCGCGGCTTCGATTTCCTGATGGTGATGACTTTGGGACTGGTCGGATTCTGGACCGTCTGGTATCTCACCGTCGGTGACCGGATAACGGCGTCGCTATTTCTTGTGCTCTGCGGATCGCTCGCTCTGGGCGGACTGCTTTGCTGGCTGTTCGTCCGCATCCGGATCATGCGCGACGTGCGCCGCTGTCTGGCCGGCGAGTCTCCGAAGAACGGCATTCCCCACCACGGCATGCTGCTGCTGGTGATACCTTACTATATCGTGAACACCGCGGTGACGGTCTATTATATTTGTGACCTGCCTCCGGCCAACGGCGCTTATTTCATGGCGCTTTTCTGCGTGGTGAACATCGTGCTGGTCTGCATGGTCTATCTGCTCTCGGTGATGGAGCGGGGAATCGTCACCGCAGTGGAGAAATGAACCGGCCGGGGGGGTGAAAATCCGTTTTGCACGGAGTCCGGATCACTCCGCGCGCAGCACTTCGATCGGGTTCTGCTGCGCGGCTTTCCAGGCCGGATAAGTGCCGAACACCACGCCGACAAAGCTTGATATCGCCAGTGAAAGCACGATGCTCCAGCTGGAATAGACCGTCGGCATGTCGGCGTAAATTGTAATCAGCTGCGAGATTCCGATGCCGGTGAGAATACCGAGAATGCCGCCGATGCTGGTCAGGAACACCGTCTCAATCAGGAACTGGAACAGAATATCCGGTTTCTGCGCTCCCAGCGCCCGGCGGGTGCCGATCTCCTTGCGTCGCTCGAACACGCTGGCCAGCATGATGTTCATGATGCCGATGCCGCCCACGATCAGCGATATTCCGGCGATGCTGCTCATCACAATGGTGAAAATGTTCTGGGTGGACTCCTTCTGTTTGAGCAGGTCGAGCGGCACCAGCACGCCCCAGTCCTGTTGATCGTGAACTTTGTTCAAATAGGCGGTGATGCGTTTGCTGGTGTCGTCGATATATGAAATATCCTTCACTTTTATCAGCGCCAGGTCGCAGTCCACCATGGTGATCGCCATGGTGCGGCGGTTCATGATGAAGGAATAGTTCTGCATAAGTTTGTATAGTGTGGTGTCCGGCACAACGATCATGTCGTTGGGGTCGCCGAGTTCGGGGTAATTTGCGCCGAGGTCGTTCTCCAGTTCTCCGACGATCCTGAACCGGTATTTGTCGATTTTTACAGTTTTTCCCACCACGTTGGTGGTGCCGATGCTGAACAGTTTCCTTTTTGCGTTCTTGCCGATTACGCAGACCATCGACGAGTTGAAAAAATCGGCCGGCGCAAGCCAGCGGCCGCGTATGATCGACGAACTCGATTCAGTCAGAAAATCCGGAGTGACGGCGACCAGTTTCGCGTCAAGCTTCACCAGTCCGCGCAATATGCTGCACCGGCTGTCGCGCAGGACTGAGACTCCGGCGATATTGTCCATCCGCTTGATGTTTGCAATGTCGCGGCTGTGCAGACCGTAGCTGTCCACCACTCCCTGATTGCTGTTGTTTTTGCCCTCCGGCGGCGGCTTTTTGCTGTAAACGATCACTTTGTCGATGCCGAGCGCGTCCAGCTGGGCCAGCGCCTTGCGCTTGGCCCCTTCCGACACCGCCAGCATCGCGATCACGCTGCCCACGCCGAAGATTACGCCCAGACTGGTGAGCACGCTGCGGATTTTGTGCAGCAGCAGATTGTGCAGCGACATGCCGATCAGGTCGCGGGCGAGCATCATCGCGTCACCTCCGGCAGATTGGGTTCGATCTGGCCGTCGCGCAGACGGATGACCTGATCGAAGTGGGCCTCCAGCGCCGGGTTGTGGGTGACCATGATGATTGTGGCGCCGGTGTCGTGCAGCGAATGGAACAGCTTCATGATCTCGCCCGACGTTTTTTCATCAAGGTTGCCGGTCGGCTCGTCGGCCAGCAGAAACGCCGGCCGGTTGGACAGCGCGCGGGCCACCGCCACCCGCTGGCATTCGCCGCCGGAGAGCTGGTTGGGCCGGTGGCCGAGCCGGTGGCCGAGTTTGACCTCCTGCGCCAGCTTGACCGCCCGTTCGCGCCGCTCTTTCGCCGGAACCCGGGCATAGACCATCGGCACCTCGATGTTCTGCTCCACGGTCAAATGCGGAAACAGGTTGAAACTCTGAAAAATAAAGCCGATTTTGCGGTTGCGGATCACGGCAAGCTCGCTGTCGGTCAAACTGCCGACGTCGATATCCTCCAGCAGATAATGGCCGGAGGTCGGCACGTCGAGCATGCCGAGGATGTTCAGCAGCGTTGATTTTCCGCTGCCGGAGGTGCCGATGATGCCCACGAAGGTGCCGCGTTTGATCGAGGCGTTCAGCCCTTTGAGCACCGGAACGGCCAGCGGCCCGGAAAAATAGGTTTTCTTCAGGTCGATCAGCCGGACCAGATCATCGTTGCCGTTGGTCATGGCCGCGTCAGTTCCCTTCGCGTTTCTGGAACGGGCGGTAGAGATAGACCACGTCGCCGTCCTCCAGCCCGTCGGTGATTTCCACCATCGAGTCGTTGCTGCGGCCGAGCTTGACCGGCTGGCGCGACGCGCCGGTGGCCGACGAAACATAGACGAAGAACTCTTCCCCTTCTTCAAACACCGCTTCCACCGGAACGCAGATCACGTCCTTGATGATCCCGGAAACAATCTCCAGCTGGACGCTCATGCCGGAAACCAGCTCTTTCTTCTCGTCTTCCACTTCGATCTTCGATTTGTATATTTTCGGGGAGTTCGGGTCCCATCTCATCACCAGACTGGGCAGCGTGGAAATTTCGTCGATTTTGCCTTTCATTTTGACGCCCTGCAGTGAATCCGGCGTCACGATCACGTCGTTGCCGGTCGTTACCTTGCTGCGGTACATTTCCGGCAGGTCGAACTCCACCAGCAGTTTGCGCATGTCCGGAATGGTCATCAGCACCATGCCGCGGTAGATGTCCATGCCGAGTTTTACCTCGGTGCGGCTCCACTGGTCGTCCGGGTCGCCGTAGAGCACCACGCCGTCCACCGGCGCCTTCAGCTCCATCATCGGCAGGAAGGACTGCTGCTCCTCAAGGTCGTCGCGCTGTTTGCCGATGCGCCGCTTCATATTGTCGATCTGGCGTTGATTCTGCACCTTGGTGCTGTTGATCTGCACCTGGACTTTTTCCAGATTGAGTTTTGCCTGATCGACCGCGTTTATCAGGGTTTTGAACTTGCTTGGCTTGTCGTAGCGCAGGAAGACCTTGCGGCTGCTTTCCGCCGATTCCAGCGTTTTTTCAGCGGTGTCGATCGCTTTTTTCTTGGTTTCAAGATTCGCGGCCATCTTCGCTTTTTCCGTGGCGTCGGAGCTGCTGGCGGTGGCGATCTGCTCGCGGTATTCGTTGTAGGCGTTGCGGGCGGCGGTCAGCGCGGTCTCGGCTTCGGATATTTTGGCGTCGAAGGCGTCGCGGCTGTTGCGCAGCTCGTAGCGGCGGTATTTGCGCAGTGCGTCATCGGCGTCGCTCAAGCGGTCCTTGGCGGTGCGGATGGCCTCGTCGTCGGTGCTGTTCTGGATCGTCCGCTGCTGAAGCTGGACTTCAAGTTCCTTCTCCAGATTGTCCAGCTCGATCGACAGATTTTCGATGTTTTTCCTGAGGTCTTCGGCATCGAATTTCGCCAGCACTTCGCCCTCTTTGACGTGGGTGTTTTCGTCGATCACCCACATCAGTTTGGTCTGCCGGTTGGCCTCCAGCCGGAGCTGATATTTTTTTCTGGCGTTGACGGTGCCGGATGCGGAAAAGCCCAGCACCAGTTCGCCGCGCTTTACGGTGTAGGTGCGGTCAAGCGGATTTTTTCCGTCGGCGTGCGCCGGTTTTCCGGATGCCAGAAAATACCATGCCGCGCCGCCGGCAACGGCAAGCAGCACGACCGCGACTGCCAGCGCGGTTTTCCCGCGTTTGAAACTCATCATTTTTCCGCCGTCCCGCCGTCGTCGCCGAACGCCCGCATGCCCGGTGCGTTCTGAAGTTCTTCTCTGACCTGGTCCATGGTGGTGGAGGTCGGCGGGAAGGTCTGGTCATCCTTGACGATGTCGCCGATCTTTTCGATTTCGGCGGCCTGCTGCTGCGGATCGAACACCACGCCGTCGCGCAGTTCGGACTCGCTGAGTATGGTCACCCGGAGGATGAACAGCAACTGGACGATCTCTTTCGTGGAGTTCTTCGCGGTGAACAGCTCTCCGACCCACGGGATATCGCTGAAGAACGGCGTGCGCTCCTGATTTATCACTTCACGGGTGTTGTAGAGGCCGCCGAGCAGGATGACCTGTCCGTCGAACAGCGTCAGATTGGTGTCCACGCTGCGGATCGAAATGATCGGAACTTTGTAGGAGACGTTGGCCGCGGTGATGGTTTCGTACTGCAGAACGTTGGACACCTCCGGCTTGATGTTCAGCAGCACCGACTTTTTGTTGACGATCTTCGGCGTCACCCGCAGCGTCACGCCGATATTGCGGTAGGTGGTTGAGAAGCTGATCGCGGTGCCGTTCTGCGACTGCTCCTGAATCGGGATGTCCTGTCCGGTGTTGATGGTGGCGGTGTCGCCGCGCGAGATCATGATGTTCGGCGCGGACAGGATTTTTGCGTCCTGCGCCTCCTGAAGCCATTGGAAGGTGACGTTCATGTTGGTGGAGTCGCCGGCGTAGGGGAACCAGTTGAACACCGCCCCGGCGTCGGACGGACTCTGGCCGATCGCGTTGTTCATGCTTCCGGCCTGACTGGTTACCGTGGCGTCCTCGCCTTTGGCGTTGAAACTCTGCTGGCGGTCGCGCACCGACACCGAGAGGTTGCGCTGCATGTCGTCGGTCAGCAGAACCTCGATCACCTTGCCCTCCACCAGCACCTGCGGCGCCATGGAGTCCAGCGCGGCGATCGTCTTTTTGAAGGTTTCCATGCGTTCGGCGGAATCGACGATCAGTATCTTGTTCTGCTCCGAGTTGTATTCGACGTATCCGTCGTTGCTGCACAGCGGGTCAAGCGTGGTTGCCAGTTTCGCCGCCAGCGTGTTGCGGCAGTAGTAAATGAGCGAGGCGCGGCCGTTCACGTCAGGAATCTCAACAAATTCCGGCTGCTCGCCAAGGCTTTCCGGACGCACGCCGAGCGCTTTGCTGGGCTGATGCAGCAGCGTTCTCAGCTCCTCGACCACATTTTCCACGTTCGCCTTGCCGCGTATCCGGTCCTCCTCGTTTCTCACCATCGGTTCGGAACCGACGAAGCTGTTGATATCGTCCTGCGCATAGCCCAGTGCGGTGAACGCCAGCAGTGCTCCGGCCAGCCACTGTCGAGAAGTCATGCTTTCCCCTTGATGTTTTTCAAATGTATGTTAAGAGTCTCATGTTTCATGAACCGCAATATAGCATTTATCACTGCCGATGGCAACGCCGGCCGGCTTTTTTTTCCACATTTTGTTGCCCGGAGCCGCACGGCGTGGTATATTATAAAAATCACAGACATCAAAAAAACGCGGAAAGGGTTGGCCATGACGATAAAAAACTGCACGGTGGCGGTGATCGGGCTGGGATTGCTCGGCGCGTCGCTCGGCATGGCGCTGCGCGGAAAATGCGCAAAAGTCCTGGGCTGGGCGCGCCGGGAGGAAACGCGTCGCCGGGCGGTTGAAGTCGGCGCGGTGGACGAAACCGGGGACGATCCCGCCGCAATTCTGGCGCGGGCCGATCTTACGGTGCTGTGTCTGCCGATTCCGGTGATTATCGACTTTCTCCGCGCCAACGCCGGATATTTCAAAAAAGGGGCGGCGGTGACAGATATAGGAAGCGTTAAAAGTTCGATTGTCGCCGCAGGCGAGGCGGCGCTCGGTCCGCTGGGCGTTTTCTTCGTCGGCTCCCACCCGATGGCCGGAACGGAGAAGACCGGGCTTGACGCGGCGTTCAAGACGCTTTACCGGCACGCCGAGGTGTTTGTGACGCCCACCGCCGCGTCTCCCGAACCGGCGGTGGCGCTGGTGACTGAGATGTGGGAGGCGATCGGCACGCGGGTCAATTTGCTGGCTCCCGGTCCGCACGACGAACTGGTGGCACACACCAGTCACATTTCCCATCTGCTCGCGCTGGGGCTTACGCTGAGTGTGCTTGACGAGCAGGACGAGCATCTGCTCCGGCTGCGCTTTTCCGGCTGTGCCACCGGCTTTCGCGACACTTCGCGGATTGCTTCAAGTTCGCCGCTGATGTGGCGGCAGATCGTGGAGGCCAACCGCGGGCCGGTGCTTCAGGCGATTGCCGAGTTTGAAGCGAAATTTTCATTGATAAAGCAACTGATAACCGAGGAAAGATTCGACGAATTCGAACGGCTTTTCGGCGAGGGCAAGTTTTTGCGCGACAGTTGGATCGGATATAAAAACAAAGAGCATGGCTGCAACTGGTGAAAGTTAAAATGAACGACCTGGCCGTCAAAATCGAAAACGCCACCGTCCGCGTCAAGGGACGGATCATCCTCGACAACATAAATATGACCATCCCGACCGGGCGCCATCAGTTCATTCTCGGCGCCAACGGCGCGGGAAAGACCACGCTGGTGAAAACGCTGATGGGATTCGTCTGGCCGCTGTACGGCGCGAATATCGAAATTCTCGGCAAAAAGCTCGGTAATTACGATCTGGCGGAGCTGCGGCGGCATATCGCGTGGGTCAGTCCGTTTTTCCAGCAGTGGAGCAATCCGGATGCGACCGGGCTGGAACTGGTGATCTCAGGCGTTGACGGCACGCTCGATCTGTTCCGCAAACCGGCCGCCGCGGAAATCGAAAAGGCGGAGGAAATCATGACCAATCTTCGCTGTCTCCATTTGCGCGACGAGCATCTGTTCACCATGTCGAGCGGCGAGCAGATAAAAATATTGATCGCCCGCGCTTTTATGACCGATCCCCAACTGGTCATTCTTGACGAACCCAGCGTTTTTCTGGACATTACAAGCCGCGAATATCTGCTTTCCGCTGTGTCCGATCTGGCCGGGACCAGTTCCGACATCACCGTGATTTTCATCACCCAGCGCATCGAAGACATCATGCCGATTTTCGGCGAGGGAATGATTCTGAGTCACGGCCGGATCATGGCGCGCGGCACCCGGGAAGAGGTGATAACCCGGGAGCACCTGCATTCGGCTTTCGACATGCCGATCGACTTCCGGATTTCAAAGTCCGGCCGCTACTGGCCGATTATCGACTGACCCCTTCCTCCCGGTCGCCGGCTGAAGACAACAAAACGCCTTGTTCAGGCATGTCGCACAAACAAGGCGTCTGTTGTTTTTCCGTCCGCCTTGCGCCGGAAAAGCGGCGCAAGCGGAAAACGCAAGTTACTTCGTCTGTTCCGTCGTGCAGATCGGCGCGCCGTTGGCGCACTTCTTCGCGGTTTGCTGCGCGGCGTCATCGGCGGTCGCCGTTGCTTTCTGCTTCTCCTGCGTGCAGCTCTGCTTGGCCTGGCAGGCCGGTTTGTCACCGGCCAGCGGACAGGAACCGTTTCCACAGCAACCGGCCAGCATCAGCGCTCCGCAAACAACCATCAAACCCTTGAACATAATAACCTCCGTGTTTTTCTTTGATAATAATTATCAAAGATAATGAATAATGTATCATTTGCCGTTGAAAAGTCAAGTATTTTGCTGTAAAAAAATCATTTGAACTTGAAAAAAGCGTCAAAACGTCTATTTATAGGAAAACCAACCAAAGGAGATGAAATGAAACTGACACCGGTTTTCACAGCGTTGACCATGGCGTTGGCCATGGCGCTGCCATCGGCGCACGGGCAGCAGGAGAAAGGACTTGCCGCCACAATGAGTCCGGGAAAGGGCTTGACCGTCATCAGCGGTGAGTTCGGTCCGGTATCGGCGGTATCGCGAATCATCGCGGTGGAGCCGCCGTGGCAGGAGAAATGGTTCTGGAACAATACCACGCCGGTGATCTGCACCGGAGACGGCGCGTCGGCGGTCATGCGCGAGGTAAACGCCGACGGCAAATTCAAACTTGAAGAATACTCCGCGCGGATAACCGGCAATCGGGCGGTGATAAAGTTTGCCGGTGAAATGCGCGAGAACCTGCCGATGGCGATGGAATATTCGGCGCTGCTGATCCCGGATTTTCTGATGGCCGGCGCGAAGTACACCATTACGGCGGCCGACGGCGGGAAAACCTCCGGAGTGATCCCGGTTGACTGCGGCGCGGCGGACGGCCGCGAAATTCCGTGCGGCGACTCGATAACCCTTTCCGGCCGGTTTGGAACTTTTGTGATTGACCGGGTCAAAGGACCGGAACTGAACATGGTTGACCGCCGGGTGGACGCTTTTGAAAAAGAGAGCGGAATCTGGTTCGGCGTTGCGGCTTATCCGGTGAAGTTCGGCGAGAAGTTTGACAGCGAACTGGTTTTCACCTTTACGCCGAATCCCGATATGGCGTTCACCGGCAAACTCGCCGATATGACCGGCGGCGCGGCGCTGCCGAAATCCGCGGCGCCGGATTTGGTGACCGCCGGAGTCGAGCTTGGCGAACTTCCGCCGATCACGATTCCGAAGAGCTACGAGAAGCGCGAAGGCAAATTTGCGGTTCCCGGCGCGATCGAAGTCGCCGGGACTGACGACGCCAGACTCGGCGCCGCCGCTGAAAAATATTTCGGTTCGTCGCTGGCGAAGAGTCCGCGCACGCTCAAGGTGGTTGTCGGTGAGAAGGCCGGAGAATTTACCGCGCCGGAACAGGCCGAGGGGTATATGATCGACAGTTCCGCCGCCGGGATCGTGGTGCTTTCCCGCACCGCCCGCGGCGCGTTCTTCGGCCTCCAGACTCTGCGCGACCTGCCGCTGGACGCAAGCTTCAAAATCATCGACTGGCCGGACATGGCAATGCGCAGCGTCCATCTGCTCGCCGCCAAAGAGACGCCGACCTTCCATAAGTTTCTGGTCGAAGACTATTTCAATCGCGCCAAGCTAAACTGCATTGTCCTTGAGTGCGAATACGTCCGCTGGGACGCGGCCAAAAACCTCTGGCTGCCGAACACGCTGGACAAGGACGGTCTGCGCGACTTCCTCAAAGTGTGCGACGACAACTATATCGAGGTGATTCCGCTGTTCCAGACGCTCGGTCATCTTGAGTGGTTCTTCCAAAACGGCCAGAATCTTGAAATGGCCGAGGACCCCGCCACTCCCTACGCCTACAACGTTTCCCATCCCGGCGTTTACCCGGCGATGGACGCGATCCTTGACGAGGTGATCGAGGTGTTCAAGCCGAAATACGTTCATATCGGTCATGACGAGATTGACATGATCGGCCGGTTCCCGTATCAGCCGGAAAACGTGAAGCGCGGTCTGGTTGATGTGGTTTACTCCGACATCATGCACTATTACGATTATCTCAAGAAGCGCGGCATCGGCGTGATGATGTGGCATGACATGATCGTCACTAAAACCGAGTGCCCGTACAACGGTTCCGGCATGCGCCAGGCCGACCTCACCGACTTCCGCGCCAAGCTGCCCAAGGACATCTTCATTGCCGACTGGCAGTACTCCGGGTCGCCGCGTTTCGCTGAATTTCCGGACGTGAAACTTCTGCTGGACGAAGGTTATCCGGTCGTCGGCTGCACATGGTATGAGGCCGACAACGTTGAGAACTTCGCCAAGGCGGTGAAAAAGTACAACGCCGCCGGTTTGATGGGGACTACCTGGACCGGATATTTCGCCGGCTGGGAGTCGTTCGACAAATACTTCTACCAGCTTGCTCCCTATCTGCGTATCGGCGCCTGGAGCTGGAACACGACCGATGAAAACAAGCGGATCAACGGCGACTTCCACCGTCTGCTCTCCGACATGCTCTACCGCGACAGAGTGTTCCCGCGCGACGACGGGGCCGCGTCCGGCGAGACCGTCGATCTCAGCGGCGCCGCCAATCTGACGATCGCGGCCGACAACGATCCGTTCCTGACCGGCGACGACTTCGGCATCACCACAATGGAACCCGGATTCAAGGCCGGAGCGACGGTGCGGGTGGGCCGGGTCGAGTTCAAACTCCCGGAACGCGACGGCAAACTGGCCGCGATCGCACTCCGCAGCAAGCAGAACCGCATCCATCCGGACGGCGTGACGCTGAAAATCGACGACACCGCGAGCAAGATTTTCCTGCTCAATACGGTGATCGGCGCCATTCCTCCTGTTCCCGAACAGGTGGTGGCTATGGTAAAGATGAACTATTCCGACGGCTCGTCGATGGGGGTTCCGCTGGTATTCGGCTGGAACATCGGCACGCTTGACACGCAGGGCAGCTCCAGCAAGGAGTTGAACGCCGCGCGGCGGTTTGACTTCGGCGGCCGCACCGACCGCAGCATCTGGTACACCGAAATTGTGAATCCGGCACCGGAGAAGGAGATCGTCTCGATCTCGATTGACGGAACCGGCACACCCTACTATCTGTTCGGACTCAGTCTTCAGAAGTAGCGGTTAAACGCAGGGTGGCGACCCGTCTGTTTCCGGCCGCGTCAGGCGGCGGAGCGGACGGGTCGTTTTTTTATGTTTTCCGGGAATTCACATTATATGAAAACAGTGATATTTTTTGACTGAATATTACTATCTTCAACTTTTTGCGAGGCGGTAGTCAAGGCGGTTTTGATGAAAAACGGCGCCGGACAGCGGGGGGATCCCCGGTTCCGGCGCCGGATGTCTGTCATCAGGCGATCAGGGATAGAACGCCGTTTTTTACCTCCGCCGAATAGCCGCTTACTCCGGAGCCGTAATCAAAGGCGCATAAAAGAGCGTCATTCTTATAGACTTCGATTTTCAGGCCGTCGAGTGTGGAGATGTCGTCCACCGTCATCAGGTCGAATCCGGCGGTGCTGTCGCCGGTTTCAATCTTCAGCATCCTGTCGCCGTCGGCGAAGACGAATCCGTCGGCAAACGAGCCGTATTCAATCGTCATGGTGTTGAACTCGTAGTTTCCGGAATAGACCACGCTGCTTGAACCGGCGAACACCGCGGCGTCAAAATTTTCTATATTGGCCGAAAATTCGCCGGAGAAAGCTTTGAATTTAAGTGTGCGGGTTCCCGTGACCGTTCCGGCGATCATGCCGTCACCGGAAACCGTGCCGACGGTCAGTTTTTCACCGAGACCGGTGAAGGTTACCGTTGACCCGCCGTTGACCGGCGTGCTGCCGCCCCTGGAATAATAGGACGGATTCGCGCCGCCGCCGTAAATGTTGCCCATGACCGTGACGTTGGCGGCGGTGGTGTCGATGGTGACGGCCGTGGTGCCGGAAACGACCGAAGTTCCGCCGTTGTAGGCGTAGCCGCCGCCGAACAGGTCGCCGGCCACTGTGGAGTTGCGGACTGTGATATTGACGGATGCCGCCGTCGCCGTTGATCCGGCGTTCTGCGCCTGTGCGCCGCCGACCACCCGGACAATGTTTGCGCCGTCAATCGTGATATTCACGGCTCCGGCGGTCAGCGTCTGGCCGTTGTCGGCAACGCCGCCGCCGACGATCCAGGCGGAGTTGCCTTTTCCGGCGGCGATTAGTTTATGATTGTCGGAATGGACGATCCCGCCGACGCTTATTGCGATGTCATGCACCGCGACGGTTTTTGCGTAAGCCCGCGAACCGCCGTAAATTACGCCGGTATATCCGCCGGATTTTACCGAGAGTTTGATATCGCCGCCGACATTGACGTTGTTGCCGCCGCCGTAGATGTTGCAGGTGGAGCTTTCCACCAGCTCAAGCCCGGTGGCGGCATTGCCGGAAACATCGGCGGAGGACGCGGCGATCAGGCTTCTGACCTTGGTGTTCTGAAGCAGGAGCGAAACATCGCCGGCGGCGTTCGATTTGCCGGTCGCGGTGTCAAGTTTTGCGAGAATGTCCAGTTTCAATGCGTTGCTGTCATAAGAGTAGGTGTAGGTGAGATTGCCGTTCGTAAACGCGGTTCCGGCCGCAAGGTCAACCATGCTCCCGCCGACCGTCAGCTTGATTTTCTCCGGCACGGCGTCGCCTTCATTGACTGCCAGAGTGAACCGGCCGCCGACTGCGCCGTCGCCTTTGACAAGCAGATCGACCAAGCCGAGTCTGGTGTAATCGCTGATGAACGCGTCACCGTCATAACGCACCGCATCCGGTCTGATGGCGACCGTGAATTTGTTTTGCATTGTTTCATAGAGGTTGAGACTGGTGTTTCCGCTCAGTTCCAGAACGTCGGCGGAGACGTTTCCAGAATACATGAAAACAAACCCGGAGCTGACCGACACCGCCTCCAGCGTTGAAGCTCCGTAAACATACAGGTCGGCTCCGCTGCAGCGGATGTTGCGGGCGGTCGAGTTGTCGATGCGGATTGAGCCGGACAGCACGTCAAGGTTTTCCGCCGTTCCGTCGGTTACAGACGTGCCGCCTTCAATTTGAAAGTTTTTAAGCCGACTTATGTAAGTCGGCCACGCGCTTTCGCGGGTGGACGTTTCAAAAAAGCCGCCGTCTTCGGACATTGCCGTCAGCACCCCGTGGAACAGCGTGCCGCCGGAAGCGACCGTGCCGCCCGATACCGCGACCGCGGGATTTCCGTCATAGGCGAAATCGCCGCCGGAGGCGATATGCAGATTCTCAAACGTGCAGTCATTTTTTATGGTCAGGCTGCCGCCGCTTTCAATGACGGTGTCTTTCAATACCGATCCCGATCCGAAATGGAAATTCGGGGTGAAAATATTGCCGAAGCTGGAGCCGATCTTCAAATTCCATGTGTTCATTCGCTCGTCGGCATAAGCGTCGATCAGCGCGTGATCGGCCAGAGATCCGGCAATTTCGGAAGAATACACCTTGGTGCCGGTCATCGAATTGGTTGTTTTCAAAAGCGTCATTACCGTCAGGTTCGGGAGGGCGTCGGCGTAAAAGCTGACATTTTTTGTGGAGCCGGTTTCGTCCAAACTCAAAAATGTGTTGGACAGGACGGTGTTTTCCATGGTTCCGGCGACGGTCACCAGAGCTTGAGAGATTTTGGAACCGGTCAAGTCGCCGATGAGATATTCCTTTGTCCATGCTTCGCCGTTGAACAACAAATTATCGCCGCCGATGCACAGCTCGCGTCTTGTTTCATTCCATGCGAGCTTCATGGCGGCGTTCCTGCCTCCGTCCGCCACGCCGATTCCGTATACGACAGCGCCGTTCTCCATTATAAACCCGATTGACCGCAGATGCTCCTGAGCAGCCGCCATATCAACAACCGCGCCGGAGTGGATGATGATGTTTTCGGCATTTGTATCTCCAAGGGCCGTAAAATGGAGCGTGCCTGAAATCTCGCAATTTTTGTAATTGCCTTTGGACAAATGCAATTCGGCGCCGGAACCCAGCTTGATGTTTTCCGCATTCTGAACATTAAGATGCATGACTGCGGTATTTTCAATCCGGACATCGGCAATGGAGTCGGAAACAACCGACAGCGTTCCGGCCGACACCAGCCAGTTGCCGGTGAATCCGGACACATAAGAACAGATCGTCATAGTGCCGTCTCCGGTTTTGACAATGGTTCCGCTGCCGGCAATGGAGTCGGTGTTCGACGGCTGCCCCGGCTCTCCGATGGTCAAATTACCGCCGATATCGAAGGTCGCGGTTGCGCTGTTCAGATAGAGGAAGCCGCCGGAGTTCGCGGTGTTGCCGGCGTTGGTAATATCTTTACTGACTTTATAAGCAAAGTCACGGTCGGCATAGATCGCGCCGCCCTGAAGACGATATCGCTTGTTCATTTCGGCGGTCGAGGCGTCTTCGCCGTCGATGGCGGTCGAGTTGCCGGTGAACACGCAGTCACTCAGCGTGACGCTGCCGGAACCGCCGGAAGCAGCAGTGCGCCGCCTTTCGCCGCGGCATAGGCGTATTTGCCGTCCGACGAAAAAGTCTGGCTTGAAAGCGCCTTGTTTCCGGAAAAGGAGCATTGATTGAGCTCCAGCACGCCATATTCGTTTCTGCCGGAATAGTAAATCGCCCCGCCGCCGGTATAAGAGAGCTGATCACCGATGTCAAGCGAAACATTGCCGGAAAAAGTACAATGATCAAAAGAAAATAATGTCGAAGCCGTGTTTGTATAGCATAAAACCGCGCCGCCGCCCATAAAACTGTCATTACTTGGAGTGTTTTCCGTGCGATTGCCGCTGAAATCCGTCTCGGAAATTCTGAAGTCAACGCTGCCGGATCCCACATTTGCTCCGATACAGAGCGCTCCGCCGCCATATCCTCCACCAATTGGCGCGGTTTCGGCTATATAGGTGTTATCGCTGAAAGTTGAAGAGGATATCTCATAAGACATCTGTCCGGTCGTCCGCCACATCTGAATACTCAGCGCGCCGCCTTCGCCAAACAGCGCGCCTTTCACATAGTTGCCGCTGAATGTGGTGTTGACGATCACCGTCTCCCGGTTTTCGCCGGCAAGCCAGACGGCGCCGCCCATTGCGCTGGCGGAATTGCCGGTGAAAATCGCGTCCTGTATCCGCAGGCGTTCCATTGAAATTGCCGTAAACGCGCCGCCATTTGAATAATCCGATTCCCCAATGGTGTAGCCGCCGACCATATTCCCGGAAAAGGTGGTTCCGTATATTTAAAGCGTGCCGCCTGAGGCGTAAAGTGCGCCGCCAAGATAGCCTCTGACGGTGGCGGAGTTGGCGATGAAGCCGCCGCCGTCGATCACGGTGTCGCAGTCGATAAGATTGACGCAGGCGGAGGCGCCGCCCTGATTGTCCGAAAATTCGGTGTTGTTGAACCCGATCACGCTGCCGCTGCCGTAAAGAATGCCGTCTGTCAAAATTCCGCCGGAGATGATCTCGCCATTGAAAGTGCGGGATTCATTGAGTATCTCGATTCTTTCAGTCATAACACCGTTCCCTTTTGCTATGTTAAAACAAATCGTTGTCTGCTGCTTTAGAATAGCATCATATTTTCAACCCTGCAAGCAACGTCAAAAAAAAGAGAAGAAATCTTTGATGATGAAAATGATATGCGTTATCTGCGATATAAGATACTTTTTATAGTGGAAATCTTGCCGTTTAACGGTTTTTATTTTTGTCACAGCTTGTCAAAGCCGCCGGCGGCGGTGACGCGGTAGAGCGTGCGGTCCTCCGGCGGAACGGTGAACAGCAAACCGTATTTTTTGCGGAAATCCGGGTTAGCCGCCTGAACCCAGACGTAATCCACCCCTTCGCGCTTCAGTTGCGCCAGCCAGTCATCCGGCGAAACGGCAACCGTCCAGACGTCGTCTTCATATTGCGGACCGCCGAGGCTGTACAGCCCGTCCATCTTATAGCGTTCAAGTCCGAAATAATAGTGGAAAACGATCCGGCTCCACCCCACGCCGCCCTGATCGATCACCGTGAACGTCTCTCCGGGGCGCAAAACCCGGTTCAGCGCCGCGCGGCCGGTCTCCATCGGCAAACGGTATTTCGCCACCCGCCGCTCCCACTGCCAAAGCTCCGTCAGCGGCGCCGCCAGCCGGACGGCGCCGCCGAGAAAAACCAGCGCCAGCGCCAGACGCAGCGTCCGGGCGTCGCGTTTGCGGAACAGCGCCGCCAGCGCCGCCAGGGAAAACGCCATGGTCAAGGTTCCGATGTAGCGGTCGAACGACCCCAGATTAACCGCGTCGTATTTAACGAAATCAAACAGATAACTCAGCGCCAAAAGCAGAACAAACAACAGAGTGAACCCGGTCAGCAGCGTCGCCGCACGCCGTTTTCCGGTTTTCCACACCACCACTCCAAGCAAAACCGCGTACCACGCCGGCGGCAGAAAAACCCCGGCCGGCGACATCCGGCAAAACGCCGCAAACGCCGAATTGCGCAGCGATGTCCACGCATAGTCCGGCTCATTGTGAAACAGCGCCAGATAAAGCGCTTTGAACGAAAATTCGTTGCCAAGGCTTTTCACTTCGATCCCGGAGCACAGCGCGATCAGCGTCAGCTTTACCGCCAGAACTCCTGCCAGCATCGCCGCCGCTTCTGTGACCCGGCTCCGTTTATCGTCGCTGCCGAGCGCCGCCGCAAATATTGTCAGCCCCAGCGCAAAGCCGAGACCGGACGGCTTTATCAGCGGCAGCACCGCGGCCAGAACCGGAAGAAAAACAAAGGTTGTCACTTTGTCGTTCCGCTTTCTGAACATCGCGGCAAGCACTCCGGCGGCGAACAGCGCACCCAAAGGACAGTCCATGTAGCCGGAGAAGAAATTCGGAAAAAACAACAGCGGAACCGCCAGAACCAGAATTTCCTGACCAAGCGCCTGCCACGGCCTGTTCCACTCCGAGAAACGCATTATGCCGACTGTGGCGCATAACGTCAGCACCAGCGGCGCAAAATTGTATATCCCCTCGTCGAATTCCGCGGCAAAGGCGGATTTCAACGCCAGAAACTCGAAGAGTCCGCCGCCGGCTGGATAGGCCGGAAACATAAACTTTGCCGGTGCGAAGCAGGGCATCAACCCGGAAACGAACAGTTCGCGCGCCGCCGCCCCCCAGTGGGAGAAATCGTCCCAGTTATAGAACAGCCGTCCGCGCATCAGGAAAAAGAAAAGAGTATAACCGATCAGAAAACCGGCTAATCCGGGCGTGAAAAAACAGCGTCGCCAGTTTGCGCTGCGCCGCGCCGCCGCCAGCCACAGCAGCGCCGAGAGCGCGGCTACGGCCGGGAATCCCCAATCAACCATTCGTAACGTGCCGAGCGCGAACAGCAGCAGAATGAATCCGGCCGCCGTCGGCGCAAGCGTCTCTTCGATCCGCCGTCCCAGCCTCACCGCGCAGAACGCGCCGCCGGACAGCAGTATCAGCAGAAAATAAAACATCACACAGTTCCCCGGTTGCCGGCTTTGTTTTGATCGAAAATGTAATGTACACCGCCGCCGCAAAAAAATCAACCGCCGCCGGCGTCGAAGCGCGGCATTTTACGCTGCCCGGCGCTTACCCGACCGGTTGGACGGACGACGGAACGAATTGAAACACCGCCGCCGCATTGCCCGGAACCGCTTTGAACAACCCGCAGTTGGCGAGGCCGGGCAGCCAGATGACCGTGCCGTCCACGGTACGCAGCAGCGGAAGGAGGCGGCGGCGGGCTGGCGGAAGTTTTGCGTCGATCATCAGTTTCTTAACGGACGCGCTGCGGCCGTCGAATGCGCGGTATTTTTCCCCGGCGCGGCGCGGTGACAGCAGCAGTTCATCCGGCAGCGCCGCAAAATCGAATATCGCACGCTCCGGCGCATTGACCGCGATGCCGGAAAAAATGGCGGACGTCGCCCGGAAAATTCCGGCGGCTGTCCAGATTTCCGGCGTTGTCTTCCAGTGCCAGATCAGCTCGGCCGGGCAGGGAGCGGCCACCGGTTCAACCGTCAGCAGTTCGCCGTTGCGACGCCAGGTGCGGCCGTGAATTTTGAATTCGCCGCGTCCGTCCTCCGCCAGCCACGTCTTAAATTCGCGCAGCAGACGGAGCGATGGCGACGCGCCGGTTTCAAAATACCGGTCCAGCACCCGCGGCAGCAGCGCCGGATGGAGGGACTGCCAGAACGCCCGGCGGGTTGACGCGTGTCCGGATATCTGAGCCGCCGCCGCGTCCGCCGCGTTTTCGATGAAGTCGGCGTCCAGCGCCAGATTGTCCAGACTCGCGGCGAATCCGCCGGCGGTAGCCGGAAACCTTGCGGTCCATTCGGCAAGCACTGCGCGGCGCAGGAAATTCCGCTGGTAGGAAACATCGGCATTGGTGGCGTCTTCGCACCATTTTTCAACGTCGTTGGAACGCAGAAACTCCTCAATTTCGCGCCGGGTGACATTCAGCAGCGGACGCACGATGACAACGCCGCCCAGCCGTTTTTCCGGCCGCAGGTTGGTCAGACTGGACAGATTGCCGCCGCGGGCGAAACGCAGCAGAAAATTTTCTTCCGCGTCATTGCGGTGATGGCCGAGCGCCACCACGTCGCCCGATCCTGCCAGTTTGCGCCACGCCTCCAGCCGCCGCCGCCGCGCCGCCGCCTCCAGGTTTTCCCCCGGCCGCAGATGCGCCGGAACATCCAGCGGCACCACATGGCAGGGAATGTTCCGGGCTTTGCAGAAGCTCGCGGTCTCATTTGCGTCGGCCACGCTGGCCGCGCCGCGGATGCCGTGTTCAAAGTGAACCGCCTCAACCGGGTATTTCCGTGCCGCCAGCACCAGCAGCAGCGCCAGAGAGTCGGCACCGCCGGAGACTCCGGCCAGCACCCGGACGGCCCGGTTGAGAGCGTCGGGAAACAGACATTTGTCGGTAAAATTCGGCATTTTCTCGTTTTTACGTTTGATAAATCACGTTTTTCGGGTTAATATATCTGCGAAAAAAACAATATCAATATCTCAATCGGAATTTTAACATGGCATATATCGTCGCAGCAACGCACAATGAACACAAAGTTCAGGAATACCGCGAACTTTTGAAAGACCAGAAGATCGAGATACGGTCGCTCAACGAATATCCCGGCTTCACCGAGGTCGAGGAGACCGGCCGCACCTTTCTTGAAAACGCCGAACTCAAGGCGGTGGCCGCCTGCAGATACTGCGACGTTCCGGCCTTTGCCGACGATTCCGGACTGGAAGTCGATGCGCTTAACGGCGAACCCGGCATCTATTCCGCCCGTTACGCCGAGACCGAAAGCCGCCGCATCGCCCGCGTTCTCGACGGATTGAAAGGCAAGGACAACCGCCGGGCGCACTTCACCTGTGTGATCGCAATGGCGGTCAACGGGCAGATGGTGGCCAACTTCGAGGGGAGGGTGGACGGCGTCATCGTGGAGGCTCCGCGCGGGGATGGCGGCTTTGGATACGATCCTATTTTTCAGCCGGACGGCTACGATCAGACGTTCGGAGAAATGTCGGCCGAACTCAAAAACAAGATCAGCCATCGCGCCTGCGCCTGCCGTGCCGCACTTGATTTTGTCGAAGAGGAAATGTCCGTGCTGGACGACGAGTTTTAGGCCATGAGTTCGGATTTCGTACATCTTCACGTTCACAGCCACTACAGTCTGCTCGACGGCGCCTGCACCTGCCGCGGTCTGGCCGACCAGTGCCTTGAATTCGACATGCCGGCCGTCGCCGTCACCGACCACGGCTATATGGGCAGCAATATCGATATGTACAACACCTTCAAGGATCACGCCCCGCAGGTCAAACCGATCTACGGCTGCGAGATGTATGTGGCGCCCGGACCGCGAAGCGACAAGAACCCCATGGTGGAGCATCAGCGCGGCCATCACCTGGTGCTGCTGGCGGAAAACAACGAAGGCTATCACAGTTTATGCCATCTGATCTCCGAGGCGTTCGCCACCGGTCTGTACTACAAGCCGCGTATTGACAAGGAGTTGCTGGCAAAATACAACCGGGGCTTGATCATGCTCTCGGCCTGTATCGGCGGCGAGATACCGTCACATATTCTGGCCGGAGACGAAAAGGCGGCAAAACACGCTATCGACGAACTGTCGTCTTTTGTCGGGCGCGACCACTTCTATCTTGAGCTCATGGATCACGGCATGGACGAGGAGCGGCGGGTAAACCGCAAACTGATTGAATACTCCAAAGAATTCGGTCTGCCGCTGGTTGCCACCAATGACGTGCATTATCTCAAAAAGGAACACGCCGAGGCGCACGAGGTCATGCTCTGCATTCACACCCAGTGCACCATCGACGACCCGAAGCGTTTCCGTTTCTGCGCTCCGGAATTTTATTTTAAAAGTCCGGACGAAATGAAGGAGCTGTTCCGCGAGATACCGGAGGCGATCACCAACACCCGCGCCGTGGCCGAGCGCTGCGAGGTTTCATTCACTTTTGCGCCGGAGGCCAACCACTATCCGGTGTTCAAGCTCGAACCCGGCTTCAATGATCAGGCCGACATGCTGCTCGACCACTGCATCGCCGGCGTCAAGCGCCGCTACGGATTCGACCCCGCCGGAGAAAATCTTACCGAAGACCAGAAAAAACTGCTCGACCGCATGAATTATGAGCTGTCAATCATCAAGCGGACCCATTATCCAAGCTATTTTCTGGTGGTTAGCGACTTTATCAATTACGCGAAAAGTCAGGACATCCCGGTCGGACCCGGCCGCGGTTCCGGCGCCGGCAGTCTGGTCGCATATCTCACCGGAATCACCGATATCGACCCGCTGCGCTACAACCTGCTGTTCGAGCGTTTTCTCAACCCGGAGCGCGTCAGTCCGCCGGACTTTGACGTGGACTTCTGCGAAGAGCGCCGCGGCGAAGTCATCGAATATGTCCGCGGCAAATACGGCTATGACTCGGTTGCCCAGATCTGCACCTACGGCACCCTGAAGGCCAAAGCCGTCATCAAGGACGTGGCGCGGGTCATGGGGCACGATTTCGCGTTTGGCGACCGCATCACCAAACTCATCCCCGGTGACCCGAAAATGACGCTGGAACTCGCGCTTGAAAGCAGTGCCGAACTGCGCAAGATGGTTGAGGATGACGCCGAAGTCAAAAAAGTTTTTGAATACGCCGAGGTGCTGGAGGGAAACAACCGGCAGCTTGGAATCCACGCCGCCGGCGTGATTATCGGCGACCAGAAACTGGACAATCTGGTTCCGCTGGCCCGGGGCGCCAACGGCGAAGTAATCACCCAGTATCCGAGCGTGCCGTGCGAAAGCCTGGGTCTGCTGAAAATGGACTTCCTCGGGCTGCGCACGCTGACCACCATTCATACCGCGCTCAAGCTGATCCGGCAGAACCGCGGCGTCGATCTGGACATCTCCGCCATTCCGCTCGACGACCGGAAGACTTATGACCTGCTCCGCGCCGGCGACACCATCGCCGTGTTCCAGCTTGAATCCGGCGGCATGCAGAGTCTCTGCCGCAATTTTGGCGTGGACACCATCGAACATATCATCGCGCTGCTGGCCATCTACCGCCCCGGACCGATGGACTTTATTCCAAAGTTCGTCGCCCGCAAGAAAGGCCGCGAAGCGGTCATCTACGACCATCCGAAAATGGAGCCGCTGCTCCGCGAAACCTACGGCATCATGCTTTATCAGGAACAGATCATGCAGGTGGTGCAGGTGCTGGCCGGATTCTCGCTCGGCGGCGCCGACATCCTTCGCCGCGCGATCGGCAAAAAGAAGATACATGTGCTGGAGGAGCAGATGGAGAAGTTCTGCGACGGCTGTTTGAAGACCAACAACATCAGCCGCGAGCTGGCGCTTCAGATATGGGAAAAAATCAAGATGTTCGCCGGATACGGCTTCAACAAGTCGCACTCCGCAGCCTATGCGTTTGTGGCCTACCGCACCGCTTATCTCAAAGCAAATTATCCGGTGGAGTTTATGGCCGCCGTGCTGACCAGCGAAATCAATGACGCCGAGAAAATCGCCTTTCTGATCTCCGCCTGCAAGGAAATGAAAATAAATGTGCTGCCGCCGGACGTAAACAGCAGCATCATCAAGTTCGGCGTGGACGGCGACAATATCCGTTTCGGGCTCGGCGCCATCAAGGGCGTGGGCGAAACGGCGGCCGGAGCCGTGATCGCCGCCCGCGAGAAAGACGGCAAATTCACCAGTTTTGCCGATTTCTGCGAGCGTTGCGGTGACGCCATCAACTCCAGAATGCTTGAAAATCTGATCCGGGCCGGAGCGTTTGCGTCGTTCGGTCTGCGCCGTTCTCAACTTATGGCGGTGGCGGAGCCGACCATGCGCTTCGCCCAAAGCCGCGCCCGCGACCGCGCCTCCGGGCAGGGGTCGCTGTTCGACCTGCTCGGCGGCGACGAGCAGGAGGCGATCATGAGCGTTCCGATTCCCGACCTGCCGGAATTCGAGCCGGAAGAGATTCTGAAGAGCGAAAAGGAGCTGCTCGGTTTTTATGTGACCGGTCATCCGTTGACAAAATACATCGCCACGCTGCGTCCGCTGAGCACGATCAAACTGAATGAACTTGAAGATTTGGAGGACGGCGCAATGGTGCGCTTCGGCGGCATCGTCGCCTCCATCACCCGGAAAACGGCGAAGAAAAGCAAAAAGCCGTACATGATCGTTGAGGTGGAGGGGCCGGACGGCACCGCGGAGTGCATGATGTACGAGCGCGCCATAACCAATTTTCAGAAGACCGGAATGGTTATGGAAAAAGGCGGCATTTTCTTTTTCGAGGCCTCGGTCAGTGTGCGCGACGGTGAAATGCCGCGACTGATGATTGAGAACGTCATCCCCTACGAGCGCGGCGTGCGCGACTATACCGGCGAGGTCATCATCTTTGCCGACGGCGCCATGTTGACGGACGGTTTGATTGACGGCATAATGCAGCTGAACCGGCGCTGGCCGGGGGAAAGCCGGGTGATCTTTGCGGTGACCTCCGAATTTTCAGCCGGCCGGATCATATATTTGGAAACCGACAGCTTCGTTGAAGCGGCGCCCGACTATTTTTCCGGGCTGGAGTCGCTGCTCAAGCCGAAGTGCTGGAAACTCAAAGGAAACAATAAATTGCCGGAAAAACGGCGGACGTTTGTGCCGCGTCCGGTCAATGCCGGCAGCGGCGCGGGAGAATAGGCAAAAGATGTTCAACTGGGATTTTGGCGGACTGGTCAAGGTGGATGCTTATGTGGTGTTCACCATTCTTGTCTATGTATTGCTGATTATGCTGATCGGCTGGTGGTCAAGCAGGAAAATACACAACATGGACGATTTTCTGGTGGCCGGCCGCCGTCTGCCCTACTGGATGGCCACGGCGACGCTGCTGGCCACCTGGTTCGGCGCGGGGTCGAGCATGGGTGTGGCCAGCACGGTCTATCAGGAGGGCGGCGGACTGCACCGGGTGGTGGCCGATCCGTTCGGCGCGTCGCTCAGTCTGATTATCGCCGGATTTTTCTATGTGGCGCTGCTGCGGCGGATGCGGCTGCTGACCATTACCGACATTGTCGAGCGTGCGTACGGCAAACGGGCCGGAGTGTATTCCGCGCTGTGGATGGTGCCGGTATTCGTCGGCTGGCTGGGCGCGCAGATACTCGGCATAGGAACGATACTCAAGCTGCTGTTTGGTGTTGACGCGCTGGCCGGGTCGCTGATCGGAGCGGCGATCATTCTGATTTACACCTACGCCGGCGGTATGTGGGCGGTTACGCTGACCGACATTGTGCAGGTGGCACTGATAATTTTCGGACTTTCGCTGATTCTGCCGGGCGCGATTTCGCAGGCCGGCGGGTTCGAGGCCATGATTGAGCGTATTCCGGAGGCCGACCTCAGTCTGCTTCCGGCCGACCGCACCTACAACGGGTGGGTCTCCTATATCGGTCAGTGGGTGATGATGGGGCTGGGCTGCGTGGTCGGTCAGGATTTGATCCAGCGCTCGCTGGCCAGCCGGTCGCCGCTGGTGGCGAAGCGCAGTGCGCTGACCGCCGGACTCGGCTATCTGATGATCGGGTTTATTCCGATCACCATCGGGTTTACGGCCAGATATATTTTAACGCCCGATGGCTCGGCGCTGACCGAGGGGCTGTTTGACGCCACCGGCATGCTGACCGATCCGGACACGGTGATCCCGGTAATGGCGGCGCAGATACTGCCGTCGTGGATGCTGGCGCTGTTTCTCAGTGCATTGGTGTCGGCCATAATGAGTTCAGCCGACAGTTCGCTGCTGGCGGGAACGTCGCTGTTCACCAACAACGTGATCCGGCCGTGCTTTCCTCATTTGAATGACCGCAAACTGCTGACGATCACCCGGATATCCACGGTGGCGGTGCTGGTGGTTTCGTTGGCGCTGGCGCTTAATGTGGAAAAAATATATTCGCTGCTGATTAATTCCTGGTCGTCGCAGCTGCTGGTGACGTTTATACCGGTTACCGCGGCGCTGTATTTCCCGAAGGTCGGGAAGAGCGCGATCTGGTGCAGCATGATAGCCGGACCGCTGGTCTGGATTGCGTACAGTTTCCACTGCGCCGGGTTCCAGTTGCTCAATCTGGGAATGACCGAATTCATTCTTTCGCTGCTTTGCGGCTTCATGGCGGCGATGACGGTAACGGTGTACGGCATGGTGGCTTGTCCGGCTAATGCCAAACTCATGGCGGTGATCGGGTTGGCGGTCGGGTTCGTCGCCTGGATGACGGCGGCGGCGTTTTATTCGCCGAGCTTCGCGGTGGGCGGCCTCAGCGACGATATTCTGGCCCGCGGTTCGATGTACGGTTTTGTCGCGGCGGTGGTCATGGTGATCGCCGGAGCGATTTTCTTCCCAAGACGGCCGGACGAGCCGGAGCTGTGGGTGCCGAAGAGCGACGACGAAGTTCCGCACGAACTTGAAAAGGCGGCGCAGAACGACGAGATCGAACTGCCGCCGATATTGTCATGATTCGCGGCGTCGGCACCGACATTGTCAAGATCGCCCGGATCGATGGAGCAATCAGGCGGCCGGGATTTGTCGGCCGGGTGCTCACGGCGGCGGAACTTGAACATGCCGGCGGCGCGCCGTCCGCCGAATTCGTCGCCGGCCGCTGGGCGGCAAAAGAGGCGTTCTCCAAGGCGCTCGGCTGCGGCATATCCGGCGACTGTTCGTTTCAGGACATTGAGATAATCGACGATGAATCGGGCGCACCGCATTTGAACTGTTGCGGCAATGCGGCGCGCCGGATGCTGAAAATCGGCGCGGAGGCGATATTCGTATCCATCAGCCACGAGCGCGAATTCGCGGTGGCCACGGTAATTCTGGAGGGAAAATGAGATTGTCCGGAAAATTTGCGGCGGCGTGCGCGGCGGCGGCGGCATGGTGCGTGTTTTTTTCGCCGGATGCCGCGGCGCTGACTGTGGCGATCGAGGGTTTTACATGCGATTTTGAGTGGATGGAGCGGGCGGAGGACTATTGGTTTCTCCGGCTGGACGGCATTGGCCACCGGATCGTTCCGGCGGGCGGCAAAGAGCATTATCTGGAACTGGAGAGTGCGAAGCCGACGCGGCGGATTGAACTTGAGGTCGGGTTGAATCTGTTTTATACCGCCGATATGGCGATCGGGTTCCGCTGTCGGGAGTCGGGAGCCGGAGACCATGGACGTGTTGTGGCGGACGTTTACACCGAGAACGGCGGCCATTACCGCTATGATGCCGGAAATTCTTCCGCGGACTGGCGGAGCGTTGAGATAAAACTTGACAAGATGACTGCGGTTCAGGGGGCGGCGCCGGAAGCCGGTAAAACGGTTCTGACCAAACTGACGATCGGTCTGGAAATTCCGGACAGCGGTCTTCCTGAGCGGTCGCTGCGTCTTGATCTTGACGATGTGCAACTCTATGCCGGAGAACAGATTCCATTGCGTTCTGAGGCCAATCCGATATTTTTCAACTGGCGGCGCGGCATGGGCGAAGTGTCGCTGGAATATTCGCAGGATAAAGCGTTTCCGGCCAACGCCGCCGTTCGCGTTGTCACTTCTGAAAACTTCTATACGCCGGATGGATTCATGACGCCCGGCCGCTGGTATTACCGGGTGACAGCGGCTGACGGACGGCGGCTTCCCGCCGTAACCGTAGACCTGCCGGAAACCGCGCATCGATTCACGACCGCCGCGTTTCATGCCGGCGATATGGTGAAGAAGCCGCGGCCGTGGCTGAACCGTCCGCAGCCTGCGCTGACGGACGAACAGCGCGCCGCCATGCTAAAACAGTTTGCCGACGATTTTGCGGTCAAGCCGCATCCGAATCCGCCGCCGTTCCGTGAGGGAGACCCCGATTATCCGAGTTTCATCTCCTGGTACGGCGGCGTCCATGACCGGCTGATCATCGCCGCCGGAGCCCGGCTTCAGCGCATGGCGGAAATTGCCGCCGCGACCGGAGACGAGTCGTTGTATCCCCGGCTTCTTGAATATGCGCTGCTGATTTGCGCGTGGGACCCGGACGGCGGCTCCAGCCACCTTGCCGGAGACATCGGGGCCTATCACGTTCAGCGCGGCCTCGACGCCGCGTATGACGTTCTGCATGACCAATTTGACGCCGAAACGCTCAAGCCTTTGCGCGACAATGTAAAATTGCGCGCCATGCAGGTCTGGGTGTCGCTTAATCCGTTCACCCGGAATCAGCGCAGGGAATACAACAATCACGCCTGGCTGGCCGTGTACGGCATGGCCGAGGCCGGAGTTGTGCTGTGCGGCGACGATCCGGACGCCGAACGGCTGGTCGAATACTCCCGCGAGCTTTTCATCGGCCTGTTTCTGGCGGTGCAGGGCGGCGACGGCGAAAACGGCGAAGGCATCGGTTATTGGAGCTACGGCGGAAATTTTCTGAAACTTTACGCCCAGATGATGAAGGAGAGTTGCGGGATTGACCTGTTCCGCCATCCGTGGCTTGGCCGGACTGTGATGTTTCCGATTTACACCTGTATCCCGAACGCCTATGCGATAAGTTTTGCCAACACCGGCAAACCGAACCACGGCGTCCGTGGACCGTTGAAGCCGGACAAATCGGCCGGAGAATACATTGCCGAACTGGCGGCGTTCAGCAACAATCCGTACGGCGTGTGGTACGCCGGAAAAAGTTCACCGTTCAACGGTGTTGAGCCGAAAGTTCCGGTTGACCTGCCGCCTTCGATATTTTATCCGAGCATCGGCTGGGCGGTGTTCAACACCTCGCTGGCCGACGGGTTCCGCAATGTTTCGGTGGCGCAGCGGGCGGCGGTCTTCGCCTCCGGGCATCAGCATGACGATCAGAACAACATTCTCATCAACGCCTATGGCGACAAACTGCTGATAAACTCCGGCTACTACGACTATTACGGCAGCCGCCATTTCAATGAATATTCAACGCAGACGCAGGCGCACAACACGCTGCTGGTCAACGACCGCACGCAGGGAACCCGTCGCGGCGGCCACGGCGGGAAACTTACCGCGTTCTCCGATTCAAAATACTTCGGGTACACCGTCGGGGAAGCGGGAAATCCGACGGTCAACGCGGGGAAACTGACCCGCTGGACCCGCCGAACACTGTTCATTAAACCTGATTTTGTCGTGGTGCATGACATTGTGAACGCGAATGAACCGGTGAAACTCAGCTTTCTGGCGCACGCCGCCCACCCGCTTTATGCGTATGACCCGATGGGCTATTTCGATATTGTCGGTGAACGGGCGGAGCTTTACGCAAAATTCATTCATCCCAAACTTAAGCTGACCACATCCACCGGTTATCCGGTCAATCCGGTGCGTCCGCGCGGCAACAATGAACCGCTGGACGAAGCGGTCATTGCCCGGGAATGGCATCTGAAGGCCGACACGGCGGAGAAGGTCACTGATTGCGACATTATGACCGCAATGCAAATCCGCGCACTTCCGGCCGACCGCGTTGGGCGAGCTGAAATGTCGGCGGTTGACTGTGAAAACGGCCGCGCCGTGCAAATTCTGACGGCGGACGGCGGACGGATCGTCGTCATGTCCGGACTGACCGGCGGAACAATGAAATGCGGCGATCTGGAAAGCGACGCCGCTATGTTCGCAGTGCGGTACGATAAGGATGGCCGGGAGGCCGCCCGATTCGACAATCGGGTTCAAGGTGAGTCAGAAACCTTTCGCGATGTGCCGGGAATTGATTTCATGGGTGCAAAATTAGCCGGACAGCTGCGTGAACGTGCCGATGGTCCGCTGTATCATTACACCGGTAAACTGATGGTCGCGGAGCCATGCCGGTTCGGTAATCCGTTTGGCCGGGATGTGAACGTGATTATCGACATGCAACGTTGGAAAGACGGTTCGGAGGTTTTGCCCGGTGAACATTTTGTATTGATAACCTCGCCGCGTCCGCTGAACAATGAAAAATGATCCGGCTTTAGCTTGAACAGGTGGCCGGACATGATATCTTATGACCGGAGTTTATGAACTTGATAAAAACCTAAAGAAAGGCGATGTGAAAATGCTTCCGATCGGCATACAGCTTTATTCGTTGCGCGAACTGGCTCAGAAAAATTTTCCCAAAGTGCTTGAGCAGGTGGCGGAAATGGGCTATAAACTGGTCGAACCGGCTGGTTTTTTCAATCTGCGTCCGCGTGAATTCAAGAGGATGATCGACGGATTGGGGCTGGGGATGACCTCTTCGCATTCTCCGTGGTGTCGACCGGGCAATATCGGAGAGGCCATGGAGTTGGCGGAGGCGATTGGTCTCAAGCGGGTAGTCTGCGGTTACGGTCCGGATGATTTCAAGGACATGGACGCGATCCGGCGTACTGCGGACGCCACCAACACGATGAATGAGATTTTGAAACGCAACGGATTTGAATTGTTTCAGCACAATCATGACTTTGAGTTTCAGCGGCTTGACGGTCGTCTGAAGTATGAGATTTACCGTGAATTCTGTCCCGGGGTGAAGTATGAGATAGATTGTTTCTGGTCGACCAATCTCGGGTGTGAAAATGCGGTTGAGATGTTGAAGATTTTTGCCGCCGATACGATTCTGCTGCACATGAAGGACGGCTTGGTGAAGCAGAATGTCGGCGGTGACAAAATGGTCAACGGGATATTGGATCGGAAGGTTGAACTTCTGCCGCTGGGGGAGGGGACGCTGCCGATCCGTGAATTAATTGCGTCGGCGCCGTCCAAGGTCGAAGCGGTGATTGTCGAGCTTGATTATTGCGACATCGACATGTTGACTGCGGTCAAGCGGAGTTACGACTTCATGACCATCAATCACTTGGCAGCCGGCAACCGTTGACATTTATTTTGTTTAACGGCGTTTTCCGGAAAATCTGGGAAACGCCGTTATTGTTTATGTTTGACAACTTATTTTCTGAGGGTTGAAAAAAGCGGAAACTGGTGTAGATTAAGAAGGAATTATTTTCTGATATTTTTGTCGGGGTATGGCGCAGTCTGGCTAGCGCGTTTGGTTTGGGACCAAAAAGTCGGGGGTTCAAATCCCTCTACCCCGACCATTTTTTTTGATTTCATCCGCTTCGGCTTTCGGTCGAGGCGGTTTTTATTTTGACGCAAATCCCGTTGAACACCAAGGTTTTGAAGATTTCAATTCCGAACGCCGTTCCACCGGAGAATTTCACATTTTCGCCGTTCAGGATACCCTCCGGGACCATTTTCGGCCAATTCTCCGAGGGGGAAAAGTCGGCGGCTTTTGGTCTGTCAAAATTATCGGTAGATGCTAGTCATAAATTACTTACAAACAATTTTCCGGACAAAAGGTCGCGGTCGAGTTCATATTCTCATTATTTGGTTGGTGGAATCCGAATCACGTTCTTTTTAATTTGAGCCTGATGCGACTTTTTATAGAAGTCATAACGCCTTCATTTTCAACAATGTTTTTTGATAGATTTCCAGCGCCGATTCGGAAAAGCAACAGAAAATCACCTCGGCAGGGAAAGCCGATGTCCATTGACCGACCATTGCAACGGCGATTTGAGCCGCTTCCAGCGCCGGGTAACCGTAGACACCGGTGCTGATTCCCGGAAAGGCAATGGAGCGGCAGTGCGCCTCGTTTGCCAGCGAAAGGCTGTTGACGTAACACGCCTTCAGCAACTCCGCTTCGCCATGCGTACCGCCGTGCCAAACCGAATCGAGTGTATGAATGAGAAATTTTGCGTGGCATACGGATAAACAGATAATCGCCCATTTTCTGCCCACAAGAAGGCTCAATCGATTTACGATTTCGTTGACCCGTATGAACGCTTCTCTTTCACGCTTTTTGGTGAAAGTACATTTTATTTTACTGTTTCGATTTGAAAACTGTTTAATCGATGCTATGTTATATGCGGAACAATAAACCAGGAGCAGTAAAAATGGATCAGAATACGCTTGCTTTTATGAACCTTTACAAGGTCTTTGGCTACATTCAGGCGCAGGCTTGGAATGCGTTGCCCAAGGAAGGAAACCGGCAAGTC
>JAQUTL010000027.1 GCA_028709805.1 Victivallaceae bacterium
GTTCGTCCTCGGTCATAATAAGTTTGTCGGCGTCCGGTATCAGGTTTGTCCAGAACTCCGGATACAGCATTTCCGGGCGCATTCCCGGCACTTCATGTTTGATCTGGCTGAACTTCCGGATGTCCTCTGCCGCGTTTCCGGCAAGCCCGGCGGACAGCAAAATAAGCGAGGTCATGATCGTAAACACTTTTCCTGACATGTTTTTAATCCTTGAGCTAAGCTTGTTCAAATACTCTCAGCGCGCTTTCCACCTTGCCGAACGGCGCGCTCACCTGCACTCCGGCCACTTCGCCGCGGATCGCCGCCACCGTTTCGCGGGCGATGGCGATGCCGGCTTCGTACTGGTCTTCGCGGCTGACCGCCGACTCCATCCGGCGCATCACCTCTTCCGGAATCACCACGCCGGGAACTTCGTTGTGCATGAATTCCGCGTTGCGGTAGCTGGTCAGCGGCCAGACGCCGGCGAACACCGGAAGTCCGAGTTTTTCCGCGATTTTGAGAACATTGCGCAGCGGTTTGACACTGAACACCGGCTGGGTGATGAAAAATTTCGCTCCGGCCTCCGCTTTTTCGTTCATGCGGCGCTCTTCGCGCGCCATGTCCAGCGCGTTGGGGTCGACTCCGGCGCCGGGGAAGAACGCGGTGGGCCGGTTGCCGATGGATTTTCCGCCGATGTCCGTGCCGCGGTTCAGTCCGGTGCATACTTTCAGAATTCCGACCGAGTCCACGTCGAACACTCCGCTGGCGAACGGGTAGTCGCCGAGTTTCGGCGGATCGCCGGTGATGAACAGGATGTTGCGGATGCCGAGAAACGCGCAGCCGAGCAGATCAGCCTGCATGCCGATCAGGTTTTTGTCCCGGCAGCAGCAATGAAGTATGGTTTCGATTCCGGCCTGCTTCTCGATTTCCGAGGCAGTGACGATCGAGGATATCCGCGAGCTGGCGCGCGGTCCGTCCGGTATATTTATCGCGTCGATTCCGGCCGCCTTGCAGCAGGCGGCTTTTTCGATGGTCGGCGCCAGATCGAATCCGCGCGGCGGCGTGATCTCCACCAGTTTTACGAATTCGCCGCGCGAGACTTTTTCCGCCAGTGCGCTGCGTTGCGCGACCGGTATTTCCGGCAACTCCGCCACCTTCTCCACCGGTGACGCGGTTTTTACCGCGAGCGGCGTATGACGCAGCGGTCTGACGCTGCGCGCAAGGTCGAATATATGTTCCGGCGTGGTTCCGCAGCAGCCGCCGACGCCGCGCACTCCCATGCTGACATAGCGGATCGCGTAGGTGGTCAAATATTCCGGACTGCACATGTAGATGGTGCGGTTGTCCACGCTTTTCGGTGTTCCGGCGTTGGGCTGGACCACCATCGGCAGCGAGGTGGCGCCGGCGAGTTTTTCCACCGCCGCGAGCATCGGCTCCGGGCCGACGCCGCAGTTAAGGCCAATCGCGGTCGGCGGTTGCTTCGCCTGCTCCAGTTCGGGCAGGAAAAGCGCAAGTTTTTCGCCCATTGCCAGCTCAAGTTCCCGATCCGCGGCGAAACTGATCATGTACGGAATCGAGCAGTATTTTTCGACGGCTTTCAGGAATCGCCGCGCTTCGGAAATCGACGGCATGGTCTCACCGATTATGAAGTCAGCCCCGGCCTTCTGGAGCGCTTCGAGCTGTTCTCCGACAACGGCGATCAGTTCTTCCTCCGTCATTCCCGACTTTGCGGCTTCCCGGCCGAGCGGACCGACCGAGGCGGCCACCAGCGTGGTCTCGTCTCCGGCTCGTCTGGCCAGATTGACGCCGGCGGTGTTGATTTCAGCGAGCCGTTCGGCCAGCGCGTGGCGCGACAGCTTCAAACGGTTGGCGCCGTAAGTGTTGGCCGTCATGATCTCGGCTCCGGCTTCGGCATATTCGCGGTGAATGGTGAGAACCGCGTCAGGATTGGTGAGGTTGAGATACTCGTAACAACTGTTTATGAAGAAGTTGCGGTTGTAGAGCTGGGTGCCCATCGCACCGTCGAAGATTACGATGTGATCGCGCAGTTTGCATTCGAGAAGATTGCTCATCGTTTCGTTCCTCATATTGCGGTGTATGGATATATAATATAGCATAGAACCGTGCGGTTTCAAGAAACGGAAACGCAAAACCGCGGGTTGCTGGAAAACTCCGGGTTTATACCCCTCGGTAGCTGAAATTCCAGCATTGCCATGGATCATGCGGAGACGATGTTTAAAACAATTTTGCGAGCCGTGCGCAATGGCGTCCCTCTGCGCACGGTTCGCAAATTATTCCATCAGCCGCGACTTTTGAGGATTAATGCCTGCCCAGCTGCGGATACATCTGGCTCGCCGCCGGAGTGCTGCCGGTGTTGGGGCCGGACGGCGCGGTTTTCGTTGATTTTATGACCCGCTGGTTCCAGTTGTCCGGTCTGGGCGTCGGTTTGGGCGGCGGCTTCGGTGGATCCGGAGGCGTTGGCGGTGTCGGCGGATCGGGCGGCGTCGGAGGTGGAGGTGGCGGCGTCGGAGGGAATGGCGGACAGATCGGATTGTAGATCACGATTCCACCGCCGTACCAGCCGCCGTTGCCGTACCAGCCGTTGTTCCAGTCGTCGTCATCATCATACAGCGCCTGCTGCTGGGCAAGCACGGCTTCCTGCTGAGCCTGAGCCGCCTGCTGTTTGGCGATTGCGGTCTCCTGCTGCATTCTGAGCGCCGTCTGCCGTGCGGCTTCGGCTTCCTGCCGTGCGGCTTCGGCGGCCTGCGCGGCGTTTGCCGCCGCCTGCTGAAGCTGACGGATGTATACGGACTGCTGGAGCTGGGCCGACAGACTGGCGCAGCAGGCTTTGTAGGCGGTCAGCGAATCGGGGGCATAGATGACAATATTCTCGCCTTCGTCGCTGATTATCATTCCGGTCGGGTACAGTTCAATCGTCTCGACGGTGCCGGGAGCGATTTCTTTTTTATAGACCAGTGCTTTTGTATCAGCGTCAACTTCGTCTTCGCCGCTTGTGAATTTCTTGATTTTTACCACTGTTCCGAACGGATTTTTGTGCAGAGCTTCAATTTCAGTCTTGGCGCCGAGTTTGGTTATAGTCTCGGTGAGTCTGGCGTCAAAGTCGCTTAGAAATGCGGAGTTGCCGGCCAGCGAGGCGGAGAGCAGCGCGGAGGAGTTTTCCGAGACGAAAGCCAGCAGTTTTGCGTCCGGGTTTTTGAATTCGGCGGCTTTCTCCTCCGGTTTGGCGGCGGCTTCGGCGGTCTGCGTTTTTTCTCCGGCAGGCTCGACCGCGGCCGACGCGATCAGCGGGACGCTCAACAGCAGCGCCGCCGCAGTTTTCAACAAAATTTCATTTTTCATTGTTTATGCCCCCTAAGTCTGGTCGGATTCAGATGTCAGTCGGACGGGAAACACCGTCCGCACAATATTAAGACAAAAAAGCCGGATATTTGTTCCATTTTCCGCCGTTGCCGCTTCCGGCCGCTCCGGGCTACGGCATCCGTTATTCCGTCCGCATGCCTTTGACAATTAGGGCATTAATGGCCGGCAAGAAAGTGCTGGAACTGTTTTTTGTCGGTGGCTCTGGCGTAGGCTTCGTCCGCCGAGATTTTTCCGGCGGCGAGAAGTTCGCGCAGACTGAAATCGAGCGTCCGCATCCCCTGCGCCCGGTAGGTGTCCATAATCTGGCGCAGCGAGGCGAGGTTTCCCTCCCGGATCGCGGTCGGCACGCCTTCCGCCCGGAGCAGTATTTCGCGGCATACCACCCGTCCGCCGCCGTTGGCGCGGCATTTCACCTGCGGAAGCACCGCCTGTATCGACTCCGCCAGCAGCGTTCTGGCTTCGCCCTGATCGACCGGCGGAAATGCGTCGATGATATAGTCGATGGTTTTTGCAAAGTTTCCGGTCGGCAGCGCCGCGATCACCAGTATTCCCATCATTGCGGCGCGCAGTGCGAGGCGGATGCTTTTCGCGTCGGGAAGCTGGTCGAGCACCAGTACGTCGGGGTGGGAGTCAAGCGCGGCGGCGAGTGTTTCGGCGGTTTTGCCCGGTGCCACTTCGCACTGTTCGATTATCGAACGGTCGGCCTTGTGGGTGAATTCCACCAGACTGGTGATGCTGACGATGTAGCGCGCGGTGTTGGCGTTGATATATTCGATCATTGCCGCCTGTGTGGTGGTGGTGCCGCTGCCGGCCGCGCCGCAGACCAGCACCAGACCGCCGGGAAGATGACAGATGTCCTTCAATATCTGGGGCGCTTCAAGGTCGTCCAGCGTCGGGACCTGAGCCGGGATGTAGTGGAGGACCGCGCCGATCCCGGAGCGGTCGAAGAACAGATTGCAGCGGAAGCGGGCGACGGCCTTGAGGTCATAGGTGAAATCAAGGTCGTGAGAGGTCTGAAAGTTTCTCCATGCTTCCTCCGGGCATATTTCGCGGAGCAGCGCGGCGACCTGTTCGGGCGCAAGTTCGCTTTCTCCGAAATCGTTCAGGTCGTCGCGCAGCCGGAACATGGGGACGCGGCCGGAACCTATGTGCAGCGCCGTGCCGCCGGATTCGATCATTGTCGTCAGATATCGGTCAATCTTGGCCATGGTTGGAGTCCTCCATGAATTAATTCTGCTTTTTGCGTTCGCTCAACAGCTTCTTAGCCTCCGCCAGCGCGACTTCCTGCTCTACTTTCAGGCGGATGGCGGGATGATGGATCGCCGCCTGAGCCGTATCGCCGGTAATCATTCCGGCGTGGTATTTTGCGACCACGCAGGCGTCAAACGTGCACATGTTCGGTTTCTTGCCGTTGCGCATGAGACTTGTGACGTCGGTTATCCGGCCGTCCACCAGCATGGCGGCGGTGGCCGGAGTGTTGGTCATCAGCTCATAGATCACGGTCTGTTCGTCCGCTGCGGCGGCCGGAATCAGCTTTTGCACCACGATTCCGCGCAGGTTGCCGGAGATCATCGCCCGCATTTCCGGGCGGCGCACCGGCTCGAAGACCTCCATCAGCCGCGCCAAAACCGCCGCGGTGCTGGTGGCGAACATCGACACAATGACCAACAGCCCGTCGTCGGTGGCGCGCAGCGCCTGTTCGATGGTGTCCGGGTTGTATATTTCGCTCAATACGATCACGTCCGGGTCTTCGCGCACGGCGGAGGCCAGTGCGGTGGTCATGTTGCGGCTGTGGCGGCCGAGTTCGCGCTGCACCACGTTGCCGACCGCGCTTTCCTGAATGATCTCGATCGGATTTTCAATCATCACGACCTGACCGGCCAGCGTATGGGTGATGTGGTCCACCATGGCGGCGAGCGTGGTGGTGCGTCCGGACCCGGCCGGGCCGGCAACCACGATCAAGCCGGAGGGATTTTCCAGCATTTTGTTGATCGCCGCCACGTCGTCCGGCATGAAACCAAGTTCTTCGAGCGGTCGGATGTAGGATGGGGCAAGGTGATAGCTGCCGGATATTCCGTGCATCTGGTCGCGCAGATTGCAGCGGCAGCGGCCGTCGCGCAAAGCAAGCGAGAACGAGACGGTGCGGTGTTCGTTGAACCGCTGCTTCTGGTCGTCGTCCATCAGTGAAAAGTTGAGCGACTCAGCGGCTTTCTGCGACAGAACCGGAGTGTCCAGATAGGAGATAAGCCCGAATTTGCGGACAAACACCGGCTCGCCGGCGTTGACATACAAATCGCTGATCTGGGCGCGGCGCAGCGCGGCGACCAGATCCATCATCAGCATGGCGCATTCGCCGGAGTTCATGTTGTCCACCACCGAGAAGTCCGGCAGCCTGTCGATTTGAACGGTGCGGCGGGCGGTGTCGCGGAAAAATCTCGGCAGCGAGAGCGGAACCGTGTCCACCGTGGTGGACGGTTTCGCCTGGTCGTTGAACACCTTAGCCTCGACCTTGACTTTTTTCAGGCTGCGGGTGGTTTCGGTAGCCGGCGCCCGCTCGGTCTTTTTTACCTGCTGGTTTGGTTCAGCGGTTTTGACTTTGCCGCCGTGCTTGCGGTTGAATGCCGCCATGATGTCTTCCACGCTGGGGCCGGCTGTCTCGCCATCTTCGTCCGGCTCTTCCGCTTCCGCCGCCGGCGTCTCCGGAAGTATTATTTCGTCAATCGGGACGGTCGGCGGCGGCGCCGGTCTGGCCGGAGCCGGCCGGTTGGACGCATCGTTCCACGGTTCCGGCGCTTTTTCGTCATCAAATTCGGGGTCTGCGGCGGCCGGTTGTCGCGGCGGCGGCGCTTGCCGTTGTGCGGGCGACGGAGCGGCACCCAGCCCGGCGAACGGATCGAACCCCCCGCCGTTTGGCTTTTGCGGCGCGCCGTCCGGCGGGTTTTCGCCGGATTCCGCGCCGTCCGGAAGGTCGTCGACAATTTCAAGTTCGTATATCTCCGGCGGTTCTTCACCGGTTTCGGACTGTTCCATGGCGTATTCAATAAATGAATTTATCTGCTGCATCATCTGTGATTGCGCTGCTTCGTCCTGCCCTTCGGCGAGCAGTTCGAACAACTGTTGCGCATAGACTTCCAAGGATGTGTCCTCCTGTCCGAGCCTGGCCAGAAGCGTAAGCGCGAATTCCGGAGTGACTACTTCATGCTGGATCAGCACATAGATAAACCATTTAAGTTCCAAGCTCATGGCGTTTCCTTTCCTGGTCTGGTTCAAACTTGTCTCACAAGTAGTATATACACCGGCGCGTTCATTTGCAAGCCCGCGCCAAAAGAAAAACGTGTTTTTTGAGCTTTAACGCGCCGGAGAGGAGGGAACGCTGATGCAGACTGTCCGGGGAAAGCCGACGGCGAGTTCGCGGTCGAGTTCTGAAAAAAATGTTTGCATGAAGGCCAGCCGTTCGCCGGCCAGCCGGCGTCCCTCGGCGGTGAACAGCCGCTCCGGGATGTGGCGGAGTTTGACCAGATATTCACGGTAGCAGGTGTCCTCCTTCGAGTACGGTTCGCCGGCCAGCGCCTCTTCGGCGGTGTTGTGGACTCTGGCGCCGAGTTTTCCGGCGAAAAGGAAGGATCGGCCAAGCCCGACCGCGCCGAGCGAATCCAGCTTGTCGGCGTCGAACAGTATTTTCGCCTCGATCGTCACCGGCGGCAGTTTGCCGCGGTAGCGGTGGCGGCGGACGGCGTCCACGATGAGTCCGCGAAGCTGTTCCGGGAACGCCATTTCGGTCAGCAGCCGGTCGGCCTCCCTGGCGCCGCGTTCGGCGTGGTTGGGGGCGCTGCCGGTGAAAGTCTCATGAACCCGGCCGATGTCGTGAAGCAGGGCGGAAAAGCGCACCGCCTCGCGGTCGGCCTCCGGCTGGGCGGCGAGCAGTGTTTCGGCGTTGCGCAGCACGCGCATCGTGTGATCGAAGTCATGGCAGCCGTCGGCCGCGGCAAAGTGCTCGCGGACGCGGTCGTACAGCCGGGTGAACGCCAGATCGAAATCCATTCAGTCTTTCGCCTCCGGGACGATGGTACGCATGTAGGTGCGGATGATGAACCGCTCCTTCGGGTCGAGATCCGGCGGGAAAATGATGGTGTTGCACAACCCGAAATAGGCGTCGGCGATGCGCCAGATGTTTATTTCGTCCTCAATCCAGCGGAATTCGGTTCCCATGGTGGGGATGACCCGGGTCTTCCGGTTGTTGACGTTGAAAAACTTCGCGTTGAACTTCATGCCGCCGCGGATCGCCCGGTACACCTGATCGGGGTCGGGGCAGTGGTGGACGCACCAGACCGAGCAGGCGGCGTCCACTCTCAGCCCGGTGTTGACCAGCTCCGCGAACATTTCCGGAGAAACGCAGATGAAGCGCTGCGGATCGTTGACATACTCGATGGCGTATTTGCGCATGTTCTCGGTAAGTTCCACGCCGATGACGAACAGCTTTTTTTCGCACAGCGCCTTTGCGATTCGTCCGGCGCCGCAGCCGTAGTCCAGCACCCATTGGCCGGGCGCGAGATTGAGTTCGGTCAGCATTTTTTCGACCAGGAACTTGGTTTCCTTTTCCCAGCGCTCGGAGCTTTTCGGGCCTTCGGACTCCGCCGGATAGTCGGGCAGCGATATCTGTTTGGCGTCGGTCATGTCGTGCGGATCGAACACTTGGGGATGATACTGTGGTTTCGTCTGGTCGGCAGTCAGGTTGTTCATGGCGGCTTTCTCCTGTGAAAAATTTTTCTTCTTCACTGTAACATAACACGGTTTTCGGCTTTTACAAATTCAATAAAAAAAATCGGGCGTGCTTGAAAAAGTCGTGCGCGGGTGTTATATTTACAGGCTTGGCGGAACGTTTCCGCCGCAACGCAGTCAACTTGAAAACCAGGATGGGTCGCCATATGAATGAAAAACCCGAATCCCGCGAAGTCGCCATACTGAAAATCGGCGACCGGGAAATTGAACTTCCCATCATCGTCGGCACCGAAGGCGAGCGTGGGATCGACATCAGCAATTTGCGCAAAAACACCGGATATGTCACCATTGACCCGAGCTTCGTCAACACCGCCGCCTGCTACAGCCGGATAACTTTTGTGGACGGCGAGCGCGGCATTCTGCGCTACCGCGGCATTCCGATTGAAAATCTGGTGCACAACGCCAATTTTATCCAGACCGCCTATCTGCTGATTCACGGCTATCTGCCGGATGCGGAAAAAAGCCGCAAGTTTTCCGATCTGCTGAACCGTTATTCGATGCTGCATGAGGATATGCGCCATTTCTTCGACAGTTTTCCGCGCGGCGCCCATCCGATGCATATTCTTTCCACTATGATAAACGCGCTGTCCACCTTCTATCCGAACGTGGACTCGCTGTCCATGAGCGAGGATATCGACGAGTCGACGGCGCGGCTGATCTCCACCGTCCGCACCATGGCCGCCTTCGCCTACAAGAAGTCGGTCGGCGAGCCGGTGGTCTATCCGCGGCGCGACCTGCCGTACTGCGCCAACTTTCTGAATATGATGTTCGATTCGCCGGTTAATCCCTACGAGATACGCGAGGAGGCGGTCAACATTCTGAACACTCTGTTCATCCTTCACGCCGACCACGAGCAGAACTGCTCTACCACCGCGGTGCGCACCATCGGTTCGGCGCAGGTGAACATGTACGCCACGATTTCCGCCGGCATGAACGCGCTGTCCGGGCCGCTGCACGGCGGCGCCAACCAGGCGGTGATCGACATGCTCAAGATGATTCAGCAGGACGGCGGCGACATCAAGAAATACATTGAAATGGCCAAAGACCGCAACACCAGTTTCCGGCTGATGGGGTTCGGACACCGCGTGTACAAAACCTACGATCCGCGGGCGGTCATTATCAAGGAGGAGTGCCACAAATTTCTGGACGCCATCGGCGTCAGCGATCCGCTGCTGGACATCGCGCTGGAGCTTGAACAGGCGGCGCTTGCCGACGATTTCTTCATTGCCCGTCATCTTTATCCGAACGTGGATTTCTATTCCGGCATTATCTACCGCGCGCTCGGCATTCCCGAGAACATGTTCACGGTGATGTTCGCGCTGGCCCGTCTGCCCGGATGGATCGCCCACTGGAAGGAAATGATCGGCGCTGGAACGAAAATCACCCGGCCGCGTCAAATATACATCGGCAAGACCTACCGCGAGGAATAATCGCGAGGAGGGCGGCGGCCGGGGCGTGGCCGTGTTCCGGCGCCGGCGTCCGGGTTTTTGAGCGCCGGCGGATAGTCGGTGCGCCCGGGCGGACATCTCCGCCGGAGCGGTGCGGAATGTTTTTTATGAAAAGGAGCGGATTGCAAATGGGAATTCTTAGCGATGAGATCGCCGGGTATCTCGGCAAATCTTCGATGATACGCAAGATGTTCGAGACCGGTATCGAACTCAAGAAAAAATTCGGCGCGGACAACGTTTACGATTTCAGTCTGGGCAATCCGGACCTGCCGCCGCCGGAAGCGGTGAAGTCGGCGCTGGAGTCGATTGCGGCGTCGGCGGACACATGTTTTGCGCTGGGGTATATGCCGAACGCCGGGTATCCGGCCTTGCGCGAGAAGCAGGCGGCGAAGATATCCGCCGAACAGAAGGTCGATATCGGCGGCGACCGTGTGGTGATGACCTGCGGCGCGGCCGGAGGGATCAACGCGTTTTTCCGGGCGGTGCTGACGCGGGGAGACGTGGTGTTGTGTCCGTCGCCCTACTTTGTGGAGTATGGATTTTACGCGGGGAACTACGGTGCGTCGCTGAAGCCGGTGGCGTCCTCCCGGACGGATTTTTCGCTGGATCTGACGGCGTTCGAGGCGGCGATGACCAAGGAGGTGCGGGCGGTGATCGTCAATTCTCCGAACAATCCTACCGGGCGCATCTACACCCGGGCCGAGCTTGCCGGACTCGCCGATCTGCTGGCCGGGGCGGAGCGCCGTTTCGGGCATGAAATATATCTGGTGTCGGACGAGCCGTACCGGTTTCTGAATTTTGACAACCTTGAGCTGCCTTCGGTGTTCGGGCTTTACGAACATTCGGTGGTAATCGGCTCCTATTCAAAGAACCTGTCGCTGGCCGGCGAACGCATCGGCTATGTGGCGGTCAACCCGGCGATGGCCGGCGGCGATAAACTGGTGGCGGGGGTGATCATGACCAACCGCATTCTCGGTTATGTCAACGCTCCGGCGGTGGCGCAGAAGATCGTGCTGACGGCGATGGATTCGCAGGTGGATCTTGAAGTGTACCGCCGCCGCCGCGCCGCGATGAAAAAGGTGCTGGACGCCGCCGGAATAAAATATTTCATGCCGCAGGGGGCGTTCTACTTCTTCCCGCGGTCGCCGCTTGCGGATGACGCGGAGTTTGTGGCCGCGCTGTTGAAGGAGCGGGTGCTGGCGGTTCCGGGCGGCGGATTCGGCGCGTCGGGATTCGTGCGTCTGGCGTTTTGTGTGGACGAAAAAATCATTGAAAATTCCGGGCCGTCATTCATGAAGGTCATGGAGCAAATCGGGAGATAGCTGGATTATGGATTGGATTGAACGCAACCGGCGCTACGGGCTGTACTGCCCGGAGTTCCGCTTTGGGCTGAATGTGGCCGGAATGAAGTTTGAAGAGAGCGATCTGGCGGCGATGGAGCCGAAGTTCCGCGCCGCGCATGACGGGATGACGGCAATCGAGTCCGGCGCGATCAAAAACCCGGACGAGAACCGCAAAGTCACCCATTTCACCGACCGGATATCCTATCTCGGCTCGGAACTGTTCAACGCGGTCAGGGATTTTGCCGACCGCATCGCCGCCGGAACGATTGTTTCCGCCTCCGGCAAAAAGTTCACGCAGGCGGTCATCAACGGCATCGGCGGTTCGGCGCTGGGGCCGCAGCTGATGCAGTTTGCGATCAACGGTCCGTACTGGAACGAGCTTTCCGCCGCCGCCCGCCGCGGCTACCTGAAAATATATTTCCTCGACAACACCGACTCTTCCGGCGTGACCGATCTGCTGCCGGTGATGGATTTGGAAACCACGCTGGTGGTGACGATCTCCAAGTCCGGCGGAACGCAGGAGACCAAGAACAATCTCACCGCGCTGGAGCAGATTTTTGCATCCGGCGGCGTCGATCTGGCGAAACAGTCGGCGGTCATCACCATGAAGGGGAGCAATCTTTACAAATACGCCGAGGATAAAAAATATCTGCGGATATTTGAAATGGCAGAATCAATCGGCGGCCGTACCAGTGAAACCAGTGTGGTCGGCCATCTGCCGGCGGCGCTGGCGGGCATCGACTTCGGCTCGTTTCTTGCCGGAGCCTGCAAAATGGACAAATGGACAAGAATAACCGATTATGATTCCAATCCGGCCTACATGTTGGCCGCGATGTGGTATATCGCCGGCAGCGGACGCGGCGACCGCAACATGGTGATCGTGCCGTATTCCGACCGCCTGCTGCTGCTGAGCCGCTATCTTCAGCAGCTGGTGATGGAGAGTCTGGGCAAGGAACTTGATCTGGACGGCAAGACCGTCCATCAGGGGCTGAACGTTTTCGGCAACAAGGGCGGCACCGACGCGCACGCCTTCATCCAGCAGCTCAACGACGGGCGCGACGACTTTTTCATCACTTTCGTCGAAGTGCTGAAAGACGCGAAGAAGTTCGACATGGGCGGCGGCATGGCGATGGGCGACTATCTGCACGGGTTTCTTGAAGGTCTGTCGGCTGCGCTGCGCGGCAAAGGCCGTCAGGTCATTCGTATAACGATTGACGAGCTGACCCCGGAAACGCTCGGCATGCTGATCGCACTTTACGAGCGCGCGGTGGCGGTTTACGCGGAATTCATTCACATCAACGCGTTTCATCAGCCCGGCGTCCAGGCCTACAAGCTGGCGGCGAAGGGAATACTGAAGCTGCGCGACGAATTTTTTGAAAAGATGCGCGAACTTTCTCCGATCGAGGGCGATGCCGGTGCGCTGGCCGGAGCCGCCGGCTGCGGCGACCGGGCGGTCGAAATCGCCGGACTGCTGGCCAAGGCCGCGGTCAACGGCGGAGTCGAGCGTGAATTTGTCGATTGCGCCTGGGTGTACAAGTTTAGGAAATGACGGAGTTTTTCAGAACCGGCCGCGCGGCGGCGGAGTTCCTCGGCATCGACGAGCCGGATGACTGGCGCCGGGTTGAGGCGGTTTATCCGCTGCTGGTCAACCGTCATTGTCTGGATCTGATCGACCGGTCAAAAGGCGACGCCGATCCGGTGTGGCGGCAGTTTCTGCCGTCGGCGGCCGAATTGGATGACTGGAAGTCGGACTTCGATCCGCTGGCGGAGGAGCGTCAGATGCTGGCGCCCCGCCTGATCCGCCGTTTTCTCGACCGCGCCGTGGTGCTGGTCACCGGAAACTGTGCGGTTCACTGCCGCTTCTGCTTTCGCAAACGGCTGTGGAAACAGGGGGCAAAGCTGGCGGATATTTCCGACGCCGAACTGGAAGCAATTCTCGTCGCCCTGCGCGAACACCCGGAAATCCGCGAGGTTCTGCTGTCCGGCGGCGACCCCTGCATGGTGGCCGACGGCCGGCTCCGGGAGATTATCGCGGCGTTCAGTTCGCTTGAGCAGATTTCGGTGATCCGGCTGGGAACCAAGCTGCCGGCGGTGTGGCCGGAGCGCTTCACTCCGCAGTTCATCGACATGCTGGCCGGATTTGACAAACTCTGGCTGTTGACCCATTTCAACCATCCGAATGAGGTGGATGCCGCCGCCTCCGCGGTCTGCCGCTCGCTGATCCGCCGCGGCGTTCCGGTGCTGAACCAGTGTGTGCTGCTGCGCGGCGTGAACGACAATCCGGAAGTTATGGAGGAGCTGTTCCGCCGGTTGCTGGCGATCAAGGTGAAACCGCATTACATGTTCCATGTGGACCCGGTGCGCGGCGTGCGTCATTTCGCCACCGGGATCGAGGCCGGTCTGGAGGTGCTGCGTTATCTGCGCGGCCGGTTGAGTTCGCTCGGCACGCCGACGTTTGCGATCGACCTGCCGGAGGGCGGCGGCAAGGTGGCGCTTCAGCCGGACTATTCTTCCGGCGGCGGATTTTGCGACATTCACAATAAAAAAATAATCAACTATCCGGACAAGGAGATGAAAAAATGACATTTTACGAAAAATTGGCCGCGATCTGGAAGAAGAACGACTCGATGGTGTGCGTCGGGCTTGATCCCGATTTCAACAAACTCCCGGAACGGTTCAGGAAAAGTTCCACGCCGTTTCTCGACTTCAATAAGTTTCTGGTTGACGCAACCAGCGATCTGGTCTGCGCCTACAAGCCGCAGGCCGCCTATTACGCCGGTCAGAACGCCGACGATCAACTGGCCGCCACTATCGCCTACATCAAAGAAAATCACCCGGAGATTCCGGTTATTCTCGACGTGAAGCGGGGCGACATCGGCTCCACCGCCGCCATGTACGCCCGTGAAGCGTTCGAGCGCTACGGCGCCGACGCGGTCACCGTGAACCCCTACATGGGTTCGGACGCGCTGAAGCCGTTTCTGGATTACGCCGACAAGGGTGTAATCATTCTTTGCCGCACCTCCAATCCCGGCGGCGGCGATCTTCAGAATCTGATGTGCGACGGTCGCCCGCTGTACGAGCATGTGGCGGAGCTTGCGCGCGACAAATATAATTATAACCGGAACGTTGCGCTGGTGATCGGCGCCACCTATCCGGAGGAGCTGGGCAAAGTCCGCTCGATTTGTCCGGACATGCCGTTTCTGGTTCCCGGCGTCGGCGCGCAGGGCGGCGACGTGGCGAAAGTGCTGGAACACGGCGCCGCCGCCGGCGGCTACGGACTGGTCATCAACTCGTCGCGCGGGATAATCTACGCCGCCGATCCGGAACTGGCGGCGCGCGAACTGCGCGATCTCATCCGCCGGTCGGCGGCCAGATAAGACCATCAGGGGCAGCCATTTGAAAGGCCGCACAAATTGTGCGGCCTTTTTCGTCATCCGTTTGTATTGCCCGTTCCGGCGTGCTATAATAACAAAAAATGGCAGGCAATGGAAAAAGATACGCTAATAATTCGCTGTTTTCTGCGTCTTTATATACGGTGAACTGCAAATGAAAATCAATATTCAACATTAAGGGGTCGGCAATGACTGAGGGCGCGGGAACGGCGGCGGATTTTCCGGTGAGGCTTTATTCGGGGGGCGTTTTGATTTCCTCATTTGAGATTTTAAGCGGCGCGAGGGTGGCGGTGGAGGACGGCGACCGGCTGGACGTGTCGTCCGGCGGCGTGACGGAACGGGTGAGTATAGCGTCGGGCGTCACACAAAAAGTTTTTGCCGGCGGTTCGGCTGTCTCCGGCTCTATGGTTTCCGGCGGACTTCAGATATTGGACGGCGGCAAGTCTTTCAACACCGAATTGTACGGATTTTACAGCGGGGGCGACGCAGACAACTGGGATCAGGATCACGGCAAGCAGTGGGTTTATAACGGCGGAACCGCCGTCGATTCGCTTATTGGCTCCGGCGGTGCGCAGTGGGTTTACGCCGGCGGTTCGGCGGTCGGGGCGGTGGTGAAAAACAACGGCCGGCAGATGGTCGGCTCCGGCGGCTCGGCATCGGGGTCGTTGGTTGAAGCCGGTGGATTTTTAAGTGTTTATAACGGTGGGCGGCTGAATGATATTGAGGTGAATGCTGAAGGCTTGCTGTCGGTTGGCAGTCTGCTGGACGGGGCGGTTGTCGCCGGTAAGATTTATGCGTGGAAGGCCGGGGTTTTACGCTCGGTTACCATGACCGGCGGCGGTTATGCTTTTCTTGACTCCGGATGCAGCGCTTTTGATATGGAAGTGTTTAACGCCAGCGCTGTTGTGGAGTTGTCAACAGTCAACGGCATGCTACTGGCGTCCGGCGGACGGGTTGCTTTATCCAATTATTCGCTGGCGGTTGATGTGAAGGTCGGATACAGAAGCGAACTGCTGGTGCGTGAAGACAGCTGTGCGGTCGATGTTGTGGTGGCGTCCGGGGGGACAATTCGGATTGCCGGCGGCTCGGCGGTAAATCTGACGGTTGAGTCCGGCGGTTCGGCGTCGGTGAGTGATGGTACGGTCAACGGATTGACGGTCGGCGGTTCAGCTTGTGTTCGTGGCTTAATCGACTATGCGACGGTGACTTCAGGCGGCTTCCTCGACGCGCGTGACGCCGAGTGCTGGACGGTTGAGACGTATGGACAGACTGCGTTGACCAACGCCGGAAGGGTGACTCTGCACATTGAAAAACGGCTTCCGGAAGACGATACGTTGCTTTGGGTTGACGGTATTGACGGAAAGATCGATGAATTTGGGGTCGTTGTTTCGTCCGGAGAACAGAAAAACGGCGTCTATAAACTGATGGAAATCGATCCGGCCAACCAAAACTGCGCAAAAAGCATTACGCTGAAGAACGACCGCGGTCTGGAATACGCGGTGCTGAGCAATTCCAACCGGTACTTTGAAATTGGCAACGTTGTCTACACTTTTTCCGGATTCGATATGAATACGGTCACGTTGACGGTTGGAACCGCTCTCGGCGTGAGGCTGTATTTTCATGAGGAACTTGTCGATCGGCGGTCGTCCATCGCGGATATGAAACTGTACTGGTGGGGCGACTTCGATTGCGCTAAAATATCAGGCAATGGAACCGCCGATCGGGTCGTTGTCGGCATTTCCGGAACCATGTTGGTGGAGTCCGGCGGTTTCGCCGGCGACACAGTGGTGGCGGCCGGCGGAAAAATGACGGTGGGAGCCGGCGGCCGTGTCAGCGGATTGACGGTGACTTCCGGCGGTTTCTGCACGATTTCCCAGGACGCGGGAACGGTGTTCGGCGTTCTGTCCGTCTGGAACGGCGGCAAAGTGTCGCTGGGCGGCGCAGTGGATTTTTCCGGAATCGACTTCAATTTATCCATGCCGGTTTTTTCTCCGGAGCCCCGGCTGGACGGTTTGAATAATATTTCCGCCGGCTGCGCGATTACGGTCAAGTGCGATCAGCGCATGCTGGACGGCGTTTATGTGCTGGCTTCCGGCGCGACCGGGTTCGACCGGTCGATCACGGTTTATGACGGCGGCCGACTGCTTGGAACTGTTACGCTGGACACCGCGCTGGTTGCGGACATCGGCACATACAGTGTGTCCGTTTCCGCCGAAGGTGTGCTGGCGCTGACCAAAACTTATATTCCCAAGGCCGTCCGCGTTTACGGCGACTGCGATGTTCTGCTGGAGGATGCCGATATATTTGTGGGGTATGATTTTAAAGATCATCCGGCGGCATGCCGTATGGTGGTCGGCTCCGGCGGCGTTGCGTCCGGGACGGTGCTGAACCGTTATTATAATATATCCCAGGACGTTCTGTCCGGCGGACTCGCGGCAGCCACCGTGGTGGGAATCGGCGTTCAGCGGGTTTCCGCGGGCGGCGTTGCGTCCGGTACACGGCTGCTCGGCGGCGGTTGCCAGCGTGTTTACGGTGTGGCGGTAGACACTGTGCTCGCCGGGAGCGCCGCTAATCAGGTCGTTGAATCCGGCGGTTATGCCGGCAACACCTACTGCAGCGGGGAAAACAGCTGTTACGATGTGTTTCAGCTGGTTTCCTCCGGCGGCATTGCCGATGGAACGGTGCTGATCGGCAGCCGTTTATGGCAGGATGTCGGCAACGGCGGTGTGGCGTGGAACACGCGGTTGGACCGCGGTGCGGTTCAGCTGATCGCGTCCGGCGGCGGCGCGATGTTCACCGAAATCGGCAGCGGATCGGTTCAGCAAGTTGGCGGGTCGTCGCTTTATTCGATCATATCGTCCGGCGGAGTTCAGCAAGTTACTTACGGCGGATGGAGCGAGGAAATTCAGGTGCGTTCCGGAGGCCGTCTGAATGTGGTCGGCGGATCGGCGCTGCGGGTGTCGGCGGCGGAAGGGGCGACGGTCGGCTATGGCTTCGGCGTCATGAGCGAAATGATAAGCGGCGGAAAACTGGTGGAAATTTCTTCGGCGTTGAGCTGCGATCTGGTGATTGCAAGTGGCAATTTACGGGTGGAGGACGGTTGTTCGGCGCTGCGTTCGATTGTTTCATCCGGCGGCGGGCTTCAGATTTTGTCCGGAGGCACGGCAAAGGATGTTACACTGTACCGCAGCGGTTTGGTGTCAATCGCGGATGGCGGTCGCGTTTACGGCCTGCGAACGGAGAAGAATACGTTCAGTGGCGGTGAGGGGATTATCGATGTGGGAGCTGGCGGCTCCGCAGCCGGAATCTTCGCCGGCGACTTTATAAAATTACTGGTCAGCGGAAGTGTTTCGGACTGCGATGCCGCATATTATTTTGAAGTCTCCTCGGGCGGCACGGCTTCCGATGTCAGGCTGAGCGGATCGGCGGCCATTATTGGAACGGCCGCTGGAATTGAGGCGGCCAGCGCGCGAATTGAGGTTTACGGCCGGGTCGATAATGTGGTGATGCGGGGCGGCCGGCTATCGATTAATTCCGGTGGAGCCGGCGCGAATATCGGGATTGACAACGGCGCCCGCTGCATTGTCTCCTCCGGCGGCGCACTGCAGGGAACGGTGCGGATCGGACGGCAGGGGGATTTGTCGATTGCCGGGACGATGCCGGTCGGAGATTTTTCAGTAATCGTCGATTTGAGTTCGGCAATCGGCAGAACTTCGATGGCGATAGAAGCTTCATGGCTTGGCGCTGCTCCGTCGATTTCGGTTGAGGTTGGCTCCGGCAATGCAACCGGCGGAGCTGCTCTGATGAGTCACTGGGGCTGGACGTATAGCGGTGGAGTCGAGCTGGTTTACAACGGCCGGTCGATGGGAACCCTTGAGGTGAACGGCACAATGGCGGTTGAAAATTATGAATATTCATTGATTGACAATGGCAACATAATTTACTTTGATGTATTCGGGCGTTTTGACCGCTGGGTGGCAACGGAGAACGGGGAGGCGTCCAACAATACTTTGCATAATGTGGCGGTGGACAGACTGTATGCCTTTGCCTCGACCTCGGTAATTTCCAATGTCAGCAGCTTAATTTACCTGAAAAAATGCAGTACCGGCAACTTCTACGGCGGCAGCGTCGACGGCAATATCGGTGGCGGCGTATCAATAACGCTGGCCGGCGGCGAGGTCAGTGGAATGATTTACGGCGGTAGTTTTGCCTATGGCCGGACGGCAATTATAAAATCTTCCGTCAACGTTGTGTTGTCCGGCTGTCGGCAGTTTGACAATCCAACCCAGCTGTTAAAAGGGCGGTATTCGGCGTGGCTGGTCGGTGGCGGCGCGGCGATTGGCGGATATTTGGCGATTTACGATGACATAACCGTTACAGTGGATGAATATTCAGAGTGCGTCCGGGTAGTCGGCGGGGCGCAGGCGAGTGGAGAGAACAGTTTGGCGGATGTTGGCGGCAACGTCAATATTACGGTGAACGGGCTGGTTCGCGGCAACATCTACGGCGGCGGTTACGCCGATCGCGGCGGAAAAAGCGTGGTCTGCGGCGATGTCAACATCACCATTGGCACGTCCGGTTCGGTGCAGGGCAACATCTACGGCGGCGGCGCGACTCCGGGCGCAACCGGAGTTTCCGTGGTCGAGGGCAATTCGACAATCACTTTGTGCGGATCGCACATCAACGTCGGAACTGTATCCGGCGACTCCGGATTCGGCACGGTTAATGGCGTTCGCCGGCTGGTGGTGAAAGACTGTTACGGCGACTTCAACGTCAACATCAAGAATTTTGACGTGATTGAGTTCAATAATTCGTCGATTGAAAGCGGTTGTGGTTACAGGTCGGATGCGTTCAAGTTTGTTTTCACCGCTTCACAGCAGCAAAACGTGGCGTTTATTGACGAAGCCTCCGCTTTCAGCTTTTCCGACGGCAACAAGCTGCTTCAGATTGATATGAATTGGCGGCGGCACGATCAGCTGTTGATGGCGGTGGACGACGGCGTTGATTTGAGTGATTTGACGATTGAAATATATGATGGAGCTTCCCGATACTGCTCTTTTAATTATGGCGAAAGCGTTTATGGCTTTACGGTTGAGAAGGTGTACGGTTATCTGGCGTTGAAGTTGGTCTGACGCAAGTTTTTTGCGCGGTAAAAAACGCGCGGGGGTGGGATGGAGGCGATCCGGTTGTGAAAAATGACCGGACCGCCTCCTTTTTCGGCTTGAAGCGGCCGACTGTTCAGATTGGTCGGCTGTTTTTGCGGCGGGCGTTGTCGGTATTTTTATAAAAAACGCCGGAAAAGCGGATTTAAGACTTGCAATTTTGCGGAAAAGGGGTATTTTAAAAATGTGTTCGATGGGGTATTAGCTCAGTTGGCTAGAGCACCACACTGGCAGTGTGGGGGTCAGGAGTTCAAGTCTCCTATACTCCACCATTTTTTAGCCCCATGGTGTAATGGTAGCACAAGTGATTCTGGTTCATTTTGTTGAGGTTCAAATCCTTATGGGGCTGCCATCGACAATTCGCCGCGATCTTCCGATCGTGGTTTTTTTTGTTTAAATCGGGGGCAACATGCCTTGTTGCCCTATGGCTTGAAAAATCCGGCCGCTGCCGGATGTTGCTTTGAATTGCGCGGATGCCGCAATCCGGAACTTTGGGCGAAGGACGGTTTATTTTGCGCTTGAAAGCGCCGGCGGTTTCACAACGGCGAGCATTTCGATATTCAATGTGCCGGGGAAAAAATCGAACGGCCGGAGCGTTTCAATCTTACAGCCGTTGGCCTGGTACAATTTGAGCGCCGGAACGACTTCATCGGCGCCGCAGAACAGGTGAAATATTTTGCGCGGACGGCGTGCGATCAGAGTTTCCAGCACACCGGGAAAACAGCCGTGTCGCGGCGGATCGATCAGTATGATTTCGTTCTCATGCCGCGGCGCCGGAAGATTTTCACGCAGAAAATCGGCGGAGATGGAAGCGCTTTCAAAGTGCATGCGCTTGGCCGGAAACAGAAATCCGGCGTTATCGCGGGCGGCAAGAATCGCTTCGCGCGACATCTCTGCACCCCAGACTCCTCCGACATGCTCCGCCAAAAGCAGCGACCAGAGTCCGTAGCCGCAGTAAAGGTCGATCAGCGTGTCGGCCGGCTTCGGCTCCATGAGCGCGGACAATTCGCCGGCGAACAGCGGGAGGATGGACTCGTTGATCTGCGAGAACACGGTTGGCGGATAGAGGATTTTCCGGCCTGATATTTTCAGTGCGAGGCACTCCGGGCCGAACAGTTTTTTGAATGTCAGTTTCCCGGTCGGCCGCTCCGCCTCAAGATAATAGTCCGACGCGGTCTCGTCAACGTAAATGAACACGTTCCGGACCGACGGCACCGCCTTTGCCGCCGCTTCCGCGACAAATCTCAGCGAGCGGACGATTTCGCCAGAAAGCGTCTTGACGTTGAAGATCAATGCCGTTTCCTCGTATGATCCGCGGATGATGCAGTAGTTCAGCTCCTGGGCGGCGCGGCGGTTGCGCGGCTGCGAGAGCAGTGTGTGGAGCGTCTTGTACAGTTCAAGATGTTCGCGCGGCTCAAGTTGCGAGTCGGCCACCGGGTCGCGGCCGGGAATGCGCCCCATATGGAAAAACAGTTTGCCGGAGCGCCAGCTGACGCGCCGTTTATCGGTCGTCCGGTAGAAGCGCGGCCTGGGGGAGGGGCAAACCGGCGCGGCGGTGATATCTCTGACCGCCGGATCGTTCAACAATGCGGCGACGGCGCGATTTTTCAGCTGCAGTTCTTTTTCGTAATCCAGCAGGGCAAGCGCCTCCGGGGAACAACGGTCGATTTTCATCGAATCAATTTGGGTCGGGAACAATTCAGCAAAAGCCATACACTCCATTCGCTTTCCGGATGAACATAGAATGATAAACGTAATAAAATAACGACATCCGGCGGTTTTGTCAAGCTCATAACCGGCGGATTACGGATGAATTTCCGTTAAAGGCGCTTCGGACGGGGCTGTTGATTCTTAAAGGAACAAGCCGCAGTTGCCGTCCATGGTTTCGTGAAGATTCATGGAAAGGGTTATGCCGTGCGCATTAAGAAAATCGGCATTAAGAGCGGTCGGGAACATGTGATCGTACAGTTTTCCGCCGTCGTACAGCGGATGAAGCATCACCTCGAGCGACTCCGGAATCGAACCGGACTCCGCCAGATATCTGAAGCTGTCAAGATAACAGAAATATTGCGAACATCGTATCGGTCCGTTCTGGATTTTCAACCGCATGACTGCGCGTGAAAATATTTTTTTGTATATGTCCTTGGGCGATGGAAACGGGTGGGCCGGAAACACGCACGGACACAGACGGATTGATTTGAACGCATATTTTTCGACAAGCGGCCGGATGGCCTGAAACACGCAGCGGTTGGTATGAATGTGGTGATGCGAGTCAAGGTGTTTCAGCTGCAGGTGATAATACGACAGATATTTTTCGCACTGGGCGGCAAATTCTTCCGCGATAAGCTCCCGTGTGGCGGCCGGCAGATGTATGAAACGGCTGTAATAGCCGGAGTTGAAGATTCCGGAGAAGGCGCCGTCATCGCGGCAAAGCAGCACATCGCGGCGACAGGCCTCCACCAGCGGGAACCCGGCGGTGAGATTGAAGTGAAATCCGACATTGTCCATAAAACCGTCACGGTCGGCCGATTCCGCCGCCTCGTCCGAGTGCGGCATATTCACCATCATGGTTGTGCGGTTGATGAGGCCGCGGCGGAAGCATTCTCTTATTCCGGCATTGGCCGAGGCGGAGAACCCAAAATCATCGGCGTTTATTATCAGCACGGCGGCGCAATCCTTTTTGGCGGTTGATGATTCATCGCACCGGCCGGCGGCCGGCCGGCGCGCAGTGTGGTTGTCACGCTCCTTTGAACTGGGTGTCGTGCAGCTTTTTATACAAGCCGTCGCGGGCAATCAATTCGGCGTGGGTTCCGGCTTCGGCGATCTCGCCCTTGCGCAGCACCAGAATCAGGTCGGCGTTCTGAATCGTGCTGAGCCGGTGGGCGATGGCAAAGACCGTCCGGTTGGTCATGACCTTGTTCAACGCCTCCTGAACCAGCCGCTCGGTCACGGTATCCAGTGCGCTGGTGGCCTCGTCCAGAATCAGAATCGGGGGGTTCTTGAGTATCGCGCGGGCGATTGCCACCCGCTGTTTCTCGCCGCCGGAGAGTTTGAATCCCTTCTCCCCGACTTCGGTGTCATAGCCTTCGCGGTGACTGCCGGAGACGATGAAATTATGCGCGTTGGCCTGTTTTGCCGCCTCGACGATCTGGTCGCGGGTGGCGGACGGACAGCCGTATGCGATGTTGTCTGCGATGGTGTCGTTGAACAATATCGCATCCTGGGTGACAATCCCGATCCGCCGGCGCAGACTTTGCATGGAATAACGGCGCACGTCAATGCCGTCGATTGTCACCGACCCGGCTTCGACGTCGTAAAATCTGGCGATGAGGTTGGCGATGGTCGTCTTGCCGCTGCCGGTTTCCCCGACCACCGCAACCACCTGTCCCCGTTTGATCTCAAAAGAGATGCCGTTGAGAATCCGGTGGTCGCCATAGGAAAAGTAAACGTCGGAAAATCGTATTGCGTCATGAAATTCGGTCAGCTCCACCGGGTTGGCCGCTTCCGGCAGCGAGGTGTCGGTGTCAACCAGGTTGAAATACCGGTCGGCGGCCGCCATGCTGCGGGAAATGTAGGGAAAAACCTTTGACAAATTTTTGATCGGTTCGTAAGACAGCAGCGCCGGAGCCAGCAGTGCGGTAAGCTCGGTCAGCGAGAAGCCCTGATTGTAACTGTACATCAGGAACACCAGCGTGGCCGCCACCGACACCACCTCCATCAGCGGCTGCATCAGCAGCTGCTGGCGCAGCGCTTTGATGATGTACTTGAAGTACCGCCGGTTGACGAAATGAAACTTGGCGCTTTCCGCCTCCTCGGTATTGTAGGCCTTCACCACGATAATGCCGGTGAAGACCTCGTGCATCCGGCTGGTGACCTCGGCGATCTTGGCAAATGACGACTTGTAGGCTTTACGGATGTGGCGTGACAGCAGCAGCACCGGAAGCACCACCAGCGGCATGCCGACAAACAGTATCAGCGGCAGTACATAGTTGTTGTTCTGGACGCTGGCGATCACAATGGCGGCGGCGCAGGCCAGAATTTCCACCGGACAGCGGGTGAGGTCGGCAATTACGTTGGAGATGCTGTTTTCGATCGCCTGCGTGTCGTTGGAGCAGCGGCTTATCAGATGGCCGACGTCCATTTGTCCGTAAAATGACAGCGACTGCCGCAGCAGCGTGTCGAATATCCGGTTGCGCATGTCCGCCACCACCTTTGCCCCTACCCATCTGGTGTAATAGCGGTTGATGTAGGTGGCGAGGTTTTTGAATATCCACGCGATCACAAACCCGGCGGCGTACAGTGCGAATATCTGCCACGATATACGCCCGTCCTCCTCGCACAGCGGCACGCTGAAATCGACCGGCCAGGTGATGTTTATGCTTTTTCCGTCGACCGCGGCCGGCAGGTTGTAGGTTTCGATGCTGTCGTTGATCTGTTCGATCAGTTTATCCAGTTTCGGGTCGGAGGAATCAAGTTTGGGATTGACAATTCTGGCCAGCGCGTCGCGTTTTTCCGCCGCCGTCCACTCCGGGTGGGCGGCGACGGCGTCGGCCATCCGGTCAACGGTGCCGTAGGCGGCGGTTCTCGCCTCCGCCGCCGGATTGTCCACCATCATGACCATCTTGGGAATCATCAGCAGAGAAATCAGCAGCGAACCGCCGACCACAATGCCGGCGATGATGCCGACCAGCAGTCTGCCCCAATACGGTTTGGCGTATTTTATCAGTCGCCAGTAACTCTGACGGTTGAAGTCACCTTCATTCGCTGTGATTTCCCGGCCCATCAGCCCACCAGAATCTTATCAAGCGCCGATACCACGGTTTCACGCATTTCGGTGGTGCTTTCCGGATAGATCGGCAGAGCGAGAATGTCGCGGGCGACCGTTTCGCATACCGGCAGGTCTCCGGTTTTGCCGCCGAGCGACTTGAAGCATTCCTGCAAATGAAGCGGCAGCGGATAGTAAACCGCGCAGCCGATGCCCAGCTCTCCGAGTCTGGCCTTGACTTCGTCGCGTTTGCCGCCGGCGATGCGGATGCAGAACTGATTGTAGATATGCCGCCCGGTAAACGGCGCTTCAACCGGCAGTTTTACCAGATCGCCGATACGGCTGGCGGCGAAAAGACTGCGGTATTCGGCCGCGTTCCGGCGGCGCATTTCGGTCCAGTGGTCAAGGTGCGGCAGTTTGATCGAAAGGATTGCCGCCTGAAGCGCGTCAAGCCGGAAGTTGCCGCCGACCATATTATGAACATAGGTTGACCCCTGGCCGTGGTTGCGCAGCATTTTCAATACGCCCTCGCGTTCGCGGCTGTCGGTGGAAACGGCGCCGCCGTCTCCGAAGCATCCGAGGTTCTTGCTCGGGAAAAAGCTGAACGCGCCGTAGTTGCCGATTGAACCGGCGCGGCGGCCGTTGCGGTATTCCGAGCCGACGGACTGGCAGGCGTCTTCAATCACGATCAGATTGTGTGCGTTGGCCAGTTCCATGATCCGGTCCATGTCGGCGCACTGGCCGAACAGGTGAACCGGAATGATCGCCCGGGTCTTTTTGGTGATCCGGCGCTCGACGTCGGCCGGATCGATGTTGAATGACACCGGGTCGATGTCGGCGAACACCGGAGTCGCCCCGACGCGGGCTACGGCTCCGGCGGTGGCGAAGAAGGTAAAGGAGGGCACGATAACCTCGTCGCCGGCACCGATTTTCTCGGCCATCAGCGCGATGATCAACGCGTCCGAGCCGCTGGTGACGCCGACGGTGGCGACGCTGTGGCAGTAGCTGTTCATGGCGGCTTCGAACTTTTCAACCTTCGGGCCGAGGATGAAACGCTGTGACTCGCAGACTTCTTCGATCTCGCGGACAATCTCTTCTTTAAGCGCGTGATATTGGCCGCGCAAATCAAGCAATGGCACCTGCATTTTGGTCTCCTTGTGGTTTTAAACTGTAAACTATGTATATAAGATAGCCTCTAATTAATTTTTTTCCTCCGGGCAAATGCTTTTTTCATTAAAAAAAAGCCGCCCGGCGCTGAAAATAAAGCGTTGCGGTAGTATATTAACCGGGAACAACAGGAAAGCGGAAAATGAAAATCGGAGACAGATTTGAATGCGTCGTCGAATCGGCGGCGTTCGGCGGCGAAGGTGTCGCCAGAGTTGACGGCATGGTGGCGTTCATTCCGTTCACCCTGCCGGGCGAACGCGTGGTCGCCCGCATTGTGAAGATAAAATCGGACTACCTGCGCTGCGAACTGAGCGGGCTGCTGGAGAAGTCGCCGGACCGCATTGAGCCGGAGTGTCCGTATTTCCATCGCTGTCCGGGGTGCGCTTATCTGCACGCTTCGTATGAATGCGAGTTGAGGATCAAGCGGGAGCAGCTGCACCGGTTTCTCGTTCCGCTCGGATTGGCGGAGATGGCCGGCGACTTCGACGGCGGCGGCCGGCAGCTCGGCTACCGCAACAAGATCGTGCTGCATGTCCGCAAGGAAAAGGGCGAGACAATGCTCGGCTACGTCGGACGCAGCCCGTCCGAGCTGGTGGAGATTGCGGCCTGCAAACTGGCGGCTCCGGAGTTGAACGCCGAGCTTGCCGGACACCTTTCCGATCCGGGATTCCGCCACACGCTGCATGACGGCATGGATGTGACGTTCCGCAAGTCGGCGGATAAAATCCTGATGTGGCGCAATTCACCGCCGAAAAGCCTCTCGTGGCTGCGGGAGGAGACGGCGGTCGGGCTTATATCGGTGCCGCCGGGCAGCTTCTCGCAGATCAACCCGGACGGCGCGGCGAAACTGCTGGCGCTGCTTGACGCGTACCTCGCCGCTTTCCCGGTTAAGGGGAAGACGGTGGACGCTTATTCCGGAGCCGGACTGTTCGGTCTTGCCGCCGCTGTTTCCGGTGCCGAGCCGGTGGTTGAGCTTGAAAGCGACGCGGCGGCGGTGGAGGCGGCAAAATTCAATTTCAGCGCCCGCGGGATCGCGGCGGAATTCGCATCCGGCGACGCGGCTGCCGGGCTGGGGGAGGCGTTGAAAGACGCCGAACTGCTGATTGTCGATCCGCCGCGCTCCGGGCTGAGCCATGCGTCATTCCGTGCGATCCGCGATTCTGCGGTTGCCAGAATGGTTTATATTTCGTGTGATCCGGCCACCTGGAGCCGCGACGCGGCGAAACTGATCGATGCCGGATTCAACGCAAAAACCGTTGTTCCGGTCAACATGTTTCCGCGCAGCGCCGGCTTTGAACTGTTCTCGGTATGGGAGCGCTAAATGGCGGAATTCAGCGGGAATGATCTCAATGCAGGCCATCGCCGCCGGCTGTGGAAGCGATTTTCCGACTCCGGCGTCAGTGCGTTGGCCGATCATGAAAAGCTTGAGCTTCTACTTTTTTCCGCCATTATCCGCCGTGACGTGAAACCGCTGGCCAAACGTCTGCTGCTCCGGTTCGGTTCGCTGGCGCGGGTGCTTGACGCCGAAAAAAAAGAGCTGATGTCCGTTGAAGGCGTCGGCGAACGGGCGGCCGACGTCATCCGGTTCAGTCGCGAACTCATGACCAGTTATCTGGAACAGAAGACGGTGACGGCGGAATGTATTGCGTCGGGCGCGGCGGCGGCGGACTTTGTCCGGCTGAAACTCGGCGGCGCGCGCTTCGAGTCGATTATGGTGCTCTATCTGGACAGCCAGAACAAGCTGCTTTGCTGCGATGTCGCCAATGGAACGGTGGACCGGGCGGCGATCTATCCGCGCAATATCGCAAAGCGGGCGCTTGAGGTCGGAGCCACCGCGATGATACTTGCCCACAACCATCCGTCCGGCGACTGCTTCCCGTCAGAAGAAGACATTAACGTGACCAGACTGCTCGCCGCCACCGTGGCCAACCTTGACATCCGGGTGCTGGACCATCTGATTGTGACTCCGGCGGCGTTTTCCAGTCTGGCGGCGATGGGGTTGTTGAAATCATGAGCGAAGAAGATGAAAAAATTACCGGACACGTCATCGTGGCCGCCCGGGAACTGGAGCAGATGTTCCGTCGCGCCGGAAGCACCGCCGCCGGCTTGCACGACGCCGTCGATGAATTCGCCGGCCGGCTTTCCCCGGAATGTGTGAAAAATCTGCGTTTTATTGCCTCGGTCCGCAACAAGCTGGCTCATGGCGAACCGCTGGACGGAAAACTTGATCTTGGACGGTTTGACGCCGCCGTCAGCGCAACGGCGGCCGAACTTGCCGTTTTCGTGCCGGCCGATCAATCCAGAATCCGCGAGGTGGACGACGAGTTTATGGCGGAGGTGCGCCGCAAACTTAGGATGTGCGGTCTGCTGCCCGGTCTGAACGCCGCCTATTTCGTCGCGCTTCTGCTGCACGGGCTGCTCCCCGCCGCCAGAATGCTGATTCTTACGCTGTTCTTTCTTATCGGAGTTTTTGTGACCGCCGGCGGCATCTGTGACGGCAGTGCATTGCGTACCTGGCTCGGTGTCGCGTTTTTTCTTATCTACTGGATATGCGCGTTCATCGTCGGTGTTACCGAGCGCTCCGGCAAAGAGCGGTGGTGGGTTTACACCGTTCCGGCGGTCTCGGCGGTCTATCTGCTGCGTCGGGCCTGGCAACTGGCCGGTCTGTCGGAGATATTGACGGCGCTGCCGCCGCTGGCTGTCGAATGTTACGGCGCCGACCGCCTTGCCGTTCACGACTGGCTCGCCGCCGCAGCAGCGTTCGGCGCCGCCTGGCTGTGGGGGATAACGGCGGTGGCGGTCCGCCGGAAATCGTTTTTTTAGTTTTTTTCGGCGCAGGGATTTTCTTTTTGTCTCTTTTCTTCTATATTAGAGACGGAATAAATGTTTTTTTACGGTTGAAGCGTGAGAAGGAGGTTCCCATTATGCTTTGCAATATGTGCGGGAAAAACGAAGCCACTATACATATCGAGGAAATAAGCGACGGCGAGAGCAAGACCATTCATCTGTGCGGCGAATGCATGGCAAAGCATCCGCAGCTCGGCGGCGTTGGTGTGAGTCCGTTCAATTTGGCCGAGATTGTGTTCAATCTCGCCAAGAAGCCGTCTTTGGAAAAGGACGCGAAAAAGTCGGACGACGCGCCGGAGGCCGCTCCCGATGAGGTCATTGTCTGCCCGTCTTGTTCATGGACGAGCCGTGAGCTGAAGTCCACCGGACTGCTCGGCTGTCCGGACTGCTACCGGGCGTTCGCAAAAGTGATCGAACCGGCGCTGACCGCCATGCACCGCGGAACCGTGCATACCGGAAAACGTCCGCGCACCATCGGCATGACGGCGGATGATGAGTTCAAAATCCGGCTGTCCGCCCTGCGTCGTGAACTCAACGAAACCATCAAGGCGGAAAATTACGAGCAGTCGGCCATAATCCGTGACCGCATCGCGGAACTGACCGGAGCCCGCGACCGCATCGCCGCCGCGCCGGGAGACTTGTCATGAGCAATCCGCTGATCGCAGAGCTGCCGGCGCAGCCGGTGGGCTGGCTGGCCGACTCCGGACCGGATGAGGACATTGCCATAAGTTCGCGCATCCGTCTGGCCCGCAATCTCGCCGGACGGCCGTTCCCCGTGCACGCCACCGACGAGGAGCTGAGCGCCGTTGCCGACCGGGTCATCACCGCCGCCGCCGGCATAACCGAAAAACCGTGGTGGCGGATCGACATCTGCGAACTTGACGGTACCGACCGCATGATATTGTTCGAGCGCCGGTTGGTCAGCCGCGAACTCTTCAAGCGTCCCGCCGGCGCCCACCTGCTGATGGAGCCGGACGAGCAGACCGGCATCATGGTGAACGAGGAGGATCATATCCGCCTCCAGTCGCTGCTGCCCGGACTGCAACTGGCCGAGGCGTATGAGAAAATTGACCGTGTGGACTGTGTGCTGGCGGAGAAACTCGACATCGCCTATGACGACAAACTCGGCTTTCTCACCAGCTGCCCGACCAATCTGGGGACGGCGATGCGCGCCTCGGTCATGCTGCATCTGCCGGCGCTGGTGCTGGAAAACCGGATAGCCGGCGCGGTACAGGGGATCGGTCAGCTCGGGTTGACGGTGCGCGGCATTTTCGGCGAGGGGTCGGACAATCGCGGCAACCTGTTTCAAATATCAAATCAAAGCACGCTCGGAGAAAGCGAACCGGAGATCATCGACCGGCTCGGCCGGGTGATCGCCAAACTGATCGACCATGAGAAAAACGCCCGGCGGCGGCTGCTGGACAGCCGGATGAATTTCCTGCTTGACAAAATCGGCCGGGCCTACGGCTGTCTGCGCAACGCCTACATTCTGTCGGCCGGTGAAGCGCTGAACGCGCTTTCGCTGCTCCGGCTCGGTGTCGACCTGAAAATGTTCGACCATGTAAGCATCCATACGGTAAACAATCTTTTTGTCCGGATAAATCCGGCTCACTTGTCAAAACTCGGTCCGCCGGCGACGGACCCCGGCAATATCGACGCCGCCAGAGCGACGCTGGTACGAACCATGCTGCGCGAAAAATGACCGCGCAGCGGCCGGAAAAACGTTAAAGGAGCAATATCGTGGAAGGCTATGGCGCACTGCTGGTCGGCTTTATGGAGCAGACGTTCGTCATGGTGGCGCTGTGCCTGCTTCACCGGTTGCGCAAAATCATCGGCGGACACGCTTTCGTGATGTTGTTCGGAACGCTTCTGGTGCTGGGGCAGTTCCTTTCGGCCGCGCAGGTGGAGCTGCGCTGCGGATCGCTGTTCGGCCTTGAATTGTCGCTGCCGCTGGGAATTGTGGCTGTGATCCTGCCCTGTCTGGCTTCGCTGCTGCTGGTCTATACCAGCGAGGGCACGCTGATTACTCAGCGGCTGATCATCGGGCTTCTGGCCGCGCTCGGCATGTTCTATTACGTGTGCAAACTGACTCAGATTCAAAGCGACTGGGTGCCGTATTCTCTGAGCGTAATCTCTCCGGGCAACACGCTCAAACTGCTGTTGGACAATATCTTCAGCGCCGTGGCAGGAACGGTGGTGGCGCTGCTGCTGGCGGTGTTCATGATGCCGACCTTATATACATTTTTGCGCCGCAGGAAGATGTGGCTTTATCCAAGTTTGCTGATTGCGCTGCTGGCCTCGCTGTTCCCGGCGGCGGTCGGGTATCTGCCTTTTTCGCACGACTTCAGCGTCGGCGGATTTCTGCCTGCGCTGCTGAACACCACCGTGCTCATAATTCCGGTGGCGGTCTATCTGGCGGCGATACTGGCGCTGTATCTGACCAGAGTCGAGCGGGAAAAAGACATCGCCAACACCCGGCCGCTTGAACTGGCGCTGGCGTTCTTCAGCGGATACGGAAAGTTCAAGGAGCTGGAACGCAACCTGTCGGAATGGGAGAACCGCCATCAGATCGTGCTCCAGAACGCCACCGATATGATTCTGCTGCTCGACATCAACGGCCGGATACAGGACGCCAACGCCGCGGCCGAACGCATTCTGCACCTTAACAATGAAGAACTTGCCGGACTGAATTTTTTTGAGCTTGCCGGCATTGGCAGCGGCATCACCAGCGAGATTGATGCGAAAAATCCGTCGCTCGGCGTGCGTCGCAAGATTGAAATGAAGCTGAACGACGGCTCGCCGCTTGCACTGGACATGGCGCTTTCCGAAATCCGTCTGCGCCGCCAGCTGATGTTTCTCCTTGTCGGGCGGGACATCACCGAAGAGACTAAAATGGCCTCGGAGCGCACTTTGCTCGCCGAACAGGTCGCCCACCTGCAGCGTCTGGAGGCGCTCGGCCGGCTGACCGGCGGCATTGCTCACGACTTCAACAATTATATTCACGCCATTCTCGGTCATCTTGATCTGCTCGAAATGAAATATCATCCGGACAACCCGGAACTGCTCGCCCATCTGCACAAAATCGGCGATGTGGCCGAGCAGGCCGGCAATCTCACCGGACAGCTGCTCGGCTTCGCCCGCAAGGGGAAATATCAGATTTCAGTAATCGACCTCCGGGTGCTGGCGGCGCGGGCCATGGAGCTGTTCCTGCCCAACCGCACTCAACCGGTGGAATTGAACATCGAGACCGGCGACGTTCCGCTTGAAGTCAAGGGCGACCGGATACAGCTTCAGCAGGTCATGCTCAATCTGCTGTTCAACGCCTTCGACGCCATGAAAAACAATCCGCCCGCCCGTCCGCCGCTGCTTACAGTGAAGACCGGCAAAGCCGATGAAGCACCGGTGGCGGCCGAACCGCCGCGCGCGGTCGGCAACTCGTCGCCGCCGGTCAAAATTTCGGACTATTTCTATATCATGGTTCGTGACAACGGCTGCGGCATGGATATGAAAACCCTTGAACACGCCTTTGACCCGTTCTTCACCACCAAGCCGATCGGGGAGGGCACCGGCATGGGATTGCCGATGGTCTACGGTGCGATCACCCATCATTACGGCTGGGTGCAGATCAAAAGCAAGATTGATTTCGGCACTTCGGTGCTGCTGTTTCTTCCCACTGCGGCAATCACCCCGAAACCGATTCAGGCGGAAGTCAAACTCTGAATTTCCGCCATTCGCCGTCATTGCCGGCAAGAAGGAAACGCGGATTTCATGACGGCCGGAAAGACATAAAAAAGCCGGACTTTTTACATCCGGCCGGATTTCTTTTTATAAGGCGCGAATTAAAAGCGCCTGATTCTTCGGGCAATCTTCCTGCGGCGCCGAGACAATGTGCCGCGCTTACCACGCCTCGGTAGTCGCCACCACCGCGCGCTGGGCGGCGTTGGCGCAGGCGCGAAGCGTCGCCTGATGGCGGTTGGTCTCCATGTCGGCCTGAACCTGGAACAGCGACTCGCCGGTAACCGTCCGTTTGGAGATCAACGGTTCGCGTTTACCTGGTATGATCACGGAAAATTCCATCGTGACGCTGACCTGCCATTCGGTCGGTCGATAGATCACGTCGTCATCGTACGAATCGTCGCTTACTTCGATGTAGGTGACGGACAGAACTCTGGCGTTGAGAATGCAGTCGGCGGTGTTCAGACCGTCGAGTTCAAGACTGCCGTCCACCATAAACTGTTCATTGAGCGCCATGCGCATTTCACTGGCCAGATTATACGCCGCTGTCTCGTTCACCACCGGAGCCACGGCGATCGACTTGATCTGCGGGTGCATCAGCGATCCCCAGTGATAACATCCGGCCAGCAGCAGCGCCGCCGCGACAACCAAAAACTGTCTCATCATTTTTTCTCCGTGTTTTTATCCAGACCGAGGTCGCGCACCGGAACCAGATATTTTCCGTCGCTCTGCTGCGGCGTGATCAGCAGCTCGCCGCCGGAAGGCGGAATCGGCATGGCGTCATAGGTCAGCACGCGAGGCTCGACCGCCGGGGCGACCGGCTGTGGAATATAAGTTTTGTCCATTTTGGTCAGCAGCCGCTCGGCCTGATCCGAGCTGGTGGAGTCAGGATAAAGCCGGATGACCTCGCCAAGATAACGCTCCGCCGCCTCCTGCCGGCCGTTGTCCGAATAGAATTTTGCCACGGACAGCAGCCGTTCGGCCTGAATGTCCCGCGTTGTGCGGATCAGCATGTCGACGTAGGCCGTCTCCTTGGCGTCCGGATAGCGGAGCTTGAACTCGTTGAGCACCTGAACCGCTTCGCGGTTGTAGGCGCCGTCGCCGTCGCCGTATTTGGCCATGCTGGCCAGCGCCACGCCGAGATGAAGCTGGGCCGAACGCGCTTCCGGTGTGTCAGGATAATCGCGGACAACGCCGCGCAGCACCTCTATCGGCTTGTTCATATCGGTGCCGCCGGCTTCAAGCATACGTTCCGCCATGCGGAGTTTCGCCTGCGGGGCGCGCTCGGAATAGGGGGCGTGCGAAAGTGCTTTTTCATAGACTTCGATTGAGCGGTCGGTGTCGCGCAGCCACGGCACCCAGCGCAAAGCGTAATAGGCTGGGTCGCGGTGTCCCTCGTAGAATTTGTCGCCCAGCTCGAATTCGCGGGCGGCGAAAGACGGAAATTCGACATGCGACGCATAACTGGTCAGCAGTTTTTCGATGTTTTCAAACTCCCGGTAATAAAGTTCGGCTTTGCGGTATGAATTCACCGCCAGTTTTACCGCCGCGGCTTTCAGTTCGGCGGAATCGGCCATGTGTTCGGCGTCGAGCGCGGTCTTGGCCGCGTCGTAATAATCTTTTGCCTTGAATTCGGCGGTCGCCTCCTTGAGCAGACCGCGACCCTCAGCGTCGTCGGCGTTCAAAAGCGGCGCGGCGGCCAGCAGACACAACGCCGCCAAAGCGATTTTCAGCTGTTTCATTATATTCCAATCCGGTTGATTATAAAGCATCGTAAGTAAGATACCGCGATTTTTCATATTTTTCAACTTTATTTTTATTCATTTGCATAAAATAATGGTATATTATAAGAAGCGCCGCTCCGGACGGGGCCGTAACACCGCCGGACAAAACCGATAATGAAATTTACAGGAAAAAAAGCTGATGAATAAACAGGAACTTTTCGCGGCGCTGGAATCGCTGGGCATGCGGCCGGGGCGCGGACTCGGACAGAATTTTTTGCTTGACAACAATCTGCTTGAGTGCATTGTGCGTTCGGCCGGTGTCGTGCGCGGCATGAACATACTTGAGGTCGGTCCCGGATTCGGCGCACTGACTTCCCTGATGCTGGACGCCGGAGCAAATGTCTGCGCCATTGAATTCGACCGGCGTCTGGCCGGGTATCTGCGAAGCACGCTGGGCGGCCGCTCCAACTTCCATTTGGTCGAGGGCGACGCTTGCAAGGTTGCGCTGGACGGTCTGCTGCCAATGCCGTTTCACGCGGTGGCCAATCTGCCGTATGCGGTGAGTTCGGTATTCATCGCCCGCCTGCTGGAATTGCCGGAGCCGCCGGCAAGCTGTTTTTTCATGCTTCAGAAAGAGATGGCGCAACGGCTGGCGGCGGTTCCGGGGACCGGAAACTACGGCGCGCTGTCGGTTCGCGCCCAGCTGGTTTACGACCTGACGCTGGAGCGCGTTGTGCCGCCGGAGGTGTTTTTTCCGCCGCCGGAGGTGGAGTCGGCATTGCTGCGCGGAACTTTGAAGGAACAGCGTCCGCCGCGCGAGGTGCGGGAGCGCACCGCGAAGGCGGCGAAGGTGGCGTTCAATCAGCGCCGCAAAAAAATAGTCAATTCGCTGGGGCCGCTGTATGGCGCGGACAACGTCCGCGCGGCGCTTGAGACAATGGGGCTTGCCGCCGACATCCGTCCGGAACGGCTGACCGCGGATCAATTCATCATTCTGGCCGGCGAACTTGAAAAAAACAACGGCGCGGCGGACGCGCCGGAAAAATAACGAATCAATCGTCCAGACCAAGAAACCGGCGGTCAAGCAGAAATTCCGGACGCACGTCGCGCATTGCCTCCAGCATGTTTTCCCGGACGTTCGGAATGCGTTTTTCCAGCCGGGAGATCAACCGGGCGAAGCCGGCCCGGTCGCCGGTTTGCTTCAACTCTCCGGCATAGGGGCAGCGCCCGGAAAAACGCATTTTCAAAGTAGCCGCCGCCGCCTTGATGTCGCTTTCCGGCGTGGTTATAAGCGGACGGATCACCCGAAGGCGGCCGCCGTCCGCCGGGACGTTGGCACCCATGGTGGTCAGCCCCTGACCACGGAACAGCCCGATCAGCAGCGAGACCGCCGCGTCGTCCAGATGCTGCGCCAGCACCAGCTTGTTGCAGTTCAGCCGGTGCGCCAGACCGGACAATACGCCGCGCCGCAGCCGCGAACAGATCACGCACGGGGAACGGCGGTCGCCGGGTTTTTCCGCGATAATGGCGCCGACGTCCATGCCGCAGACGTGAAACTCCACGCCGCACTCTTCCGCAAAGCGGCGCACCCGGTCGATTCGAAAGCCGGGATAGCCCGGATCAAAGGTCGCCGCGGCCAGCGAGAATCCGACCGGCGAGCGCCGGACGAAGCCGCTCAGCAGTTTCAGCAGCACCATCGAGTCCTTGCCGCCGGACACGCCGAGCAGCAGACGGTCGCCCGCTTCGATCATCCGGTATTCGGCAATGGCCGTTCCGGTTTTGCGGCGCAGTCTGCGCCATATTTTTTCCGTATCACTGTTTGTCATAAAATCACCTGAGGGTGTTGCCGCGGCACAAAAAAGGCCGTCCGAGACGGGACGGCCTGGACGATTTTAACCTAACTTAGGGCTCGATGAACACATAAGATTCATTGAACGCCTGCATCAGATCGCTCGGAGCGGATTCGCCGAGCCGGAAGCCGCGTTTGCGCTGCAGCGCGCCGGCGATGCTTTTGGCCTTGAGCAGTTCCTTGGCCAGCGAGTTGTTGATCGAGTTGGCCGCGAAATATATCTGCACCGGGTTGTTCTTCTTTTTCAGGATGGAAATCGAGCGGACCTCATCCATCGAGTTCGGCATTTCGGAAATGATGAAGATCGCTTTTGCGTCGGTCTTGGAAAGCACGTTGTTGTAATCTTTGGCGGTGACGATCATGCCGAAGGGAACCGATGCGGCCGCTTCTTCCGGCATGCCGGTGGATTTGGACGGTTCGACCGCGACGACTTCAAAATTTTCGCCGACGCCGGACTTCTTGAGCGCGTCGATCAACGCGCCGATGCGGCCGCGGTCGGCGCCGTTAAGCTTTTCGTTGTCGTTGGGGTTGACGACCACAAGCACCTTGCCGGAGGGATTGGCTTCGGCGATCTTCTGGCCGATGGCGAATCCCTGAGAGGCGAAGAACTGATCGCTGGCGTTGGAGACACGCTCTTCGGAGGACGAGCCGATGCCGACGGCGCTGAGCATGCCGGAGTGCCACATCAGCGCGCCGCCGGAAATGATGACCACCGCGAGCAGAAGCAGTGAAAACATCTGCGCTTTCGGGTTTACCGCCTGCTGCTTGTTGAACACATAGATTCCGATCAGGGAACCGAGCACCACAATGCCAAGCGCATAATCAATGAGTCCAAGATTCATTTTCAACTCCTTTTTGAGACCGGCCCGATGCGGGCGTGAACGGTCTGGTTTGTTAAACGTTCCACGATTGCAATCATAAGATATAACCCGATTATAAAAAAATCAACATTGCTTTTCCATTTTTTTTGATTTTTACCCGGGAATGCAATTTTTTTAAACGATTCTAATGACAAAACGGCTTTTTTTTCACAAAAACATGAGTTTACGGCCATTGCATTTCAGTTATGCATATGACCTGAATCCGTGAAAGAAACACCGTGTTTCTCTCATTATTGTTATTATGCTATAAATTTATAGCAACTTTATTTGATTTTCAAGTCTTTTGATAACAAAATCGATGATAAGTTCACTTTTTCATA
>JAQUTL010000042.1 GCA_028709805.1 Victivallaceae bacterium
TTTGCAACAATGCTTAAAGTCCCGTCGGCAGATCGACGAAATCACACGGAATACCGAATTTAGCGGCGGTCAGCTTCCGCATCGCCTCCACGCCGGGAGTCTCCGACGCATAGTGACCGAGTTTTACCACCGTCAACCCGCTTTCCGCGATCAATGAATATATCTCATGCGTCACCTCTCCGGTAATCAGCGCATCCAGTTTATCCGCAATCGCGGCATCGACCGCTTCAAAGCCGCCGCCGCCGGACACCGCGCCAACCCGCCGCACCGGGCGCCGCCGGTCGCCGAATATCGCGATCTGCGGCGGAGAAATCAGCCCGGCCGCAAGCCTCCCGGCCAGCTCGTCCGGTGTTGCCGGCTCGTTCATAACCCCGGAACAGCCGATCGTCAGGCCGTGATAAGAACAGAACGGCGTGCGCCCGGACGCACCGGCGATCCGCAACAATTCAGCGTTGTGGCCGAACTTCAAATTGGCGTCCAGCGGCAGATGCGCCGCATAAAGCGAAATGCCGCGCTCGAACATCTTACGGAAACGCGCGGCGGTCACGCCCGTCCAGCGCCGCGGTTCACCGCCCCAGGACAAGCCGTGATGCACAAAAATAAAATCGGCACCCGTCGCCGCCGCATGCTCGATGATCGCCAGATTGGCGTCCACCCCGAAACAGACGCGACGAACTTCCGCTCCGCCCTCGACCTGCAAACCGTTGTTGGACGGATCGCCGGGAAAAGCGGACAATTCAAGCGTCGAATCCAAAAATTCCGTCAATTCTTCTCTATTCATTTTCACCTCCGCCGGCCGGAACAAAGCGTTTTCTGAGCACTTCAAATCTAAGATCACGCGGCGTATTCAGCCATGATGCAACTTCCGCTTCCGGCAGCGCGGACAGTTCGCGTATTTCCGCCGCCGTCAACCTGAACAGCACCGGATCCGGCGATCCGACCCCGGCCGCCAGCAGCCGCCGCCGCGCCCGACGCCAGCGGTTAACCGCATGTTCCGAACGCAGCAGCAGATAGCCCGGGCCGCCGAACGTCAGCAGCCAGAACGGCCACATCGCCACACTCCACCACCCCATTGCCACGCCAAGTTGGGCGCAGAACAGCAGCAGCGACGGAACCATAAAAATCAGCGCGTCCCAGTCATGCACAAAGCAGTTTCCCAAAACCCGCCGCAAACGCCCGCGTCCGCTGCGATACGCGAAAAACTCCTCCAGCGACGGGTCAGACACCGGCGCGTGCGCAATATGACAAAGTTCGTGTGCCGCCAGCTCCGTCCGGTCATACCACAGCCAGCGGCTCCGCCTTTGAAAAGCCGAACGCAGCGTAAACACCGCCTGCCCGTCCGCCGGATCGGTCCATGAACAGCCGCCCCAGAAAAACCCCAGCGGCTCGGTGAGATAAAAGCCGGGAACCCAGTTTACCGCAAACCCGTAAAGCCGCTCGGTCACCTCGGCGGCTTCGGCAAAAACGCCGTCGTCAACGGCGGAATCAGCCCGAACCGTCAAACCGGGGGCGACGGCGGCCCGGCCGTCACGCTTCAAGGCGCCGAGAAAGTCGCGGCGCCAGGCAAACAGCCGTTCAAGCCGCGACCGGAATTCATCAATCGTCTCGCCGGGAGCAACCAACAAACCGGCGGCGTCCGCCAAAACCGGGCCGTCGGAAGCGTCGAAGTTAAAAATGCGCCGGTCAAACCGCTCCATGTCGCGTCTCCGGGGTTCAGCGTTTATTCAAGCTTTTTCAGGTCGGGAGAAATGTCGCGCTCGCCCTTCTGCTGACCGCGCCGCCCGGAAGAAAGCACCGTGATGTCCTTGCGCTCAACCACAACGTTGTTTCCGGTGGCGTCCATCTGAAGCGTGACCTTGCCGGTCAGCAGATTGCGGTCCACCACCCGTCCCTTGCCCTCCGGCGAACCGCAGAGGTCGCCGCGCCGCGGCATGCTCTTTTCCAGTTCAACATATCCGGCATGCTCGAATTTCAGACAGCATTTCAGCCGTCCGCAAGCTCCGGAAATGGTTCCGGGCGTCAATGAAAGATCCTGATCCTTGGCCATGCGGACGTTGATCGAGTTGAACTCTTTGAGGAAACGGCGGCAGCACAGCTCCTCGCCGCAGATGCCGATACCGCCGCAGATGGCGGCTTCGTCGCGCACGCCGATCTGCCGCAACTCTATCCGGCAGCCGAGGATGCGGGACAAATCTTTGACCAGCTCGCGGAAATCCACCCGGCCGTCGGCGGTGAACTGGATGGTAATCAGCTTATTGTCCAGCGAATGGTGGCAGTTCAGCAGCTTCATCGGAAGTTTCAGCAGCTCAACCTGATTGACCGCGGTGCGGAAACTGCCGCGCGACTTCTCCAGATTGGCCTTGGCGGTCTCGCGGTCCTGTTCGGAGGCGATGCGCTGAACGGTGGAAAAGTCGTGCACTTTCTCGTCCGGATATTTGTCGCCGTGAAGAATGGCGATCTGCCCGCAGTCGGAATAAAAATCGCGCCGCATCACGCAGATGTCGAATTTCTTCAGCCCAAGTTCATCCGGCGCGACGGCCGCCGCGGTGGCGCCGTTGTCAAGTCTTACTGTATAGTATAAATTCATTGCAAAATCCTGTCGTTGTATCGGGTAATATACCTCCTCGCGCGCCTCCGCGCAAACCGGATGTAAAAAAAACCGCAAAAATGAGAGTTGACGACTGGATTTTTACGGCTTTTGAGGTATGTTTTCTACAAAGGGATAGAACATGTTCAAACATACCGACATTGTCACCGCCGTCGAAATCGGCAGTTCGAAAATTTGCGCAGTCACCGGGGAAGTCGCGGAAGACGAGCCGCTGCGGGTGATCGATTTCGCCGAGGAGCCGGTGGACGGCGAAGTGGTCAAGGGCGAAATCGCCGACATGGACCGCGTGCTGGAAAAACTTATCGCCGTACTTGACCGGGCCGACACCTCGAAAATGCTCAACAAGTCGCGGATTTTCGCCATGAACATCTCCGGATGCAATATCGCCAGCCGCCAGGAGTCGGCCGCGCTGTTCGTGGACGGCAAAGTGTCCGCCGCCGACCTCCAGTCCGCCGCCGACGCGATCGAACAGAAAACCCTGTCCGGCAATCTCGAAAAATTTAATATCGCCGACAGCTACTATGTTCTCGACGACGTGCGCCGGGTCCGCAACCCGATCGACCAGAACGCCAGAAAATTCGAGCTGTTCTCACACGTCATCTTCGGCGACGCCAACCGCATAAACAATTTCCGCACCGTCTTCATCGACGCCGGATTTGAAGAGCCGCCCAGCTTGATCTTCAGCGGTCTGGCCGACCTGTATGCCGTGGTCAGTCAGGAGGAGCGCGAACACGGCGCACTGCTGGTGGACGTGGGGCGCGGCACCACCGAATATATCGCCATATTCAATGACGGCGTTTTTGCCTCCGGCGTGATCCCGGTGGGATTCGATCATCTGGCCAACGACCTGTCGATCGGGCTGAACTTGCCGCTCGACGTCTGCCGGAGCGTCTTCACCGGCGCGCTGCTTCAACAGCCCTCGGCCGTCAGTTCCGGCATGGTCGAAACCTCCGGCCGCCGCATCCCGCTGGCCAGTTTTGAAAAAATTATCGACCTCCGGCTGCGCGAACTTTTCACCATCGTCCGCAACGGCTTCCCAGACCAGTCGGCGCTGCGCAATCTCGCCGCCGGCGGCATTCTGACCGGAGGCGGCGCACTGTTCCCGCGCACCGCCGAAATCTTTCACAGCATGTTCGAACTGCCGGTACGCATCGGCGCGCCGTATGACCATGAGCAGGATCTCGGCTTTCTGGCCGATCCGCGCTATTCGTCGCTCTGGGGATCGCTCTGCTACGCCGCCGAACTGCTCAAGATCGCCAACCTCAACCGTAAACGCGGACTGTTCACGTCAATCTTCGGAGCGCTCGGCAATATGGGCGATTCGGCCCGCCGCACCATAACCGACCTCAAGGACTCGATCAAACTATGAACGAAGCAACCGGAAAAATCACCGTTCTCGGCCTCGGCTCCGGCGGCATGAAAATACTTAACGCGCTGGCCGCGCTGCCGGCGGCGGTAAAACTCAATCTGCTGGCCGTCGATACCGACGTGAACACACTCGGAGCCTCAAAACTCCCGGAGTCGGCGCAGCTTCTGGCCGACGTCCAATGGCTGCACGGCCACGGCTGCGGCGGAGACTGCCAAAAAGGACAGCGGGCAATCGCCCGCGAACGCGACACCATCGAAACCAGAATTACCGGCTCGTCATATTTGATCGTCACCGGCGGACTGGGCGGCGGTCTGGCCACCGGCGGCGTTGAAGCGGTCGCCAGCCTCTGCTCCAAACTGAAAATGCCGACCATCTACATGATGACCGTTCCGTTCAGCTGGGAGGGCGACGCGAAACGGCAGAAAGCCGACGCGGCCGCCGCAGAACTTCTGATGTCCTCCGATGTGCTGCTGCTGCTGCCGAACGACCTGCTGTTCTCCGTTCTGCTCCCGGAAACGCCGGCGGCTGAGGCATTCAAACTGGCCGACACCGAAATGGCGCGCGCCATCATCGCCACAGCCGAGATGCTCGGAAACCGAAACATGATCGGCGCCGACTACGCCGATCTTCAAACCCTGTTCAAGGAGCGCAAATGCTACTGCGCCCTCGGCGTCGGCGTGGCCAGTCTGGCGGAGGGAGCCAACGCCGGCCAGCTGGCTGTTGACCGGACGCTGGCCGCCCCCCTGCTCGGCGGCATCGGCAAACTCAAGGAGGCCGACGCAGTGATGTTCAGCGTGCTCGGCGGACCGGAACTGAGCATCGCCGCCGTCCAGCAGACGATGCAGGCGGCAGTGAAATGTCTGCCGGAAAACTGTGAATTGGCGCTTGGCGTCAACACTTCGCCGGAATATGCCGGATGCGTACTGTCATCCATGCTGGCGATAAAATACAACGACCGGGCAAAAATCAAGCCGCGCCGGAAGACCCCGGCGCTGATGGAAGTTGAGCAAACCGCGGCTCCGGCGGACGCCTCCGGCGGCGGAGAACCCAAACAACTGGTATTTGAACTGGTCAACACGCTGTTGAGCCGCGGCATTTTCGCAAACTCGCCGCAGGTGTCATACAACGGCGAAGATTTGGATGTTCCGACATTCCAGCGCCGCGAAGTCCAGATCGATCAGGGCGACTGAGAAACCAATTTCATTTTCGCCCCCCCGACACATCCGCCCGAAACCCGCAAATAAAAACCCCGGACCGCGCACCGCGCCATCCGGGATTGAAGCATCGACCGAAAATCCTCAGGCGAAAGTTCCGCCGTACTCCATCATTTTCCGGCGGATCGCCGCGCCGTCGCAAACCGCGGTATGCGGATCAAGTCCGGCGGCGATGCCGGCGGCCTCCCCCATTGCCATGCAAACCAGTTGAATCCGCAAAGCGCCCTGCACCCGGAAACTGGCCGAAACACACCGGCCGGCCGCCAAAAGATTATTGACGTTCTTCGGAATCATCGACCGGAACGGCACTTCAAAAAACTCACCCGGCCCCATAAGATGGAGCGTCTGCAGCGAATCGTCATGAATATCAATCGGATAGGCCGTCTGCGCAATGCCGTCCGGAAACTTGCTGCGCTTGTCGTAGTCCGGTTCGGTGAGATAATATTCTCCGACGATACGGCGGCTCTCGCGCACTCCCGGCATTTCCGCGAATGAATGAAGCTCGCAGTTCTCGAATCCCGGCACATACTTACGCATAAAATTCAGCAGGCGCAACGCCGCCTTGCGCGAATAAACCACCATTTCGGTAACCGCCGCCGGATCAAGAGCGTTGCGGATATGGCCGGCCTCCGGACAATTAAAGTACATCACGCCGGAGCCGTAGCACGGCACCGCAAAACTCTGAAAGTAATTTCCGTCACGCGGGGTCAGCACGCCGTCCTCAACCGCCTTGCGGAAAAGATCGGTCAGCGGGTGGCGGTTGTAGCACCAAAGCGACGCCATCTCCAAATATGACTTTTCATTGGCGTTCCATATCCCGCTCCGGATCATGAAATCACGGGCGGCCTCAATGTCCACATGGGACAGCGCGAATCTCAGCGTCATCGGCTGATTGCGCCCCTGCCCGTCCCCCTGCTCCACCGGGCAGCCGGCCGCCACCGCCACCGCGGCGTTGCCGGTGGCGTCAATGAAAGATTTCCCGGCCACCGCAATCGCCCCGGCCACCGTCTGAAACACCGCGTGCGTCAATGTTCCGTTTTTCGCGACAACCGTTAAAAAGTCCGCGCCGTAAAGTAAATCGACTCCGTATTTTTCACACATTTCCTCCAGCGCGCATTTCAGCAACTGAGGATTGAACCATGTTTTATTGAATCCGAAGTTTTTCCCGACCAGCAGCGTCTGAAGCTCACCGGACAAACTTGAATTCATAACGTCCTGCGTCATATGATTGGTCATCCGCGGAGTCGTCTGCGCCAATGTCGACGTTCCGCCGAGCGCGTATTCCCGTTCGACCAGCAAAACCGACGCGCCCTCCCGCCCGGCCGCCATCGCCGCCATCGCCCCGGCGGTTCCGCCGCCGATAACGACAACATCATATTTTTTCGGGTAAAGCGAATATTCCAGCGACATCGTTTCCATACGGCACCACTCCTGTACTTATGTATTATATACCGATTATATTACCGACTTGCGTGGAAAATACAATAATTCGGCATTCCGCTTTTTTCAACCCGTTCCCATATAAAAAAACGCTCCGCCGCGGCGGAGCGTTTATGATTCGGGCTGAGGACCGTCAAATTCATCTGTTTACGAACTGCGCCCGACCGCTTGACGGCGGACCTTCTTCACCCGTTGCTTGTGCCGGTAGTGCGAACACTTCGGTGAACTGTCGGCATCATTCCATTCCTCGTCGCAAAGCTGCCTGATGGTGTACTTACTGAGAAAGTCGGCAAGATAAGTTTCTTTTTTCATCGCAATTTCCTCCTCTAAAAAAAAAGCGAAAAGACAAACGGCTCCTCAACCGTCAGACACAAAATACATTGGTGAATAAAGTTTGTCAAGTAAAAAAAGATTTTTTGTGAAATATTGGCGAAAAAAGTTAGTGCGCTTTACTGAAAAATTGCGCATGTTGATACCGCTGCAGTAAGGATCGCAGTTATTCTGCCCGGTTAAAGAGCCATAAAACAACAGCCAAAAACACGGCTCCGCCGACCAGCAGAAAAAGAATCAGCAATATGCACCCAGCCAATGACACGTGCAATTTTCTCATCATACTCCCAACCCTCCGCACGGAGAAGCCCGACGCTCCGCTCACTTCAGAAAAAAGCAAAAAGAAGGCGTTGTGGTACTCTCCTCTTCCACCGCAGTTTCCCGCGATGCCTCCCAAAGAATACATGCCACAACGCCGTGATCCTTATTTAACGCTAACAAAGTATCACACGAAAAACACAATGCAAATTTTAAAATTAGTTATTGTCCCAAATTTTGTGAAACACACTTGTAATTTCCAACGCCGATAAAGACGTTGCCGAGAATCTCCATGCGTTTTTGCCAGTAGTCCTCCCATGCTCCGGCATTTGCAAACCGTTTCAA
>JAQUTL010000028.1 GCA_028709805.1 Victivallaceae bacterium
GGCAAATTTTGTTTCCCAACGCTTATAGCAAACTTCGCGCATGTAAAAATCCTCCTTGTTACACGTTGAAGGATAATTTACACGAACAAAACATCAGTCACAAGATGGCCCTGACTGACCGCTTACTGGTCAATCTGGATGTGTCCGGCAATTTGACCGGCGAATACCCGAAGCCGCTCATCATCACGGAAACGCCCGAAGCCACCGCCGCGCTGAAAGAGATTCAATCGGAATGCGACAGCCGATACAAGTTCTTCGAAGCAAGGAACGAGGGCGCGGCTATGGCGCTCTGGGCCCGCGCCCACGAGAAAATCTGCAAGCTGGCGATGCTCCACGGCATCAGCACGAACGTGTACAGCCCCGTTATTTCGGAGAAGTCCGTTAAATGGGCGTGGAAATTCGTCGATCACCTGACCCGGCGAATGCTCTACATGGCCGATGCATACGTTTACGAAAATGTGTTCGACGAGAAATGCCAGCGCGTCCTGCGTTTTCTGGATGAGGCTGGCGGAGCGATGGGGCACAGCGCATTGCTTCGAAAATCAAGGGAATCGTTCGATGTTTTCAAGAAAATCATCGACACGCTTCACGAAAACGGCTCCGTCGATATCGAAATCGACAGGGGCAGAACAAAACCATCCAAGATTTACCGGCTTCTGGGGAGATAAATCTCCCCGGATAATGGATAAGGCACATTTTCAGCGGATGGTTTTGCCGGAGAAAATGCAATACTTTTTGCGAACTTGTGAAATATCCCGTGAACTATCTTTTTGAAAAGAGAGAACTAATATGAGGTAATAATATATATATTCTTTCTTTTTAGAGATAATTCAATAGTTCCAGACATGTCTCGCAATTCTTCTAAAAGTCTGTGCGCGTATATAGAGCCTGGAATTTATGGAAGATTCTGTTCCACCATTCAAAACAACAACCGAAAGGACTTCACCATGTGTGAAAACAAAGACCCCGAACCCGAAATCTGTTCAAATTGCAAATTCAGCGACCCGTATCGCTCCGACAACCTCAATTTCTGCCGTCGGCATGCGCCGCGGTGCGGACTTAGCGACTCTCAACCGGCAATCCCCGACGATGCCGTGTGGCCGCTGGTGAAAGACAACGACTGGTGCGGTGAGTTCGAGGCTCAATGAACTGGCGGGCAATCCACGGATTGCCTCGGTATGAAGCCTCTGACACCGGCCTCATCCGCTCCAAGGCGCGGTCGATCACCATCACGCTCAACGGCAGGCGCGTCCGCAAGGTCGTTCCCGGCCGTCTGCTGGCGCAATCGCTGATGACGCTGAACGGTCAGCCGCATTACGCCACGGTGAAAGCAGATGGTCGAACGCTCTACGTTCACCGGCTTGTCGCCATGGCGTGGCATTCCGACACATATTTTGATGGAGCCGAGGTCAATCACCTGAACGGCAACCGCCGCGACAACAGGGCTGACAACCTCGAATGGACGAGCCACCGGCAAAATATCCTCCATTCCTACTGGACGCTCCACACGCTCCGTAAACGCCCGCAAACGGGGAGCGGACGCCGTCTCGAATACGGTCGGCGCAAGGCATGGCATCCGGTCGGAGGCGCGTAACGGCATATCCGGGGTGAAGGTCGTCTAACGGCGATATTTCGCCAAACCACAAGATATATGTAAATCCAACGGGAAGATTACAGCGGACACCCCTACATACAGGGGGGGTATCGAATCGTCACGTCCGTCACTTTCCGGCTGTCCCGGCGAATGCCGGACGGAATCCGTCACTTTTTCTCCGAAACGGCACGCCATCAGACGCGTTTAGAGGTATCATAGACGCGCGATAGCGCCGAATCGGGTCCGGACCCGTCCAAAGTCGCGAAATAGCCGAAAAGGGGGCTAAAAATCGAATGGTTCCCCCTTAAGTCGTTGATACTGAGGGCGGCGGAAGGACTCCGGCTGTTAAGCAGAGTTTCCGCATTGGTCCGCATGTTGATTATCAAGATGTTATGCTAAAACAGGAGACCATCGGAATATGGACGAAAATGGCTCGCAAATGGGGCGAAATCGCCCTGTTTCGATGCGATGCGGAATGCATCCAGCGCTTGCGCCCAGCCCTGCCAAAACGCGCGGAAACGCGAGCGTTGGCGTTTCCACAACGGGATCAGAAGGAATCCCAAGCGCGAACATCGATCCCGTTTCGGGTGTACGATTCGTTGCCACCGTAGCAGAGCATTCCATGACTGTCGCCGGAAAGTTTCCGCCAGTAATCAAGCCCCTCGAACATACTGCTGTTGACAGTCTGACCGGATTTGATTTCAACCGGGAACAGGGATTCACCATCTTCGATCATCAGGTCGACTTCATGCCCTTGGGAATCACGCCAGTAATACAGCGGCGGTTCGATTCCGGAATTCATGCAGGTCTTGACCGTCTCGGAAACGATGTATGTTTCGAAGATAGCTCCGCGCTGGCTGTGAAGAGTGAGTGCTTCAGCGGAGCGGATGTTCAGCAGATAGCAGACCAGCCCTGTATCGTAGAAATAAAGTTTCGGGCTTTTGATCAGACGCTTATTGAAATTCTTCTGGTGCGGTCGCAGCAGGAATACCACGTAACTCGCAATCAGCAATGAAAGCCACCGTTTGGCGGTAACCGGTGAAATTCCGGCATCTGTTGCAAGAGAATCCATATTGAGTATTTGTCCGGTGCGTCCCGCGGCAAGCCGGAGGAACTTTTCAAAGGTGTCAAGGTCACCGACGTTGACGAGTGTCCGGACATCCCGTTCAAGATAGCTTTGCGTATATTGGGCAAGCCAATTGGTCGGATTGATTTTACGGTCATAGATCGGGGGATAACATCCTCGATAGATTTGTTCAAAGGCATTTCCTGTTGAGGCGGTTGGAGCTTCCCATGATTTGATGCCGAAAATATCCCGGTTCGGCAACCCGGTCAGTTCCCGGTGTGACAGCGGGAGCAATTTCATGATCGCGCAACGACCGGCCAGCGATTGGCTGATGGCATCCTGAAGGTGAAAGTTTTGAGAACCGGTCAGAATGAATTCTCCCATTCTTTTTCTTTCATCCGCAAGCACCATGATGTAACTGAACAAATCAGGAGTCCGCTGAACCTCATCCAGTATGACGGGCTTTTTAAATTGCGCAAGAAAGCCGTTAGGGTCTTCTATGGCAAACGCCCTTGTATCGGGTTTTTCCAAATTGACATATGCGTAATCAGGAAAGAGTTCCCGGCATAGTGTTGTCTTCCCGGATTGCCTTGGCCCGGTGACCGCAACAATCGGGTATTGGGTTGCAGCCTCCTTGATATACGAGCTTAAATGTCTTTGAATCATAGTCGCCTCCGATCAGTTAATCCTTGTAAATATAACATCTAAAGTTAGAATTGCAAGATTTTTTCTTTCAGAAAACGAAAATTCGGTATAAAATCGTCGGCAACACGTTCTTTGCAAATCTAACTTCAAATGTTGCTTTTGCAAGGAATGTATTAGAACCCACAATTCGCTATTTCAAAATCATGCTTTCAAATAGCGTACAAATCCCCAAGAAAGGAAACGTATGAAAATCATGAACATGAAACTCTCGGACATCCGCCCTTACGAGCAGAATCCGAGGTTCAACGACGACGCGGTCGACGCAGTCGCCGGGAGCATCAAGGAGTTCGGCTGGCAGCAGCCCATCGTCGTCGACCAGGAGCATGTCATCATTGTCGGGCATACCCGTCTGAAAGCGGCGGAGAAGCTGGGACTGACCGAAGTGCCGGTGCTGGTCGCCGACAATCTTTCGCCCGAACAGGTGAAAGCCTACCGCATCGCCGACAATAAGACCGGCGAAATCGCGGAATGGAATTGTGACCTGCTCCCGGTTGAAATCAAGGAATTGCAGGATGCGAATTTTGACCTGTCACTGCTGGGATTCGACACGGATGAACTGGATCGGCTGCTGAACGGCACATCCGCCGACGAGGTCGCGGACGGCGAAACCGAACCGGACGCCGTGCCGGAAGTACCGGAGGAAGCCGTCAGCCATCGCGGTGAGATATATCGGCTGGGCGAACATCTGCTCTTGTGCGGAGATTCCACGAAGCCGGAGGACATTGCCAGACTGATGGGCGAAGAGAAAGCCGATCTGTATCTGGTCGACCCGCCGTACAATGTGGCGTTGACCGGGAGCAATGGCCTTACGATTCAGAACGACAATATGGCGGACGGCAAATTCCGTGAATTTCTGACGGCGGCGTTCCGTTGCGCGTCGGATTCGCTTGAGCCGGGAGCGTCGTTCTACATCTTCCATTCGGATTCGGAATCCAGCAATTTCCGGCTGGCGGCACGGGACACCGAACTGGAGGTTCACGAGACGCTCTACTGGATTAAAAACAGTTTTGTGCTTGGCCGCTTCGATTACCATTACCAGAGCGAGAGCTGCCTTTACGGCTGGAAGCCGGGAGCGCCGCACAAATGGTATTCCGACCGCTGCCAGTGCAATCTGCTGAACTTCGACAAGCCGAAGCACAACGACGTGCATCCGTCGATGAAGCCGGTGGAGATGCTGGTCTACCTTGTTCAGAACTCTTCCAAGCGCGGTGAAACGGTACTGGACAATTTCGGCGGCAGCGGTTCGACGCTGATTGCCTGCGAGCAGACCGGACGCAAGTGCCGCATGATTGAACTGGACGAAAAATACTGCGATGTCATTCGGCGTCGCTGGGCTGAATTCAAACATGGCGAAGGATGCGACTGGCAGTCGCTGACTGCCGCCGTCAATAAGGAGAAATCCGATGCTGAAAACATCTGAATGGGTTTCGCTTGGCCATCCCGATAAAATGGCTGATTTCATTTCGAGCTATCTGCTTGACCGCTATCTGGAAAAAGACCCGCTGACGCGGTATGCGGTCGAGGTGCAAATCAAAGGACCGTGGGTGACGCTGGGCGGCGAAATCACCAGCAAGGCGCAGTTTTCGGAAGAGAACTTTGTGACGTTCGTCCGGGCGGCGGTGGAGCAAATCGGATACACGTCCGCATATCAGAAACGCTGGGGAAAAGAAAACACCATCTGCTCCGACGATATCGTGGTGACTCCGCACATCACGACGCAGAGTCCCGATATCGCGCAGGGAGTGAATGCTTTCGGCTGGGGTGACCAAGGCGTATTTTTCGGCATGGCGGTCAATTCGCCGGAGACGGATTTCATGCCACGCGACTGGTGGCTGGCGCGTAAAATCGGGAAGCATCTTTTCGACAACCGCATCGCCGGACTGGATATCAAAACGCAGGTTACAATGGAGGATGACCGGATTGACGAGGTGGTCGTGGCGATTCCAATGACCGACCGGCATTACGATTACGACATTGCCAACGCGGTGAAATACTGCTGCGGAGGGAAATCCGATTACCGGTTTACACTCAACGGAACCGGACGCTATGTGAAGCACGGGCCGATTGCGGATTGCGGCACAACCGGACGGAAACTGGCGGTGGACTTCTTCGGAGGTAATTGCCGGATTGGCGGCGGGAGTCCATGGACCAAGGACGGCACGAAAGCCGACCTCACCTTGAATCTGCTGGCCAGAGCGAGAGCGCTTTCCTACATTGAGCATCACCCCGATTGCCCGGAGGTGCATTGCGCGATTTCATGCCGGATCGGCAGCCCGGAATTTCTCGTGGTATTCTTCGACGGACACATGAACCAACTGCTCCGCTACCGCGAAAGCGTGACGCCCGAGGAACTGATCAAGGAATTCCGCCTGCGCGAACCGCGATTTGCGAAAATGTGCAGGGACGGGTTGTTCTCGTGCTTGTAATCTTCACATGGGCGGTCACGGCGGTGAGCCTGACGGGAACGGTTATGAACGTCCGGAAGAACATCTGGTGCTTCTATTTGTGGGGAATCGGCAATATCGCATGGCTGGCGTTCGACCTGTGGTCGGGACTGTTCAGCCGCGCGGTGCTGGATGCCGTCCAGCTGGCGTTCGCCATATGGGGCATCATCGCATGGGGCGGCAAAAAAACCGTCCGTGCAAACTAATTGGAAACCTTGGCGGTGGAACGTGAAGCTCTTTGTTTTCGGACAAGATATTTAGCGGAAACGACTTTCGGTCTTCCGTGCTTATCTCCGACAACGGCCTTGTAGCCGAGTTTTGCTTTACGTTCCATTTCCTCGTCGACAGCAGCTTGCAAAGCATCGACGGCCTTTTTCATTTCATCGCTCATTTTTCAGAACTCCTTGCAAGATTGAAAATCGTTCGATGTTTTGAACTTCAATCGGCTGTCCGAACCGTTTTTCAAAGATGGAAACGATTTGATTTTGTGTATTGTCAAGGCAAAGCGTATGGTCACAGACCTCGGCATAGTCAAACAGGTTCCGGATACTGCGCGGATATCGTCTTGCAATATCTGAAGGAGGAATATTATGTCCGCCTTGCAAAACCCGTTGCTGAACTCTCATTGCGGAAAACTCCGCATTAGGAATGTAAAGGTAAACAAGAAATACTTCCCATCCGGCTTTTCGCCATTCCGCGATTCGCGGTAGATAGCTTCGACCGGAAAGAGTGGTTTCAAATGCAAAGTCTTTTCTCAACGAGATTTTCTGTTCGAGTGTTTCCAGAAAAATTCTACTGGCTTTCAGCAGACCGGCCTCAAAATTCAGCGGGGAAAGTCCCTTGGCAATCTCATCTGCGTTGATGAAATCATGACAGGACGCAATAAGCGGAAGATATTTCAGGGCAAAAGTAGTCTTACCGGCTCCATTAGGACCGGCCACTACATAGCACCGAGGTTTTTTTCCCGTTTTCATGCGTACTCCTGTTGATACAATTACATCCAATGTAGTATATCATAAAGATGGATTTTTTCAACCCATCTTTTGTTTATTTCATCATTCAGGCGAGCTGGAATTTTCCGCGCTGTTCACTTTTGACGATGCGTGGATTTTCCTTGGTGGCGATTTCGCGGAAGATGCTGCCGTACAGCGTCTGCTCCGGTGTCTTGCAGGAGGTTGGAATCCAGTAGCCCTTTTCGATGGCTGATTTGACCATCTCACGGGTATTCAGCGGCTGTTCGCTGGTCTTGAGAACCTCTACCGCCGCATCCATCAGCGACATCTTTTTGACCGGCTTAACCGGAGCCGCGGATTCCGGAGCGGGGTTTTCAACCGCTTCGTCGCTCTCACCTTCGGACTCGTCGCAGGGGGCCGGGTAATCGATGCCGGGGCCATGGAGCGGCGCGGCGGCGAGTTCCGCGAGGGCGGTTTCCTCCGGCGTATGCGTGACCGCCGGAACTTCCGGCTGCCTCTCAATTTCCTTCCGTCCTGCGACCACGCGGACGAGCGAGGCAACCTTGAATTTCTTTCCGGTTGTCGCGCTCTGCACGATGTATCCGCCGTCCGGGAGGATTTCGCACACTGGCGCTTTGATAATGTTCCGGCCGACTTTGACTTCCGCGATGCATCCGACTTCGATTTGCTTGATTTCTTCGTTCATAGCATTCTCCACTGGTTGTTGGTTGCGAGCATATTCTTTGCTCTGCTCATACATAAGCGTGAGGTTGCATCTTAAGCGAATCGGTTTCGGATATTAAACCGATAATTCTTCAATATAAGAGACTTGCATGGATAACAAGCCAAAACTGACGGCATTGCCGCCGGAAAAGGTCGTGGAAATTATCGCCCGTTCTGGGTTCCGCGATATGACAATGGAAAAACTGGAACGGGACATCGCCGCCGGACTCCCGCTGAACGGCGACGGCACGGTTAATTTTCTTGAATATACGGCGTGGATGGTGAAGGAGGTGAACGGCGATGCCAATGATTCCGAATAAATTGCGACCGGGCGATCTGGTTAAACTGGTCAATTCAACCGCCTCGCTCGGATACGTTCTGAACGAACGGCAGCTCCGTCGGCATCGGGAACGGGCGGGATTCCGCATCACCGACGACGGCGGACAGACGGTCAGCCTGTTCAAGTACGCGGCATGGCTGCGGCAGCAGATTCAAATCCGCGAGGACAATCCGGCGCAAACCTATGAGGAAAAGAAAAACGCCGTCCGCAACCGGAATATCGCTCTCGCCCTTGCCGGACGTGACATCGGCGAACTTCCGCCGGTCGTGAATCAGGAGCGGAAAGCCGCCTGTGAAAAAGACTTCCGGCTGTTCTGCGAATCGTATTTCCCGGAGGCGTTCACACTGGAGTGGTCGCCAGACCACCTCAAGGCGATTCACCGGATTGAAACGGCGGTTCTGCACGGCGGGCTGTTCGCTCTGGCGATGCCGCGCGGCAGCGGTAAGAGTAGCTTGTCGGAAACGGCGGCCATCTGGGCGATGCTCTACGGCCATCGCGAGTTTGTGACACTGATCGGAGCGACCGAAATGGCCGCGCTGGAAATGCTCGACAGCATCAAGACCGAACTGGATGTGAACGAACATCTTGCCGAGGACTTCCCGGAGGTCGTCTATCCGATTGCCCAGCTCGACGGCATTGCGAACCGGTGCGCCGGTCAGCTGCATCACGGCGAGCGGACGCGCATCACCTGGACGAACAACGAAATCGTTTTGCCGACCATCGAGGGAAGCAAGGCGAGCGGAATCATCGTCCGGGTAGCGGGAATAACCGGTCGGGTACGCGGAATGAAGTACAAGCGAAGCGACGGGCGCAGCGTCCGGCCATCGCTTGTGATCATCGACGACCCGCAGACTTCGGAATCCGCCGGTTCTTTGGAGCAGACCCACAAGCGCGTCCGGGTACTGGCCGGAGACATTCTCGGCTTGGCGGGGCCGAATTCGAAAATATCGGGAATCATGCCTTGCACAATTATCAGACCGGGCGACATGGCGGACATCATCCTGAACCGGAATACGCATCCCGACTGGAATGGCGAGAAAACCAAAATGGTGTACCGCTTTCCGACCAATATGAAACTCTGGGAGCTGTATGCGGAAATCCGCGCGGAATCGCTGCGAACGGACGGCAATTTTCAGGCGGCGACGGATTTTTATCTTGCGAACCGCGAGGCGATGGACGCCGGAGCGGAAGTGAGCTGGGCGGCGCGGTTCAACCATGACGAGGTCAGTGCGCTCCAGCACGCGATGAATCTCAAATTCCAGGACGAGGCCGCGTTTTCCGCCGAGTACCAGAACGAACCGTTGGCGGAGGACATTGACGGCGAGGCAATGCTCTCCATCGACGCGATTTGCGGTAAAATCAACGGCTTGGGAAAAGGACGCGTTCCATTGAATTGCGACCGTCTGAGTATGTTCATCGACGTTCAGAAGGCATTGCTCTTTTATGTCGTTATCGCCTGGGCGGAGGATTTCACGGGCGCGGTGGTGGATTACGGAACGTATCCCGACCAGCACCGCAAGGAATTCTCACTCGCTGATGCCAACCCGACGATTCAGAGCCTCTACCCGAACGCCGGACTTGAGGGTGGACTGTATGCCGCGCTGACTTCGCTGACCGAGGATTATCTCGGACGCGAGTGGGAACGCGAGGACGGCGCGATGCTGAAAATCGACCGCGCGATGATTGACGCGAACTGGGGGCAAAGTACGGAAATCGTGTATCAGTTCTGCCGGACAAGCATGTATGCCGGAATTCTGCTGCCGTCCCACGGACGGTATGTCGGTGCGTCATCCAAGCCGATGACCGAATACAGGAAACAACCCGGCGACCGGCTCGGCTTCAACTGGATGATTCCGTCGGTCGCGGGAAAACGCGCCATCCGTCATGTGATTTACGACACGAACTTCTGGAAAAGTTTCATCCATGCGCGGCTGGCGGTGCCGACCGGCGACAAGGGTTCACTCACTCTCTACGGACGCATTCCCGGCGTACATCAGCTCTTGGCCGAACATCTGACCGCCGAGTACCGCGTGAAAACGCAGGGGCGCGGCCGAACCGTCGATGAATGGAAATTGAAACCCGAACGAAATGACAATCATTGGCTTGACTGTTGCGCGGGGTGCGCTGTTATAAGCTCAATGCTTGGTTCGGCGCTTCCGGAAACGCTTCCGATACGCATACAACGCAAGGGAAGAATCAAACTTTCCGAGCGGCGTATCGGCGGTACGGCATCGGACGGCGCACCAATGCGGAGAGAAGGAAAATTGAAACTTTCAGAGTTAAGGAGACAGAAAAATGGATGACAAAACCCTTCCCGAAAACATTCGGCAGACCATTGATTTAATCGTTGCGGTATTTCGCAAGATTCAGAAGAAACCATTGGATAAAGTCGAACATAAGAGCTTATGTAACAAGAGCATGAAAGGATGTGCCGTATGAAACAATCTGCTGCGTTGGAACGCCAGCTAAGGGCGGTGGATGCGCTTGGATACAGAGAGCTCCAAAGCAAATTCACCTCTCTTTGCGGGTATGCCCCCGGAGTCATGAAAACCCAGGGGTTGCGCAGACGAATAGTTTATCGTCTGCAGGAAATTGAATTCGGAGGACTGAATGCGGAAGACAAATCCAAATTGGAAAAGATTGCCGATGGCGACATGCTGGCAAATCTAATCAGGGAGGGAGTCGGCCGTGCCATTCTGAAAGGAACGAGACTTTCCCGTGAATGGAAAGGCGTCAGACATGAGGTGATCGCTTCCGGCGAGCGGAAATTTGAATACAACGGAAAGACATATAAATCGCTGTCAGCCATCGCCAGGGAAATCACTGGAACTCGTTGGAATGGAAAAATCTTCTTCGGAGTCAAGAAATGAACAGGGAAAAGAAAATACGGTGCGCGGTATATTGCCGCAAATCAGTGGAAGACGAGGTGGAGAAAGAATTCAATTCCATCGACGCTCAACGGGAAGCCGGAGAGATGTTTATTGCGTCTCAAAGAGGAAACGGCTGGGTGTGCCTTCCCAGACATTACGATGACTACGGTCTCTCCGGCGGCAATATGAATCGTCCGGCACTGAAAGATTTGCTTGCCGATTGCGAATCCGGTTTGGTGGACATTGTCATCGTCTACAAAGTGGATCGCCTGTCGCGGTCAATCGTAGATTTTGCGGAATTGTCAAAGGACTTTGACAAGTGGGGTGTGAACTTTGTCAGTGTCACGCAAGATATTAACACATCAACAAGTTCCGGCCGAATGATGTTGAATATTTTGATGACATTCGCACAATACGAGCGCGAAATAATTTCCGAGAGAACTCGTGACAAGATGGCGGCCAGCCGCAAGAAAGGCAAATGGGTCGGAGGAATCACACCTTACGGGTATCGCGTTGAGAAGGGACGATTGATTATCGTTCCGGCACAGGCGAAAACCGTTCAAAATGTATTTCTGCGGTTCTGCGAATCGCAATCGCCGAAACTGGTTGCCTACGAGCTGAATAAATCAGGGCTCACGACAAGAAAGGGCAAGGCATGGACAAAAGGGCATATCTACCGAATTCTTAACAACTTCAGTTACATCGGGAAGGTTAATTACAAGGGACATGTCTGCAAGGGCGAACAGGATGCCATTATCGACGATGAGTTGTGGAAGCGCACCCACGAGATCCTCTCCGGCAACGCGCCAGTGAAAGAATTCAAGGGAAAGGTCGAGACTGTTGCGCCGCTGAGAGGAGTGATTCATTGCGGTCACTGCAACGGTGCTATGTCACCGATTTATACAAGAAAGGACGGGAAAAACTATTACTACTATATCTGCTCAAAAGACGAAAAGAGGGGTGAGCGAATCTGCCCGATAGGGCGGATGCCGGCTGGCGATGTTGAACAAATCGTCCGGAACAAAATATCGGAACTGTTGAGCAATCCGGAGTTCGTTTCCATCATAGCCGCAAAGGCGGAATGCGAACCACTCAAAATGCGGGAATTCTTCAAACGAGAAATGTGGGAGGGAATGACACCGATGGAACAAAACCGGCTTATCAACCTGCTGATCGAAAAAATCACCGTATGGAGCGATTCGCTGGAATTTGAATTCAAAACACAAGGTATGAAATTCATCATGGAGGACTTTGGCAGTGGACAAAATTGAAGTGCTTGAGAACGGCAACATAAAAGTGCGCGTACCGCTTCTGCTTCGGAAAATCAGTAACAGAAAGCGCGCCATTGACATGAGCGAAGAAGCGGATGGAGATGTCATTGCTCCCCTGGCGGTACAACTGGCCAGAGCGTTCCGGTGGCGAAGTTACATAGACGAAGGGAAAATCGCCAGCCCGATTGCATTGGCAAACGCATTGAATCTGGATAAGGCATATGTCAACAGAACGCTTCGAATGGCATTCCTGTCTCCGGAAATCATCCACATGATTCTAAATAATACCGCGCCGGAAACATTAAACCTTGAGACTTTTCGCGGCGCATTGCCTGTCCTGTGGCAGGAACAGCATGAGCTTTTCAAGATAGAATAACGACTGTCGACAAAAGGCGGGGAAAAATCCTCACTTTTTTCAAAGAAAATCTGTTTTCTTTCGTCCAAACGGCTTTTTTTGGGTGATATACCCAGTGTAAATCAAACAACACTGGAGTAAAGCCAAATGAATTACGGAAGCGTATGCAGCGGAATCGAGGCCGCGAGTCTTGCCTGGAAGCACCTGGGATGGACGGCGAAATTCTATGCCGAGGTCGAGCCGTTCCCCGCGGCGGTGCTATGCCAGCGGTTCGGGGCAACCCGACCGATGAGGCCGCTCGATCCCGCCGAGGCGCACGATGAAAAAGACCGGAAGCTCCGCGAGAGCTGGAAGAAGCAGATCGCCGGACTGCCTCCGGTCGGACGGATACCGAATCTCGGCGATTTTCCAAAGATAAAGGATTCAGATTATGACGGACACATTGATCTGCTCGTCGGCGGCTGTCCCTGTCAATCGTACTCGGTGGCTGGGCTCCGAAAAGGACTCGCCGACCCACGCGGAAACCTCACCCTCGAATTTGTCAAACTGGCTTACCGGACAGGCGCACGGATCGTCGTTTTTGAAAACGTGCCGGGGATTTTGTCAAGCGGTGACGGCGGAAGCGATTTTGCCGGATTCCTATCGCTCTTGTGCGGATGGGAAGTCAAGCCGCCCCGGGACGGCTGGCGAAAATGCGGAATCGTCACCAACGCACCCGGATGTTTCGGAGTGGCATGGCGAATACTTGACGCTCAATATACCAGAGTTCCCGAATTTCCAAGGGCGGTCCCGCAGCGACGGAGACGTCTCATCCTTGTCGGACATCTTGATTCGTGGCTCTATCCCGCCAAAGTATTATTTGACGGAGAAATGCTCGGAGGGGATACTCCGCCGCGCCGAACGAAGAGGCAAGGATTTGCCGCCGATTCTGAAAGCGGCGTTGCTCCGTCAGATTGCAAAGAACTGAACGGGAACGACTGCTTCGACATCCGTCAGGTGGAAGTACAGGAAAGAAATCTCTCGCCGACACTGATCGCCACCGATTACAAGGGCGGCAAGGCGGTTTCATTCTACACTCAGCGGAAAGCCGAGAGCATGGTTCCGCTGGAGGAATGCTCCAACACGCTGGTTAACGGAACTTGTCCGGGGCATCAAAACGCGGTCTGCTTTCAGCAAAACACCCGCGACGAAATCCGGCTGATGAACGGCGACGGGGCAATCGCCGGTGCGCTTGCGGCCGAACTTGGTTCAAAACAGCAGAATTATCTTTGTTACGAACACAATCCGACCGATGCCAGGTTGAAGGAAGTGCCGGTATCCCCTACGGTTCTCGGTCGCTGGGGAACGGGCGGCAACCAAACGCCGCTTGTGGTAAACGATGACAAAACCTCCTCCGCATCCAATGACAGGTGCGGAAAAGAAGCACAACGCGAAGGCGGCGAACCGTCGGAAAAGAGCGGTGCGGAGGAGGTTTCTTCCAAAAACATGGATGTCGTCGGCTTCATTAAAAATGACGCCGGAGGAAATTTGCAGGGCTTTTGGAACGAGGTGTTCCCGACCATGCGAACGGAAATCACTCCGGCGGTTGCTCGACGGGAATGTTTCAATTTGACCTTCTGCGATGCCAACGGAACACGCAAGGATCGTCCGGACGGCGGCCTCTACGTTACTCCGGCGGATGCCAGCAAAACGGTCACGACCGGAGGCACGAACGCCGAGACCGTGGTGGTCGCGCTTGACGGGGACAAATTGGCGAAAGCCGAGCGCAAGGGCGGTTCCGGTTTGGGTGTTTCCGAAGACGGCGTGATGTATACGCAGACGGTCAAGGATGTACACGCGGTCGCCTACGATGAGTGTGTCCCCCTGGATTTGCGCAATGCGACCCGCGATCCCGAAAAATGCGATGCCGTCAACCGGCAGGGAGTCGGAGTCGGCACGGATGGCGATCCCATGGGGACGATTTCGGCAGGCAATGTTCCGGGAGTCGGATGGCGGGCGACTGTCCGCCGTCTGCTTCCTGTTGAATGCGAAAGACTGATGGGATTTCCCGACAATCATACCCGCATCGTCTGGAAAGGGCTGCCGGAAGAGGAATGTCCCGATGCCCCCAGATACAAGGCGTGCGGCAACAGCATGTGCGTCAACGTGATGGCATGGGTGGGCAAAAGAATTGATTGTGTCGAAAAAAATATTGCCACGAACATGGCAATTATTCAAACTCAACCAGGAGAAAGCCAATGAGTGAAATCGAACCGGAATGCCTCGAATGCGCGGCGCAGTATGAAGAACTGCTCGCCGACTACAAGCGCCTGAAAAAGAAGCTCCGCAAAATGCGGAAATCCTTTGCCGCCATTGAGTGCGCGATCACACACAAATGCGACCATTACGCTGAATTCATTATCGGTGAATGCGAAGCGTATCGCGGCAAATATGAATATGCGCCGGATTGCGAGAAAAAATAGCGCCAATCGGCGCTAATTTCCGCCACGAATAATCCCGTTACACTTAACTGCAGGAACAAAATGTCTCAAAATAATGAAATTGATGATTCGATTCGGCAAAATGCCGCCGGGCCGAAGTCCGCCGAAGTGGACGGACAGAAGGTCGAGCAGCATTCGTTGCCGGATCAGATCGAAGCGGATAAATACCTCGCGTCGAAAAAGGCGGTAAAATCCCGCACAAGCGGCCTGAAGTTTTCCAAACTCTGCCATTCAGGAGCGTGAGGTGTTTTATGTTCAATCAACTGAAATCGCTGTTTCGGACGCGGACGCCTCCGAAACAGACAATCATCCCTGCTGTGCAGGCGCGTTTCGACGCCGCCCAGACGACGCGGGATAATGTGAAGCACTGGGCGGCGGCCGACCACCTCTCCGCCGACATGGAAGCCGCGCCGGAAGTCCGGCGAACGCTGCGGATGAGGTCGCGTTACGAGGTCGCCAACAATTCCTATGCCAAGGGGTTGGTGCAGATGCTGGCGAACGACACCATAGGGACGGGGCCGCGACTGCAAATGCTTTCCGGCGACGAAGAATTCAACGACGAGGTGGAAAACGCATTCATGCGCTGGGCGGACGCGGTTCGGCTCTCGGCGAAACTCCGCACGATGCGAATGAGCCGCTGCCAGGACGGGGAGGCTTTTGCCGTATTGGCGACCAACCCCAAAGTCAAGAATCCGGTGAAACTGGATTTGATGCTGATTGAGGCCGACCGGGTGTCCGGCGATCTGAAATGGCTGGACGATGACACGAGTGTCGACGGAATTTCGTTCGACCCGTGGGGCAATCCGGTGGATTACCGGGTGCTGAAATATCATCCCGGCGATGTTCACTACATGCCCGGAGACGAGGCGATTCACGTTCCGGCGGAATACATGATCCACATATTCCGGCAGGACAGACCGGGATTGCACCGGGGAGTCCCCGAACTGACGGCGGCCCTTCCGCTATTTGCGCAGTTGCGCCGGTATAATCTCGCTGTCCTGTCGGCGGCCGAGGCGGCGGCGGACTTTTCCGCCATTCTCTACACGGACGCACCGCCAAATGGCGAATCGGACGAGGTGGAGCCGATGGACAGTATTCCGCTGGAACGGAATATGATGCTGACCGTCCCCGCCGGATGGAAAATGGGACAGCTCGATCCGAAACAACCGGCGGCGAATCACAGCGAATTCGTGAAAATCATTCTGAGCGAAATCGCCCGATGTGTGGTGACAACCTACGGGACGCTTGCCGGGGACTTTTCCGGACACAACTATGCGTCCGGGCGGTTGGACAATCAGATTTACCATAAAAGTATTCTGGTTGACCGGTCGTTCTGGGAAACGGAGGTGCTGAACCGGATTTTCGAGGCGTGGCTTCGGGAATATGCGCTCACGTCGATGCAATCCATTGACGCGGAACGGCACACGTGGTTTTGGGACGGATTCCCGCACGTTGATCCCGGCAAGGAGGCGACCGCTCAGGAAAAACGTCTGGCGAACAATTCGACGACGCTTGCCGCGGAATGCGCCAAGGACGGACGGGATTATATGTCGGTGCTTCGGCAGCGGGCCAAGGAAATCAAACTGATGCGGGAATTGGGAATCCCCATCTCGGGAGAAGAAAAAAGTGTTGAAAATCAACCCGAACCGGATGACGGTTCAGAACAAAAGGAACCCGTTGATGAGTGAATTTACTCTGATCGAAGCCGCCGGAGGAGCGAGACCGAAAGTCGTCGGTATCGCGTATTCGGGCGGGAAAATGAATCTGCCGGGCTGGAAACATCCGGTCGTGGTGGATTTGTCCGGAATGGAAATTCCCGACACCGTGCCGCTCTTGACAAACCATGAAAACAAGACCGACGCGCGAGTCGGCATGGTGTCGGCGAGCGTCAAAAACAACACGCTGGAAATCTCCGGCGAAATCGTTTCGGACGGCAGGGACGCCGCCGATATCGTCGCGCAGAGCAAGGCGGGAGCGGACTGGCAGCTCTCCATCGGCGCGGACGTGAAGGAATGCGAGCTGGTCAAATCCAGCCGGGAGGTGAACGGGCAATCCGTCGACGGACCGTTCTACCATGTCAGAAAATCGACGCTCCGCGAGGTGAGCGTCGTCGCCGTGGGCGCGGACGCCCATACGAGTATGAAAGTTACCGCGAAATTCAACCTTTCCAAAACCATTGAAGGAGATTCCATGACCACCGAAATCGAAAAGAAAACCGTGACCGCCGCGACTGAAACCGAAGAGAAGAAGCCGGTTGTGCCGCCCGTTGAGCCGGAAAAGAAGCCGGAGGACGAAGAGAAAAAGAAGAAACCGGAATCGGACGGCAAGACCGCCGAAGCCGCCGACTGCGATCCCGAAAAGAAAGCGAAGGGGGAAGCCGTTCCTCCGGCGATTCAGGCGAGCGGCATCGACATTCATGCCGCAGCCAAAGCCGCCGTCGCCGCCGAGCGTGAACGTGTAAGCGCTATTCAGACGATTTGCGCCGGGGATTATCCCGAAATCGAGAAACAGGCGATCAGCGGCGGCTGGACTCCCGAAGTCACCACGAAAAAAGTGCTGGAAATGATTCGCGCCGAACGTCCCGCCGCCAGCGCGAGCATCACGGTCAAGGCGAAGCCGGAGGGCGGCGAACTTCGCAAAACCATCGAGGCGGCAATGTGTCTCCGCATCGGAGTGAGCGCCGACCAGCTGGAAAAGTCCTACGGAGCGCAGACCGTCGAAGCGGGTATGGCGGAAATGGATATGCCGCTCCGCCAGCTGCTCGTCGAATGCATGAAGCTGGACGGCATCCCATACAGTCGTGGCTTCGACAACGAGACCATCCGGGCGGCGTTTTCCAGCGTCAGTCTGCCGGGTATCCTGAGCAATGTGGCAAACAAGAAACTGCTTCAGAGTTACGAGGCGCAGCCGGTGATTGCGACCAAGCTCTGTTCGACGGGCGACCTCAACGACTTCAAGGAGAACGACCGCTTCCGTCTGACGGACGTTGGTGACCTCCTGCCGATTGCCGCCGACGGCGAAATCAAGGACGGCGGTCTGATTGAGGAATCCGCGAAGAACCAGCTGGACACCTACGGAAAGAAGTTTTGCCTCACCCGCAAAATGATCATCAACGACGATCTGGGGGCGTTCATGAAGGTTCCGACCGCGATGGGCAATCGCGCGGCGCGTCTCATTGACCAGCTGTTCTTCTCGCGTCTTCTGCTGAATCCGACTCAGGCGGACGGCAAAACGCTGTTCCACGCGGGGCATAAAAATCTGCTGACCGGCGCGACCAGTGCACTTGGAGCGGATTCGCTCAAAAAGGCGATTCAACTGTTCCTCGACCAGGTGGACGCGGACGGTCAGCCGATCAGCGTCGAGCCGAAATTCCTGCTCGTCCCGACCGCGTTGAAACACCTCGCCATCGAGCTTACGCAGGGGGCGACGCTCATCATGGGAGGCGGAACCGACGCCACCGTCCGTCCGGCGCTCAACGTTCTCGCGGATGAAAATCTGCAGGTTGTGAGTTCGCCGTATCTCGGCAATTCCGCTTACAACGGGAACTCCCAGACCGGATGGTATCTCTTCGGCGATCCCCGTACGGTCGATACCTGGGAAATCGGGTATCTGAAGGGGAAACGCACCCCGACCGTGGAACGCGGCGAGACCGATTTCAATACGTTGGGACTTTGGTTTCGTGTCTATTTCGACCTCGGTGTGAGAGAGCAGGATTTTCGCGGCATGGTCAAGGCCAACGGAAGTGCCAACTGATAACCCGCCGGGCGGTGAAAAATCCGCCCGGAACTTTTCAATCATCATTTTTAAGGAGAATTTTCTTATGATCGCTTGTTTCAAACAGGAAGGCAGATCCATCGACTATCGTCCGTCCGAGGCGGTTGCCGCCGGAGATGTGGTCGTTCAGGGGAATCTGGTCGGCATTGCTCGGCTGGACATTGCCGCCAATACCCTTGGAAGTCTTGCCGTGGTCGGCGTTTTCGATGTGGAGAAAGCCAGTGGCGCGGTCACGGCCGGTGCGGTTGTTTTCTGGGACGCCACCAATCACAAGGCCACCACGACCGCGACCGGGAATCCGTATCTGGGCAAAGCGGTTCTCGCCGCCGAGTCCGCCGACGAACAGGTGCGCGTTCTTCTCAACGCTCCGTTCGTCGCCGTTGCCGGTGAATAACCAGTGGGAATTCTTGAACAGGCCTCGGCATGGCTCGAAGCCCAGCGGCTGAGGGAACTTTCCGTTCCGGCGGTGTATGTCCGCCGGAGCGGAGAGCAAATCCCGGTCAACGTGACGCTGGGCAGAACGCTGTTCCGCGCCGAAGACCAATACGGTGTGACCGTTCGAATCGAGAGCCGTGATTTCCTGATTGCGGCTTCCGAACTTTCCAATGAACCCGAACGAGGAGATTCCATCGTTTACAACGGATTCCGATACGAGGTGCTTGCACCAAACGGAGAACCGGTGTGGCGGTGGTCGGGAGCTTATCATTGGACGCGACGGATTCATACAAAAGAAATTGGAGGCGAATAATGGCGAACGGAGACATTCCCGACCATCGGGATTTGTGGGACGCCGTGAACCAGTCGCGGCTGGAGCTGGCCGAACTTAAAGGCATGATAAAGATGCACTTTGAGGCGGGACAGCACCATTATCCGCCGTGTAAACCGGCCGCCGATTTGCAGAAGACAATGCTCTCGGCAATGGGAGCCGCGCTGATCGCGCTGCTTGCCGCGGTTGGGAACATCGTCATGGAAATTGTGCGGAGGTAATTCAATGAGTGAATTGCTTAATATTGCAAACGCGGTGGCGGACGCCCTTGCGGAGTACCGGGCGGAAGTGATGCTTTTTCCGGAATTTGAACTCCGCGATCTGGACGAAATGCGAGTGGTGGTGGTTCCGCTTTCCACCGAATACAAAACGCTCTCACGTGCGGCGCACGAGGAGCTGATAAAGGTTCAAATCGGCATTTTGAAGCGTTGTGCCGTGGATGATCTGGATGACGCCCTCCGTTTTGTCGAAGAACTCGGGCTGGGGTTTCTGAATAAAAAACTGTGCGGCGCATCGTGCATCGCCGTGAGCTACAACCCCGTCTATTCCCCCGAACATCTGAGGGAGCGCGGTCAGTTCACCAGTGTGATTGAGCTGGCGCTCAAGCTGGTGCGATGAGGTGCCGCATTGAATTTGATGAGCGCCGGATTTTTGCGCTGGTGGAGCGCGCCGATCTGACGGCGCTTCGCCGCGCCGGAGCCTACATCCGCAAAGCCGCGCGCAACAAGGTTGCGACATCCACGAAATCGTCCGCCCCCGGAACCCCGCCGAACACCCGGCGCGGGCTCTTGAAAAACTCGCTTCTTTTCGGTGTGGAGAAGCAGCGCTCCGCCGTTTTAATCGGTCCGGCGGCATCAATCATCGGGCTGGCGATGACTCCGCATGAATTCGGCGGAGTCTATCGCGGGCGCAGGTATCCCAGGCGACCGCTGATGGCGCCGACGCTGGAGCGGACCGCACCGAAACTCGCAAAATTCTGGGCAAACACAGTAAAATGAAAGGTTTATTATTATGGCTGTAGTGCTTGGCTTGGACGCCAAACTTCTGCGCGGAGCCGCCGGGCAGACCGGAACGACCGAGGTCAGCAACGTCAAGGATTTGACGCTCAACCTCGAATCCGGCGAAGCGGACGTCACCACCCGCGCCACCAAAGGCTGGCGGGCAACGGTGGCGACGCTGAAAGACGCGTCGCTGGAATTCGGCATTCTTTATGACACGGAAGACGAGGATTTTAAAGCGTTTTCGGATGCTTATTTCAATAATACGCCGCTGGCGCTTTTCGTGACCGACGGCGGCGGCAGCGGGCTGGACGCGGATTTTTCGATTACCGGATTTTCGGTCGAACAGCCGCTTGAGGAGGCGCTGACGGTTCAGGTGACGGCAAAACCCACCGCATCGACCCGTGCTCCGGCGTGGAAAACGGCGGGTGAGTAATGAGAAGCTTTACCGACAACAACGGCAGGACGTGGATTCTCCATGTCACCGTCGGCGCGATCAAGCGCGTCCGCGCACTGTGCGGCGTGGATCTCGCCGGCATCATCACCGTAACGGACGGCGGCAAACCGCAGATGGAGCTTCTGGAACGCCTCGCCTCCGATCCGGTGCTCCTGGTGGATGTGCTGTACGCCGTCTGCAGGGAGGAAGCCGACGCGAAGAACATTTCCGACGAGGAGTTCGGTCGCGGCATGGCGGGCGACGCGATTGAATTTGCGACATCTGCGCTTCTCGATGAAATCATTGATTTTTTCCCCGAAGCGAAGCGGCGGGTCTTTCAAAAGATCCTCAGCGCCTCGCGCCGCTTTCAGGAAAAAAGCAAAGAGGCTCTGACGGCGCTCCTGAACGATCCGGCGCTGGACGGCAAAATCGACCAGGCGCTCGAAGCGTTGGCGAACTCATCTGCGAACTTGCCGGAATCGCCGGCGTCAACCCCAACCCGCTGACGCTTCGGGAACTCGCCGCCCTCGCGGAGGCGCGGGGGCGTTTTGAATGGGAGCAGACTGCGGCGTTGATGGCGCTTGTGGTGAATTTAGTTCGTGATCCCAGGAAAACGAAACCGGCGAACCCAGCCGACTTCAATCCGTATTCCCAAAGACTCAAACACATCCCCAAGGCGCCGCTTTCCATCCTGAAAGAGGTGTTTGTGAAAAAGGAGTAGCCCATGTCCCTATCCGGCAATATTCGCGCCGGAGCCGCCTATGTCGAGGTGACAGCCGAAACAAGCAGGCTCCGGCGCAACTTGAAAAACGCCCAGGCGGAACTGCAAAACTTCGGGCGCTCCTGCACCGCAATCGGACGCGACATGCTGACGCTTTCCGGCGCACTGGCGCTTCCGATGGGCTTGGCGGTCAAAGGATTTGCCGAGTTTGACGACCAGATGCGCCTCGTCAAGGCCGTTACCAAATCGACGGCGGCGGAGTTTGAATCCCTGACCGCCGTCGCCGCCAGGCTCGGTCGCGAAACGTCGTTCACCGCCAAACAGGTTGCGGACGGCATGGTGAGTCTGGGGCGCATGGGCTTTTCGCCCAAAGAGATTGAACAGGCGATCCAGCCGACGCTGGACCTGGCGCGCGCCACCGGCACCGAACTTGGCGAAGCCGCCGACATCGCGGCGAACTCCATGCGGATTTTCGGCATTGAAGCAGGCAAAATGTCGAGCGTCGCGGATGTGCTCACGGCGACGGCGAACGGTTCGGCGCAGACCTTGACCGATCTTTTTGAAGCCTTAAAAATGGCGGGTCCGCAGGCGAAGGCGGCGGGTGAAAACATCACCGACACCGCCGGCGCCATCGGGATTCTCGCCAATCTCGGCATCAAGGGCAGTCTGGCGGGAACCGCGCTTCGCAAGAGCTTCTCACAGTTTGCCAAGACCGGTGTGCAGGAAAAATTGAAGGAGGTCGGCGTCGCCACCGTCGACTCCTCCGGCAATCTCCGCAAAATGAAAGACATTATGGCGGACGTCGGGCGCGTCATGGCGGCGATGCCCAGCGCGGAAAAGATTTCCTTCGCCGAGGAGATTTTCGATATTCGCGGTTCGCTTGCCGGGTTAAGCCTCGGCGGGAACGTCGCGGAACTGGAGGCGTTTATCGCCAAACTTGAAAACGTCGAGGGTACCGCGCGCGCCACCGCCGAGGAGATGGATGCGGGACTTGGCGGAAGTTTCCGCAAACTGATGTCCGCGGTCGAAGGTGCGATGAACGCCGTCGGCAAAGCGCTGGAAACTACGCTTCAGCCGCTGGCCGCAAAACTCACCGATGCGACACTGGCGGTGATAAAGTGGATTGAGGCCAACGGAAGGATGATAACCACCGCCGCGGCGGCGGCCGCGGGGATTGCGGCGCTGGGGGCCGGGCTGATCGCCGTTGGCATTGCGGCAAAGGGAGTCGCCGCCGGAATCGCGGCATTTAACGTTGTGTTGAACGGCTTCATTTATCTCAAGACGGCGTTCGTTGGCGCGATGGCGGCAATGAGCGCGGCGATGACCGTATTCGAGATGGCAACAGCGGCCGGAATTGGAACAATGGGAGCTATGAAAATCGCCGTCGCCTCATTTTTTGCGACCAATCCGGCGGGGTGGATCATTGCGATCGGAGCGGCGCTGGCGGGCGTATGCGTCTGGCTCTCTCGGGCCGGGAAATACACCGCCAGCCTCTCCGACAAGATGTCGAACCTCCGTCAGAAAGGCGACGAACAGCGTCAAGCCGACCAAAAGAGAATGGAGCGGCTGAATCAGCTTGCGGATAAAGAAAAACTTAACAACGCGGAGCTTGCCGAGGCGGAATCGCTGACATCCGAGTTAACTTCCCGCTACGGTGATTTTGGCGTCGCCATTGACAAGGTGGCGGGAAAACTGAATCTTGCCGCCGACGCGCAGTCGCGGCTGAACGAAAAGATGAAACAGGCGGCGCTGGCGGAACTCGACGCGGAGATAGCCGAATACCGCAACAACATCAAAGAGCTTCAAAACGAAAACGAATCGCTGACCGGCTACTGGAACCACAATTTGTGGAGCCAGATTTCCGGCGGCGAGGAAGAGGCGAACAAAAAGCTGGAGCTGAACGGCGACCGCATTGTCGAGTATATGAAAAAAATCGGCGCGGTTCAGGAACGGATGCGGGCAATCTCCAACGGCGATGAGGGCGCGGTCACCGGAACCGGCGGTCTTGACGAGCGCATTGCGAACGACAATCGGCGAAAAGATGCTGTTTCGGAGACGAAGAAGAATTTCCAGAACTCGGTGGATGAGACGGCGCAAAGACGGCGGAGCGAGGATTTTGACCGTCAGCTCGAAACGCTGGTTTCCGATAACCGTTCAGCCGGAATATCCGCGCTGGAAAAGCTGGTCGCAGCCTATGCGGCGACGGCAGAACAGCTGAAAGCGCGGTTTTCCACCGTTTTGTCCGAGGCGGAGTCCGACGGCGCGGTGGATGACGGCGAACGCGAACAGCTCGACCTGATCCGGCAGGGCTGCGAGAATGCCGAGTCGCTGTTTGACAAATATTCCGAAAAGCTCCGGGCCGCACGGGAGGGAACGCGGGAGGTGGCGGAAAAAATCAAACCGCAGGGGAGCTTTTTCGCCGACTCCCTGTCGCGCATGGTCAACGGCGGCGGCGACGCCCGCCGCACCGCCACCGCCGCCGAAGAGATCGCCCGCAACGGCAAGGAGACCAACCGGCTGTTGAAATCGCTTGACTTCGGAATGGAATTCAGTTAAAAAAGGAAAAAACATGGCGAGAATTGAACTTGCATATTCAAACAACGACCACGCGCTGAACGCGGCCGGCGCTTACGACTCTGCCAAGCTCGGCTATCTGGTGTTCGAGGCGGCCGACGAGAAAGCGGCGGTCGAGGCGGTTTACAACCACACTCCGGCCCGCTATGCCGGAGTTCCGCTTGAACTGGTGGAAATCGAGGAGCGGCTGGCGGAAAACATCTTCAAGGTAAGCGCCGCTTATCGCCGCTCCTCGGCGTCCCGGGCCGCTGCGGCCGAAAATGATGATCCGGCGTTCTCCTTCGACACCGGCGGCGGAACCCAGCATATCACCCAGAGTCTCGAAACGGTCGGACGGTATCCCGGGTCCGCACCTGATTTGAACGGAGCCATCGGCTACGACGGTCAGAGTGTCGCCGGAGTTGAAATCACCATGCCGGTGATGAACTTCACCGAGACCCGGTACTTGAAAAACTCAAAAGTGACCACCGCCTACAAAACCCGGGTTGCCGAATGCACCGGACGGGTCAATGACGAGAAATTCAAGGGGTACAGCAAAGGCGAAGTTCTTTTTCTGGGCGCCTCCGGCGCAAGGCGCGGCGTCTCCAACGATGATTTGTGGGAGATAACCTTCAAATTCGCGGTGTCTCCGAACCGGAAAAACATCCGGATCGGCGGAATCGCAATTCCGGCAAAATACGGCTGGGACTATCTGTGGGTGCGCTACGCCGACAATGTTGGAAACGACACCCTGGTCAAACGCCCATGTGCCGCCTACTGCGAGCGGGTGTATGAATTCGCCGACTTCGGGAAACTGGGGCTGGGCCGATGAAAAAGGTGGTAAAAGGAGAAAAGCTGGCAATCCGCGCATCCGACTGGAACAGCGTCGTAAACGCGGCGGAACTGGTGAAAAACAATACGCTGAATCAACGCACCGGCTATGGCGGTTCTCCGGCCGTCGAGGTGATGATCCGCAACGACGGTGTCGCGGCAATGACCGGCTTTTCGGCGGTGCGCATTGACACATTATTAATAAGCGACTGCGCCGCCCTGGTGTTTTCGGCGTTTCCGGCGGAATCCGGCGATGACATTTCCGGCATCGTTCAACAGCCGGTGATCCCCGGCGAACTCGGAAGCGCCGTTATTTCGGGACTTTCCCGCGGTCGGGTAAATGTGCTTGACACTTCCCATGAATACGCGGTTCCGGACGGCTCGGGCAAACTGGCGTCGGCGGCGTCCGGCAGCTGCCGCATGATCGGGAAATCGAACAGTACCGGAATCCAAATGAAAGCACTGCTGCTCCGGGCTGGAGCCCAATCGGATTGTGCCGCCGACGGGCCGTTTGCCGCGACCTTTGACGCGGTCTTGAATCTCGTCAATGTAGCATCCGGCTATGCCAGCTGCAACGGCAAATTCATGACTGTGCGGACCGCGAAGCTGGTTCCGCAAAACGGCATTATCTGCGTTCACGCGCAGTTGAACGCCAATGGCGAGTGGAGCGAACCGATATTGATGTTTGCCGAACCGGACGCCAACCACTTCCCGGTGGGCGCGGTGGAGACGACGGGCGGCGCCGTCCGCTGTCACAGCTTCAATGTTCCGGTGGCGGTCATCCTTGAGACCGCGGAATGTCCGCTGGGCGGCGCGGTGAGCTTATGAGAATAGCGACCGGCTTTAACGGAAGGATTCTCACCCGAAAAGGGAAACTGCTGACTGCTCAAAATACCTGTTTTCACATTGCGGTCAAAACCGACGGTTTTCAGCACCCCGGCTGCATAGACCTGAATCCGGGAATGCGGCGCTTTATTTCGCGGAACGATTCCGCCGGCCGCTTCAGCAAGCTTTATTTTGTCGACATGTCGCCGGGCGGCTTCGACGTGAAACTGCGCTGGAACGACGGCCACAGTCCGTATCCCGAGATTGAAAATATGGAGATATGGGTGTTCGGGAAATATTTTCCCAGCCGGAGCTATCCGAAGGCGGATGACGACTACACCACCGTCTGCAATGTAAAAATCGAGAAAAACGGAGAAATAAAAATCGATGGAGAACCTCTGTAAATGCAGGAAATAATAATTTACGTCGCCGCGAACGAGACGCTGGGAACGGTGCGCGATCGTGCCAACGCCATGGACGCTTCACCGCCGACACTGGCTCTGGGGGCTTCGGTCCGGCTCAGGCTCCGGCTGTTCGCCGCAAGCGACGCGGATCAGGCATACGACTTCGAATCTCTGTCCGGCGTCGTCTCGTGGCAGTTTGCCATGGACACGGATTTCGACGCGGCGACCACTCACAAAATCGTTGCGGACAATGCCGCCATAACCGCGGACGAAGTTGCCGATGGCAACGAAACTTTCACCGAAGTGGCGATTCCGGTTTCCAATATGAACACCGAAGAATTGACCGCGGCGCTCGGCGCCGCCGAAACGCTGTCGCTGAACGGCGAACTATGCGGCTATGACGCCGACGCCAAATTGATTTTTGTTTTGCAGATCAAAGGATTCACGGTAAGAAACCGCATCATCTCCTCCGGCGACCCGACTGAAATCGCCGCCGGGTATTTGAATGAATCGCAGGTGCGGAGCCTGATCGCCTCCGGCATGGTTCTGCGGTTTTCCTCCGACGGAACGGCATGGCACGACAATCAGGCGGCCGGCGATCTTTATTTCAGCTTCAGGAGTGGCGCTTCGGCGGCGTCAGTCTGGAGCAAGGCGGTGAAACTGCCCGCCGGAAACGACGGGCGCGACGCCTATATGTATGTCGCCTACGCCGCCGAGCCGGACGGAACCGGATTTTCTCTTGCGCCGTCGAATTCTCTGAAATATCGGGCGGAGATTCACACGGCGGCGCCGATCACTCCCGCCGCTTCCGACTTCGCCGGCGCGGTCTGGGTGAAATATCTCGGCGACAACGGTGTGACCGAAAGCCTGCCGTGGAGTGCGATTACCGGCAAACCGGAAACTTTCGCACCGGCGGCTCACTCCCACGGCATGACCGGAATAACGGATGGCGCGCGGCAGAAGACCAGAACCGAAAGCAACCCGGCGTCACTGTATCTGGATGCGCCGGTTCTTATCAACGGCGCCGTCAATACCGCCGATACGCTGGAAATGGTTTTCACTTCGGTCAAAAACGGCGACGAAAGCAATTACACCGGAGCCTCCGGTGATTTTTTCACCTGGGAGTATCATGTAAAATGCGCCCGCGACCTCACCGCCATTAACACCGGCGACATGGTGCAAATTGATATTCCGGCTGTTCTGGCGCGACTGAACACCGCGGCTACCGTCCATGTATTCGTAATTCGTGGAATTTATAATGCCGCCGCGGCGAACAAGCTGAAACTGTACGTCAGCTACGCTTACAGTTATGAGGCGTAAAAATGAAAATTCCCTGCAAATTCAACCCGTTGGGCTTTGGCGGAACCATTACCGTCGAGCCGATTCAGGGCGGGTGCGGAGTATTCGTTTTTTCCGGCTCAACTCCGACGTCCAGCGGCATGGCGATGAGCGATATAGTGCTGTTTCAACAGCAGAATAATTCTATGACCGTCTGGCTCGGAGGCGCGGTGAACGGCTGTATGGTAAACGACTACACATCGGCCGCCGTCAGCCGCGGCGGAATCATCGCCAGCGCCGTAATCAACAGCCGCGGTACGCTCCGCGTGTATTCCGGGGGCATTGTTTCCACCGCAGTGATCAACAGCCGCGGCGCGCTCACGGCGGCCGGCGGAACCGTGCGCTCCGCCGCGGTGATGTGCGGCGGTGAGTTGAACGTTTCAAACGGCGGCTCGGCGGCGGGCGTCGCGGTTGAGAGCGGCGGGAGCCTCTATGCTTCACCGGGCGTGTATTTGAACGGCGTGAGGCTGGACTCCGGCACTTCGCTGACGGTTTCAAGCGGAACCTCGGCTTTTAATGTTGAAGTTTTGCCGGGCGCGTCACATTTTGTCAGCTCCGGCGGAATCAGCCGGGATGTCATCCTGCATTCGGGCGGCATCGTATTCATTCCGGTTTTGTTCGGTCCGGACTCTCAGACCGCGTTGACCGGAAGCTGCCCCGGCGGAACATTCCTCGCCGCCTCCGGCTCCAGCCTGAATTTTCCAATTGAAAGCCGCCAGCACCAGATCGTCAGCTGGGGCGGCATGGCGGCATCGGGAACACTCAACGGCGGCTCGCAGACCATTCTGAACGGCGGCTCGGCGAGCTGCACCGCCATTCTTTCCGGCGGCGTTCAGATCGTCAGCTCCGGCGGCAAATCAAACGTCGGAACGGTTTTTTCCGGCGGCAATCTTTATGTGCAGTACGGCGGAAGCATCGATTCGTTCACCGTCTCATCCGGCGGCAGGCTGTATGTCTCGGCCGGAGGTTCCGCAACCAACATCGCCAGCTGTGCCGGCGCAACCATCAACTATGTGGGATAAATGGAAAACATCAAAATAAAACTTGCAAAAAACAATGGTTCGACCTTAACGGGTGGCGACAACCGGAAAAGCCTGCCGATGCCGCCGGTGATCACCAGAGGCGTGGCGTTCATTCTTGAAGCCGAACTTGACGGGGTGAATGGCGAAGACGCCGGTTCGCGGGTCTGGAGCGCCGTCGCCGCGCAGGATTTCAAGGCGAAGACGCCGGTTCTTCTGCGGTCATCGTCGTACATTGTCGATGGAAATACGCTGTTTTTCACCTTTGAAGGCGTTGACACCGTTCCACTGGCGGCGGCGCTCGGCGACAGGCCGAAGCTGCCAATCGGCATTGAAATAACCGGTATTCCCGCCGGCAAATCCGAACCGGACACGGTCTACCAGTTTTCCGCGATTATCCACAACCGGCGAGACATCGGCGGCTCGCCGCCGGAACCCGTCCAGCCGGATTTTTACCGGAAAACCCAGGTGGACGCATTGGTGAAAACCGCGCTGGCCACCGCAAACAACGCGCTGAAAGCCTCCGCCGAGGCATTGGCGCTGGTCAACGGCTCGCTCGCCTCGCGTTCGGTGCCGATAATTTCGGATGAGGTGCAAAACGGCGTCTGGGCAAAGGGATTCTCCGATTTGGATATTGACCGAGAATGCATGGTTCAGCTCATCAATCCCGACGGGCTGATCTGCACCGAGGATCCGCTGATTATCGTCCGCTGGACGGCGGTCGGGCTTGAGGTGGATTTCGGACAAATTGAAATAATGGACGGCTGGAAGGCGGTATTGAGTTGAGTGAAGAAAAATACAAAATCTTTTACAGTAAACTGGACGGCGAGCGCCGTCTGACCCGGGTGGACGTCGCCACCGGCGAAATTGAATATTCGCTGGACGGCGGCAGAACCTGGCTGAAAATTCAGAGGAAAAACTTAACATGGAAGTAGGTGAATCATGAAAACCGCAATAGCCGGCACCACAAGAATCATGCTCTATCTGGAGGACGGGGACAACTCGCTGTGGCTCTCGTTCGACCGCGGGCAGACCTTTACGGCGGTCAAATCCGAGCGCGGTGAAAAAGGTGAAAAGGGAGAGCGCGGTGAAAACGGACTGAACGGTTCAAATGGCAAAGACGGCGCGCCGGGGGAACGCGGCGAAAAGGGGGAACGGGGCGCTAAAGGCGAGAATGGGGACAAAGGCGAACCCGGCGCGGGAATCAATATCGCCGGAGCATCTGAAAACGAAATACTCGTCGCCGACGGTGCGGGCGGCGTGAAAAATTCCGGCCTTGGTTTTACCGTCGAATCGCCGGACGGCAGACGCGACGCCCGCCGGATTCCCACTTGGAACGCGGTGATTACATACATCAGAAAAAACCTCAGAAAGGATAATTAACATGCCTGCTTCAGGTTCAACTTTTATTCCGGCTTATTACGCCGCTTTGACCGCATTCAACAATGACAACACGGTCGGCGACAATCAGGTTTCGTGGGTTGAAGATGTCAGACAAATCTATGTGGGACGCTCCCTCTATCCGGGCGCGGTGACAATTCTGATGTCGTCCGAAAACTTTCCGGCGCAGGCGTCAGCACTGGTCGGGGTACTCTACTTTAAGCCCGATACTATGGAGTGCAGACGCTATACGACGACGGGATGCGATGTCCTGATCCGCCCGGTGACGACCGCGGTCGGCGCTTCCAGCACCGACGATCAGCTTCCGACCGCCAAAGCGGTTCATACCGCGATCAGCACAGCCAGCTCTACATTGAACGGCGCTGTCAGCGCCACGTCAAGCACTTTGAACACCCGCATCACCACCGTCTCAAGTTCGCTCGCCGCCAGCGCCGCCGCCAAGCTCGACAAACTCGCCGCCGGGTCCGCCGGATATGTGGTGCAGACCGATGCGTCCGGCGGCGTTCAGTACACCGGTCTGCCGGCCAGCCGGATCGCGGACACCAACACCTACGGATCGGGATTCAAGTCGCTTTCAATCGACAACGGGATGCTGGTAATGACCCGCTTCAACGGATCGGTTCAGTCGGCCAGTCTCGGCGTAAACGGGCTGGTCACCAGCACCTTTTTCAACCCTGATGACGCCACTTTGACCATCTTTACCGACAACGCCGGAGGCGGCGAAGTTTCCAGCTCGGTTATCGACCTCTCGTCGCTGGTCGATGTTTATACCGGAGAAGGCGAGCGCGCGTTCAACCCAGCAGTCGGAAACGAAGTTGCGTACCGCAGTTATAACGATGGAATGGTTGTCGCGTCCGGAGTCATTGTCCGCAACGGCGACTCTTTTATGCTTATGACACAGGCGGGAACCCTGACCATTGGAGTCGACGGGCCCAGTCTCACCCACACCATGCTTTCCGTGGTTACCGACCTTTCCGCCAATATCGGCCCCGGTGCCTATGTTCTGCTCGACGGTAATTTGTGGCAACTGCCAAACGCGGCTGTGAACAGCCCCGCTTCCAGTTACCTGTTTGCCGGACCGACCGAGGTGTCGGTGCAGGGATACAAAGTCCATGTGGGGTTGAACCTCCATGACGGCGGGCATCTGGTTAACTCATCGGGCGGACTCGCCGTCTCCGCCGCCGGCGCGGTGGGCAACAATACGAGTCTGGTAACCGGAGCGGCGGTCGTCACCTACGGCGGCAGTCTGCTGACCAGCGCCGGAACCACCGCACAGACAAAGGTCAACACCGCGAGCTCGGCGCTTCAGAGCAGCCTGAATGCCGCGAGCGGTTCGCTGAATGCCGGGATCAGCAATGCATCCGGTGCGCTGAACTCAGCAAAAATCGACAAGGTGGCAACCGGTTCGGCAGGATATGTGGCGCTGACCACCGCGGCGGGCGGCATTCAGCTGAGCACGTTCAAGCCGGGCGGCGCGGAGCTGGCGGCGGCTCCGACCGGCACGACGCTTGCCACCGAACTCGCGGTCAACAGCAGGTGCAACGTGGTTTCCAGCGGCCTTAACACCTCCGTCAACAACGCAAGTTCAACTCTGAACACCCGCATCAGCACGGTGAGTTCAACGCTGACCGGGGCCATCTCGTCAATGGGGTCGGCGTCAATTACGAAATGGAAGTAGAAAAATGGCAAACGAGTTGTTCGTTCCCAAGGCGCGCTCAGCCAATGCGCTTGCGTCCGAAGCGGTGGAGTCGGGGAGCTTGATCGTGGTTCCGGACGCATGTGAAATTTACGCCGACTTGTCCGGTGCGCGCATAAAGATCACCGACCTGGTCACGCTCGCCACCGACGCCGCCAGAACCGCGCTGCTGGCGCCGTTGAACAAGCTCTATTACGTTGCCGCCACCCGGAAACTCTGGTGGCACGACACGGCGTGGCGCTGCCTGAATCCGGACAGCGCCGCGGTTACGCTCGATGCGGTTTCGCTTTTTGGTTCCGATATCGACCCGCCGCAGCCGCTCGGTAAATACATCAGGCAGGCCGACGGCATTTACCTTAGCACGACCGGGTGTCAAATTCGGCCAACCATAGACGGCTGTTGGGAAATCTACGATTCGGAATTCGGTATGGTGTTGTGGAACAGCTCCGGGCAGATATGCGAACATCCGTGGCAGGTGACGGCGTGGACGCTTGATCCCGCAGGTTATGCGTCAGGAACTCCAACCGTGATTCAACTGTAAAAGGAGGCGTATGAATCGTCTAAGGGAAATCAAGGAGCTGAAACACCAGGCCGGGGAATTTCAGCTCGAAAATCGGGAAATCATCGGCAAATACACGATGGCGGAACTCGCCGCCATCTACAACGGCATCGGCCCGGACGCGTTCCCGGAGTGGCTCAGAAACACCATTTCGGCGCTCCATCCGTCCCTCGCGGTCGTGGCGTTCATCCACGACATCGAGTGGCACGAGAGCGATGGAAGCAAGGAAAAGTTCGCGGCGTCCAACGAGCGTTTCAAGCACAACGGATACGCCGTTGCCAAGGCGCGGTTCGGCTGGTACAATCCGAGACGCTGGATCGTAATGAATCAGGCGCGCCGCTTCGGCAACGTCTGCCAGCTCTTCGGCTGGAAGGCATGGTGTTCGCCGTGCGAATGCGCAGTCTGTCAAAAAAGCCGCAAAGCGGCGGAAAGGTAATTTGATGAAAAATCTGTTTCTTGTCGGGACGGCTGTCTTTGTCGTCTGTCTCCTCGCCGGGTGTGGACATAACGCCGTTCAGTATGGCGACGGCGTCGGCTTCGACGCCGGAATCAATCCCGAAAATTACACCGCGTCCTTCAATCTCCGCTACGGGAAAATCCTGTCGGCGGTGACCCGCGACAACGTCGAAATCGAGGTGACCGGAAAAACCGATGCAAACGGCGCAAGCGGCACGGAGAAATCCGGCAGCGCCGCCGTCTCCACCGACGGGACGCTCAAAGTCAAAATCGGTCGGCAGATCAACGGAGCCGCCGTCGATCTCGTGAAGGCCGGTGCGGATGCAGGAAAGGTCGTGGAAGCCCTGTCCAAGACCGATTCCGAATCCGTTCCCGCGTCTAAATAACCGCAAGCCCGGCGACTGCGCTTTATGCCTCTCGCCGGGCTTTTCTTTTATCGTTCTTTCTTCAATATATCTTCGATAACGTATTGGCTATTAACGCATTGGAATGCTTAATTAAGCACTGTAGACAGAAGTGCAACGCAACCGAATAACCTTCAAGGAGATACGAAAATGACCGATGCAAGAAAAAAGAAAATCGCCGGGCTGGTCTGGAACCTTATCCAAACGTCGAAAGACTGCGGCAACACCAAAGGACTCAAGAGCGGCATTGAGGGAACCGGCTGGTTCCACGCCGGAATCAATCCGGACGAGGTCATCCTCAAGGACGAAATCGAAATTGAGGAAGTCATGAACGAGCTGCTCGGAATGCTGGGCATCGCGGAATACCAAGAGCATAATTACACGCCCGACCCGAACAGCACGGATGCCGAATAAAAACCAACAGCCGAGGGTACAATCCCTCGGCGCAACCGAAAGGATATAATCATGCGTGGAATCAAAATCAACCCGACTGACCGCACCATCGAAGAGGTGGACGTGCCGAATCCCAACAAATCCCTGCAAGGGCTGTACGACCTTATCGGATGCGACCTCGTCCAGCCGGTCGAACTCGACCGAGGCGTAATCATGGCTTGCGACGAGGAAGCAAAATGCCGAAAAATCACCGGCGCGTTCACCTTCTACGGCACAGACCTCATCATCGCCGGAAACGCTGTCATCCTCGGTGGCAACGCCAACCGGTTCGGCGTACTCCACGAAAACAAAGAGAACCTTGAAAAAATCATCGACTGGGTCGAACCGGCGGACGTACCGGAGCCCAAATTCACCTTCATCCCGCTCACCAGCGAAAGGAACTGAAAATGCCCGACCGATTCTTCACCACCAAATTCTGCGACAGATGCAATGCCTCCCTTGAAGGGAAATCACGGCAGATGTCACGCTTCAACACCGACTGCCTCTGCGAAAAGTGTTCGGAAGAGGAACGCCAGCATCCCGACTACCGAAAAGCCGCCGATGCCGAAATGGAAGCCGTCCGGCATGGCGACTATAATTTTCCGGGTGTCGGCTGGCCGGGCAAGAACGGGAGGCTGAAATGAGTGTAATCAGAGTGTGCCGCCGTTGCAGAACGGCGGTTATCCCGACCACGACACCGGACTATGCGTATGCCTGTCCGGAGCATGACGAAGACCTCTACGAATTTGAAAGCGAGCTGGTCGATTCGAATAACACTAAATATCCCATCACGAATGTCACCATCCGGCTTGTCAATACCGACGGGAATGCGTTCGCCTTGCTTGGCAGAGTCCGGCAGGCGTTGCGGCGCGCCGGATACGACACGGCATTCATCGAGGGATTCACGGCGGAAGCCATGGCCGGAAATTACGATGAGCTGCTCCAATGCATCATGCGGTATGTGAACGTAGAGTGAGGGAAACCATGGCAAATATCTGTTCAGTAAATATCAGAGTCAAATCGGTTGACAACGCCTCGGCGCAAAAACATTTCGACAGACTGATCTCCTTGCAAAAAGAAGCGGACGCCCAGCACATCGGAATATTCATCGGAAGCCAGCGTTATCTGTTCGACTCGGCAATTGAAAATTGCGGGACGGCGGTAACGCTTGACGGATGGGTAAAATGGGGCTTCTCGAATGACGAGTTCATCGCCCTAATCAAATTCCTGCGTGAGATTGCTCCGGTTGCCGAATGCTATATAAAATATGAGGAATGCGGGTGTCTGCTCTACGGCGAGCTTCAGTATGACGGCACGATGCTGGCTGACTGCTATCTGCCGGAGGAGGACTATCCCAAAAATTTCGATTCGGAAACGTTCTACGATGACCTTGAGGCAGCCTATCAGCGATTCCAGGAAATACGCGAAATAGATGCTGTGTCATAGGCGGTCATTATTGAGTTCAATTGTTCAGAAAAATACCGTGACACTTTTCTCAATTTAATAATTTGGCAATCAATCACATACACCGTTGTATGCAATTTTGCCAACGAACCTAAAATAG
>JAQUTL010000029.1 GCA_028709805.1 Victivallaceae bacterium
CTATTTTAGGTTCGTTGGCAAAATTGCATACAACGGTGTATGTGATTGATTGCCAAATTATTAAATTGAGAAAAGTGTCACGGTATTTTTCTGAACAATTGAACTCAATAATGACCGCCTATGACAACTTTTACGCCGATGAGTTTTTGCGAAACGCTGAAGCCGTCGACCATAGCGCCGTATTTGATGGTGGCATTCTGAATAGTGGCGGCCGAACCGCCGATATACAAGGTGCCGCCGGCCTCAACGGTGCAGTTCTGCAGGGTTCCGTTCATGTCAACCTGATTGCCAAGCCAGTCATAGGCGATGCCGGTAAGATCACGGTCGATCATATACAGCACGCCGCCGTTTTTGACGGTGCAGCCGGAAATCAGGCCGCCGTCGTAAACGTGGGCCGAACCGCCGTTCTGCAATGTAAGATTGGCCACGGCCGGAGTGCCGCCGCCGCCGTTGCGCATAATCAGCACATAGGCGCCGTCATCCACCGCCGGATCGTATCCGGACGCATCAATCAGCATGCCGTTCGCCACGCCGTCCATAATTTCATATTTTGCGTAGTCGAAAGCGGAAACGTTTTTGACGTTGCTTTTGAACTGCGCCCAGGCGTCGTTATACAGCGCGATTCCGTCAATATTTCCGGCGCCGTATATCACGCCGCCGGAAAGAACGATATTGGAGGCGGTACCGCCAGCAACTTGGACACTGCCGGCGCCAAACGTTCCGGCAATAACGCCGCCGGAAGTAACGGTTTGCACCGCGCCGGCCATTACTTCGCAAGAAGATGCCTTGCCGCCGTTACCAACCACCTGTGTACCGGAATCAATAATTTCTCCGGTAACCGTCATGTTTTCCACTGGAGTCGTGTAAGCCATTTTGCCCGATCCTTTCATCTTTGTTACGAGCATCACAAAAACTGAAACGTTTTATAAAATAAATCATCCTCTACACAAAGCAATCATAAATAAAAACACCCCCCGTAAAAAATCTTATTTACTCCTATGATAACACAATAAAATAAAAAGTCAACAGCAAAAAATATTTTTTTGCAAAAATATGAAATATCAAAAAAACAAAGCAAAAAAATAAAGCTGTAACATATTTATATAGCTAGATATTAAACGATTTATATAAAATAGAAAACAGTGGCTCGAATAACGCGAAAAACACCTTATTTCCGCCCATTCTGCAATATAATCGCGGCAGTTGATGTTGGCGCATGACATTGGAACTGTTGATTAAGGCATGACATCGCAAAACCCGGTTCTTAACTTACGAAAAACAGTTGACAACCGACGTCCGACCGCCATCACACGGGGCGGAATATCCAGCCGCATAAAATCCTCTTATCTCCATTCCAAATTAAGCGTCCCCATGCAGCTCAACATGCTTATGCGCAACATATTTTTGCCTAAAAAACAATATTGAAAAATGGCCCCCGGAGCGTTTTTTATAATTCCGGTTCCGATGGATAAGCCGGTTCAGCGGAATGATCCGCGGGAAACCGGCGTTGTTCCGTCATCGCCGGCCGGCTATCACCGCGGCGCCCCGACCGTCCGAAATTATGAATAATCTCAAATGCAATGCAAAGAACGTACGCAGCAAGCACAATAATCATAACCGTAATCATACACCCGCCGCCGGGAAGCTTCTCCAGCCGGTCCGACCGCCGGAGTATCGACTTTGCGGCTCTCTGCATTTGGAACAGCATGACGGCAAACAGAACGGCCAATATAATTCCACTGGACAGGTCGAATCGAAAAAACAGAATAATTGTCGCGAAAAGCGTCACATGGGCAATAGCGATGGGCAGACAATAAAACCGTTCGTCTCCGGCCGCCCGGTCAAATGACAATGACAGCCGGATCACCAATATTCCATACCATAATATGTTGAGCCACGGAACCAGCAGCAGCAACAACGCCGCATCCGGCCCGATCCAGCGATCTTCCGCCGGGATGAGCGACCAATAAATATAAATCAACCGAAAAAATAATATGAGCGCTGCAATCGCAATGAGTGAGCAGAGCGGTAAAAGTATGATCTCACCGCGTTCACTGAAATCGACAAGTGGAATCAAAACGCAGTCAATCCCCAACGCCGCCATGAACCAACGCCAAACGCCGGACAATGTTTTCAAATTTTTTTCATTCATCTCCGCCGCCATTCAATGTAAAATCATTCCCTGTAATATATCACATAAACAACGGCGGTCAATCCGCATGCACGCCAATGTGAGAACCCCGGCAGTGCCGTTTTCCCGTCCCGCGCAGTAGACTTGCAAACCGCTGCCCCTATGCTATATTGACACAATCACACCGGGAACGTTGATTATGAAAACAGCGTATTTTTATTTATTGCCGGCGGTTTTTCTTTTCTGCGTACAGCCGGCATCCGTCTTGTCCGGCACCGGAGATGAACCGCCGGAAGCCGGCACGGCATCTCCAACGCTTACGACGGACGTTTCTTCCGGGTAAGCCGGGCGTTTCAAAGCAAATCGGACACACAGGAGTCATCGGATTCGCCGGGAAACACCGACAGTTAGTCCAGATTCAGTTGGCACTCCGCCCGCAGACACGGCACCGGATGTTATTGGACGCGCAATAAATATAACAATCGCGCCGAGCGGCCACAACCGGAAAAAGAATCCGTTCCGGCAGAAATAAAACGCGATAAACGCAATCAATAGCCCAAGATCAATCAAGTCGGTCGTTTTCGGCCGAATGCCGCACAAAACGCCCCCCCCGACACGGGCAGCGCCACGCGGAGTGATATTTTATCCGCCTCCATTCAAAAAAATATTTGAAAACAGAAGCCGGCATTGCCGCAAAAACAGGAACAGTTAAGCCGCGTGGATTTTGGTTGGATATTGCGAAAGGTAAATTCAGGACAATACGAATATTGTCAAATTCGCATTTTCAAAGAAACCGGCTGAGACTTTCTGAAAAATAAAAAACAATAACTATTTTAAATCTTTTTTATTTGACTGTACCCAGCGGCATGGTATTTTATCTGCATCCATTCAAAAGACATTTGAAAACAGGAGTCTATTATGAAGCATTTATCCACAGCCATCCGGGTGCCGATTGAACCGGACGATCCGGCGATTGTACGCGATGAGGAACTTTGCATTCAATGCGGTCAGTGCGCCAGAATCTGCGGAGAACGCCAGTCGGTGGCAGGGCATTTCAGTTTGGAAAAAAACGGTGACGTCGGCATCTGCATCCATTGCGGGCAGTGCATCAACTATTGCCCGGTCAATTCCCTGCATGAGCGACGCGACGTCCCGAAAGTAAAAGCGGCGATGAACACCCCCGGCAAAACGGTGTTCGTTCAGACTTCGCCATCCACCCGGGTGGGAATCGGCGAAGCGTGCGGACTGCCGGTCGGTTCGTTCAGCGAAGGGAAACTGGTGGCCGCACTGAAAAAACTCGGGTTCAAATATGTGTTTGACACCACGTTCGCCGCCGACCTCACTATTATGGAAGAGGCCGCCGAACTGGCCGCGCGGCTCGCCGATCCGAAAAATGCGGTATTGCCGATGTTCACCAGCTGCTGTCCGGCCTGGGTAAAATTTGTCGAGTTGTTTTACCCGCAGCGGCTCGGCAACCTTTCCACTTCGCGCAGTCCGCTGCTGATGAGCGGACCGACGCTGAAAGCGTTTTACGCCGGAAAATTCGGCATTGCCCCAGCCTCGGTCTTCAATGTGGCGGTCACACCGTGCACCGCGAAAAAATTTGAGATCACCCGTTCGGAATTCAATGCCGCCGGACGAAAAATCGGCGATCCGTCCATACGCGATTTCGATGCCATCATCACCGTCCGCGAACTTGCCTCCTGGCTGAAGGAGGACGGAATCGACTTTGCATCGCTTCCAGACACGCCGTATGACCGGCTGCTCGGCTCCGGCGCCGGCGTCCTGTTCGCCAACACCGGCGGTGTAATGGAAGCGGCGCTGCGCACCGCGCATTTTCTGCTGACCGGCAAGGAGGCGCCCACCGAATTTCTCAACCTGAAACCGGTGCGGGGCATGGATGATATTCGGGAAGCCGTTGTGGAAATCGCCGGCCGCGCCATCCGGGTATGCGCCGCCCACACCACCGCCAACGCCAGAATGCTGCTCGCAGACTTTGAGTCCACCGCCGAAAAATACGACTTCATCGAAATCATGAGTTGTAAAGGCGGCTGCATCGGCGGCGGCGGACAGCCGAAATGCGACAACATGAAACGCGATAAAATCATCGCCGCCCGTATGGCCGCCATCTATGAGCGCGATGCCGCGCTGCCGGTGCGCTGCAGCCACAACAATCCGGAAATCCAGGAGCTGTATCGTGAATTTTACGGCCGGCCGCTCAGCGAAACGGCGGAGGAACTGCTGCATACCGCATATACGTCGCGCGCCGACACATTGAATCGAAAATAGGGGTTTTCTTGGCGATCGAGCCGCATTGATTTTTTTCAATGCGGCTCTTGTATTTGTATTTTCAATATGATATATTGGATCAGATGGAGAAAATTGTCGGAGCAAAACCGGAAAATTGTTCCGAATTGGAAGCGCGGCGGGAATGAGGACAACACCGTCGTAAGAATCCTGTCCGCCGCATTCACGGGTTGAAGCCGTCGCAAAAAAGAAGATTCCGGATGCCGCGTCGAGACCGCCTCCTCACAAGTGGTACTGTCCTCTTGCGGTTTCGGCGCCGGCGTCCCTGCATCCGACATTCATAAAAACCGGCGACATAGGCTGAATTTACACTTTCAGTATCAGCATTCAGCCAGTCGCCGCTTGACTTTTTTTAGAATTGTGATATTGTGTTAGTGATCGATAACTAATAAGGAGAGTCGCGATGATACTTACAGCCCGGCAGAATGAGATTGTGGCGGCGGCGCTGACCCTGATCGCGGATGGCGGAATACAGAATCTGACGATGAAAAAAATTGCGGCGAAACTGGGGGTGAGCGAACCGGCGCTGTATCGTCATTTCAACGGCAAATCGGAAATCGTCAAAGCGCTGATAAAGGGGTTCGACGAAGGTATTCCGGAACATTCCGGCGACAGCCGCGGGCTGGCGGCGGTAAAAACATTCGTCCGCGACCGGCTTCAACAGGCGACGGAAAATCCGCCGCTGGCCAGAGTGATGTTTTCAGAAGAGCTGTTCATGGACGATCCGGAGTTTTCCGGGCTTTGCATGGAGATGCGTCATCGTCACCGCGCCCGGATGTGCGCCGACTTCGCGGCAGCGGCGGAGCTGGGGGAAATCAGGAGTGACATTGCTCCGGAAATTTTGTTTCCACTGGTGTTCGGTCCGGTTCGCCTGCTGGTAAAGCAGTGGGGAATGTCCGGCGGAATTTTTGACTTGAAGGCAAAAGGAGAGGAATTGCTGGCCGCGCTGACCAAGATGCTCGCGCCGGCGGAAAGGAATGCACGATGAAAAGAAAAATCATTGCCATTGACGAAGAAAAATGCAACGGCTGCGGCCAATGCATCCCGAACTGCCCGGAGGGGGCGCTCCAGGTGATCGACGGCAAGGCCAGACTGGTCAGCGATCTGTTCTGCGACGGCCTCGGCGCCTGCATCGGAGAATGTCCGCTCGGCGCGATAACCGTGGTTGAACGCGAAGCCGAGCCGTACGACGAACGCAAAGTCATGGCCAACATCGTCCGGATGGGTGCAAACACCATTGCGGCCCATCTGCGCCATCTGCGTTCGCACGGCGAATTCAAACTGCTGGAGAGCGCGGTCGGCTATCTTAAGGAAAATCAGATTCCGGTGCCGGACTTTGAACCGGAGAAGAAACTTCCGTGCGGCTGTCCCGGCTCGCTGGCGCGCAAGTTGAAGCATGATATGCCGGCCGCCGCCGATGTCGCGCCGAAGGCCGGAGATGAAACGACCGAGCTGCGGCAGTGGCCCGTTCAGCTGCGTCTGCTCAATCCCGACGCCGATTATTTTGACGGCGCCGACCTGCTGGTGGCCGCCGACTGCGTCGCCTATACCCGCGGCGGCTTTCACGGCGAATTTCTGCGCGGCCGGATACTGGCGGTATTCTGCCCGAAACTTGACGCGAATCTGAACGAGTACGCGGAGAAGCTGACGGCCATCTTCGCCCGGCACAACATCCATTCGGTCACTGTGGTAAAGATGGAAGTCCCATGCTGCGGCGGAACGGAGGCGATTGTAAAGCGGGCGCTGGAAAAATCGGGCAGGACGATACCGCTTAAGGTAATCACCGTCGGAATCGACGGAACGCTGAAGTAAATATTGGAGCAATCTGAAGAAAAGAGAGAGGAGTAGAAAATGAGCATGTTTTGTTTTCAGTGTCAGGAAACCTGCCGCAACTCCGGCTGCACCGTTCAGGGGATGTGCGGGAAAAAAGCGGAAACCGCAAATCTTCAGGATGAGCTTATACAGGCTCTGAAAATGGTGGTGCTGACGCGGAAGCCGTCGGCCGAACTCGGGCTGTTCGTTGTGCAGTCGCTGTTCATGACGATCACCAACGCCAACTTCGATGACGCCAAACTCACCGCCCGCGTCGCCGCAGCGAAACGACTGCTGAACGGCGGGCGGATCACCGCGCCGCTCGGCGTGCAGTCAAGCGAAAACCCCGACGTGCGTTCGCTGCGCGAACTGCTGACCTACGGGCTCAAGGGCGTTGCCGCATACGCCGATCACGCCGCGGTGCTCGGCCGCACCGATCAGGCAATATACGACTTCATATTCCGCGCTCTGGCCGCCGCCGCCACGGAAACGGACGCGGCCAAGCTCACAGCGCTGGTTCTGGAGTGCGGACAAACCGCGGTCTCCGCCATGGCGCTGCTGGACGCCGCCAATACCGGACGTTTCGGCAACCCGGAAACAACCGAAGTTAAGACCGGCGTCGGCGACCGCCCCGGCATCCTGATTTCCGGCCACGACCTGCTTGACCTCAAGGAGCTGCTGGATCAGACCGCCGACGCCGGAGTGGACGTTTACACCCACAGCGAAATGCTGGCGGCAAACTCATATCCGGCCTTCAAAAAATATCCGCATCTCCACGGCAACTACGGCGGCGCATGGCATCGCCAGAATGTTGAATTCGCCGCCTTCAACGGTCCGATCCTGATGACCACCAACTGCATAACTCCGGTTCAGGACAGCTACCGCAACCGCATTTTCACCACCGGAATGGCCGGCTATCCCGGCGTGCCGCACATTGCCGACCGCAAGCCGGGCGGCGTCAAGGACTTTTCCGCGATCATCGCACTGGCCAAACGCTGTCCGCCGCCGACCGAACTGGAGAACGGCCGACTTATCGGCGGCTTCGCCCACAATCAGGTGCTGGCGCTGGCGGACAAAGTGGTCGACGCGGTAAGATCGGGAGCCATCCGCCGCTTTGTTGTCATGGCCGGATGCGACGGACGCCACAAATCGCGCGAATACTATACCGAGGTGGCAAAAAAACTGCCGAAAGACACGGTAATTTTGACCGCCGGATGTGCGAAATACCGCTATAACAAGCTGGAACTCGGCAAGATCGGCGGCATTCCGCGCCTCCTCGACGCCGGCCAGTGCAACGACTCCTACTCTCTGACCCTGATCGCGCTGAAACTGAAAGACGCGTTCGGACTGGATGACGTGAACAAACTTCCGCTCTCCTTCGATATCGCCTGGTATGAACAGAAAGCGGTGGCCGTGCTGCTGGCGCTGCTGGCGCTCGGCTTCAAAAACATCCGGCTGGGACCGACGCTGCCGGCCTTCCTGTCGCCCGGCGTCGCCGGTGTGCTGGTCGAAACGTTCGGCATCCGCCCGATAACCGTTCCGGAAGACGACATCGCCGCGATGATGAACGGCGATTGACGCCGCGGCCACTAAAATAAATGAAACCGGCGCGACCGGAGACTACCTCTCCGGCCGCGCCGAAATATGGCCAGTTCACCACGAATCAGCCGAAAAAGTCCAGCGGACGGAATATCCGCCGCAGACGCGGACGCCCGGAAATCATATCAACCTCCGCCACCGCCCCGCGCGACACCCAGATATTGAATTGATGCGACCGCTCCAGTCCGATCAGGTCGGCCAGCAGCGCCATAATCACCCCGCCATGCGAAAACACCACCGGATTATTGGCACCGGACGAAGTCAACTCCTTGAGAAAACTCCGGGTGCGCGTCATGAAATCACCCATCCGCTCGCCGTTCGGAAACGCGTATTCGGGATCGCCGCAGCGCCATGACTCCGGCGGATGAAGCCGGGCCGGAGTAAAACTCCAGTCTCCGAAATCCATTTCGTTCAGCCGCGGGTCGAGTTTCTCCTCCGGCAGATATTGCGCATATTCGCGGGCGGCGGCCAGCGTCTCGCCGACCCGCCGCAAAGTCCCGGCGTAAACCGCGTCGCAGTCGCCGCACTCCTTCATCAGCCAGCGTCCGGCGGCGGCGGCCTCCGCCCTGCCCTGTCCGCTTAACGGGACATCGCACACGCCGATCAGCTCCGACGAATGTTCGGCCGGCAGCGAACCGTGCCGGATAAAGATTATCCGCTCAGCCATTTTATATCAAAAATCCTTCAATTTCATCGCGGTATGTCCGGGCAAAGGCTCAAACCCGCACCCGGCATACAAGCCGCCGGTTCCTGGAACGCCGACCAGTCCGATCCAGTCCACCCCCTCGCTCCGAACCTCCGCCGTCAACCGGCGCACCAGTTCGGAGGCGATTCCGCGCTTCCGGAATTTCTCAGCAACAACGACATCCTGAATATAGCAGTCGCTCGCATGATCGCACAGTGCGCGCGCCGAACCGACAACGCCGGACACTTCGTCCACCGCCACCGTCCAGTGCGAATTGCGCATGGCAACCGCCATAAATGAACCGTCCGCTTCAGCCGTCAGCCATCCCGCCTCGCGATAAAGCAGGGTAAGCGCCGGTATGTCGGCTTCGCACGCTTTCCGGAATACCGTCATCGCCTACCGGCACAACATATAATAGCGGATTATGATGTAGGCGGAAGCTCCAATCATGGTCGCCACGCTCACCGGCACGCCGTAAACCATAAAATTTTTGAACGTGACGTGATGCCCGGCCTTGGACGCGATACCGGCCGTCACCAGGTTGGCCGCCGCGCCCACCAGCGTTCCGTTGCCGCCCAGACAAACCGAGAGCGCCAGCGCCCACCACGCCAGCTCCTGCAGCGGAGCGTTGCCGGCAAACACCGGATTGCCGTTGAGATAGACCGAGATCACCGCCACCATCGCCGCGGTATAGGAGACGTTGTTGGTGACCGCCGCCGCGATTGCGCTGACCCACATCATCGTCATTATGAACGCCAGCGGATGCCAGGAATAAGTTCCCTTCAGCCATTCGCCGATCTGATTCATCAACCCGCCGTACTCGGCGCCGCGCACCAGCACGAACAATCCGAGAAAGAAGAACAGCGTGCTCCACTCGATTTTCTCAAGCGCGTGATCCACATTGACCTTGCACACCAGCAGCGCCAGACCGGCGCCGGCCATCGCCACCACGCACGGCTCGATTCCGACAACGCTGTGCAGCAGAAATCCGACGATCGTCAGCAGGATAACCGCCACGCCGCGATGCATGTTGCTGCGGTCGGTGATCGCCGCGTTTTCATCCAACTCCATGATCTGCGCCCGCTGTTCAACCGTCACATGCATGGTCTTTCCATAACGCATCACCAGAAACACGCAGTAAATCGCCATCATCAGAACGATCACCCAGCTCAGATTAAGAATGAACTCCATAAATCCCAGACCAGCCGCGCTGCCGATGATCAGGTTCGGCGGATCGCCGATCAATGTGGCGGTTCCGCCGATGTTTGACGCCATCGTCTCCGCCATCAGGAACGGAATCGGATTCAGCCTCATATGCTCGGCCACGATCATCGTGACCGGCGCAATGAGCAGCACCGTGGTCACGTTGTCCAGAAAGGCCGACAGCACCGCGGTGGAAACCACCAGGAACACCAGCGTCCGGATCGGCGACCCCTTCGCCACCTTGGCGCACTTGATCGCCACATATTGGAAAACGCCGGTTCCGCTGAGCAGATTCACCAGCAGCATCATGCCGGCCAGCGTGAAGATAACATCGAAGTTGGTATATTTTGAATATACATCGTTCGGCGTTGTCACCAGACTGTTCATCTCTCCGGTAAGCCAGGCCGGATTGCCGGCCGGAAACAGCATCGAGTTGTGATTCCCCGGCAGCACCAGCAGCAGCATCAGCGACGAGCCGACCAATGCCGCCGTCGTCTTATGCACCTTTTCCGAGGCAATCGCCACATATGTACCGACAAATATTATTGTCGCCAACCAAAATCCGAGATCCATAATAATAAAACCGTTCTTTCTTTATCCCCGCAGCACTTTGTGCACAATACTGCCGATGCCGACCACGCCAAGCAGCCGGCCTTCCTTGTCAACCACAAATCCGGCGTAGGCCTCGCGCCGCACCAATCTGATGGTGAACTGGATCAGCGGCGTGGAAGGCGCAAGTATCATCTTGGCCGGATGAACGAAATCCTTGACGAAGAACTTGTCCTCCGCCTTGAAAATATTTTCAAAAACCTCAAAACTGTTCAGAAAGTTCAAGTTGTCCATCATGAAAATGTATTCGGGAATGAACGACTTTATCACCTCGGTAGCGTCAATCACGCCGAGCAGTTTATTATTGGAGTCCACCACCGGAAGCACCTGTCGGCGTTCGCGGTAGAAGGTGTCCAGCGCCGAGGCCAGACTGGCGTCCGAGTGAATTACCGGATAATCCCGGCACATCAGATCCTCGGCCGTGATGTTGCGGTTTATCAGAACATTGTCCTCCGCCAGAACGGAAATCACCTCAATGCCGTCCGCGCAGGCGGTGATCCGGTTTATTTTATCCGGCAGCGCAAGATAGCGGCTGAACGCGGCCAGCGCTTTCAGATAACTGGCGCTGGTGCTCTCGCTGATGAGCGACATAATGATCACCCGCACCGGCGACATGCTGTCAGCGGTCAGCTTGAGCGGTTTTTCCGGAATACCGATCAGGATATAGAGGTCGCGCAGACAGTCCAGACGAACGTGCGGAATCGCCACCTGATCGTAGGGTATCTTCAACGCATCTTCACGGGCAACCAGCTCCCTCACCACATCCGGGATCACAATCTTTTCGCGCAGCTGCCCCTGCGCCTGTTCAAGCATGTTGGTGTAGAGTTCCTCCCGGGTCGCGCCCTGAAGTCGGCAAAACACCAGCGCCGGATTAAGAAACGATGCAAGTTTCATAATTTCCTCTTTTCTCTCTTAGAAGACCATCACATGCGGGCGACGACGGCTTCGGCGAACGCGGAACAACTTAGTTCGGTCGCGGCCGGTCCCATCAGCCGGGCGAAATCATAGGTCACATGCTTGTCGCGGATGGCCCGCTCAATGCCAAGCGTAACCAGATCGGCCGCCTCGCCATATCCGATATAACGCAGCAGCATCTCGCCGGAAAGCGCGAGACTGCTCGGATTCACCTTGTTCAGCCCGGCGTACTTCGGCGCGGTGCCGTGGGTGGCTTCAAACACCGCGTGACCGGTAAGATAATTGATGTTGGCTCCCGGCGCGATGCCGATACCGCCGACGCAGGCCGCCAGCGCATCCGACACATAATCGCCGTTGAGATTCAACGTGGCGATCACGTCATATTCGTCGGGCCGGGTGAGTATCTGCTGGAGGAAGGCGTCGCAGATGCAGTCCTTGACCAGTATTTTTCCATCCGGGGCTTCGCCGTCGCACTCCGATGCGGCGACCGCCACGTCGGAATACTCCCGCTTCACCAGGTCGTACCCCCAATTCTTAAAGGCGCCCTCGGTGAATTTCATGATATTCCCCTTGTGCACCAGCGTCACGCTGCGCCGCTTGTGTTCCAGCGCATAGTTCATCGCCGCCCGGATCAGCCGCTCGCTGCCCTCGCGGCTCACCGGTTTCACGCCGATGCCGCACTCTTCGGTAAAGCGGATCTTATCAACTTTCATCTCGCGGCACAGGAAGTCGATCACCTTCTGCGCTTCGGGGGAACCGGCCGGCCATTCGATGCCGGCGTAAATATCCTCCGAATTCTCGCGGAAGATTACCATGTCGGTACGTTCCGGATGCACCACCGGAGACGGGACTCCGGGAAAATAACGGACCGGACGGAGACAGACGTACAAGTCCAGTTTCTGGCGCAGCGCCACATTCAACGAGCGGATTCCGCCGCCGACCGGCGTGGTCAGCGGCCCTTTTATCGCCACCATGTATTCACTGATGGCCTGCAGCGTTTCGTCCGGCAGCCAGGTGTTTTCGCCGTAGACGCGGTTTGCCTTTTCGCCGGCGAACAGCTCCATCCAGGCGATCCGGCGTCTGCCGCCGTAGGCTTTTTCAACCGCGGCGTTCCAGATGCGCATCGCGGCGCGGGTGATGTCCGGGCCGATGCCGTCGCCTTCAATAAATCCGACGATCGGATGATCGCAGGCCGCGATCTTGCCGTTGGCGCCGAGCACGAGCTTGTCTCCGGAGGGAACTTTGACTTTCTTGTAATCGCCCATTATTCAGAAATCCTCTCGTTTAAAAATAGTGTTTTTAATGTAGCACGCTTTCATTTTTTATCAATCTAAAAATCAAAAAGATCGCGTGTAATTTTCTCCTCTGGAGCCGGCAGTTCGCGCAACAGACTTTTAAGTTCAAACTTTTCGCAAAATGAGCGAATCGCCGCCCAGTCGGGAGCGCGGCGGACCCACTTCCCGCGGGAAGCGAGCATGGCCGGCAGTTCGGCGCGCAATCGGATCAGCGAGCGGTTCTTCTCAAGAATCCCGCGATTTTCGGTCAGCACCCCCCGCAGCTTGGCGGAAGAAAGTACGGACGGATCGGCGAAAAAGGCATCAAGCGACCCGATTTCGGCCAGAATTTTTGCGGCGGTTTTGCCGCCGACGCCGCGCACGCCGGGAATATTGTCGGAAGCGTCTCCCAGCAAAGAAAGATAATCCACCATCTGAAGCGGCGTCACGCCGAATCCCTCGGCCACCGCAGCGCAGTTCCACTCATTGAAGCCGGACGGCTTCGCGGGACGCAGCAGCGAAACCGACGGCGAAACCAGTTGAGCAAGGTCTTTGTCTGATGAAACGATCCGCACCTGATCGCCGCGGAACAGTTCGACCGCCCCGGCGATCAAGTCGTCCGCCTCCAGCGCCGCATCCTCCATTACCGGCCAGCCGAAATCTTCAGCCAGCTCGCGGATAAAGGGGATCTGGCGCAGCAGCGGCTCCGGGGTCGGCTCGCGGTTTCCCTTGTAGTCCGGCGCAATGGCGAGACGAAACGCCACCTTGCCGCAGTCAAAGGCCATGCCGCCGTGCGACGACGGCTGGTTTTTGTCCAAATAAAGCAGAAGTTTTGCGAATGAAAAGATGGCGTTGGTCGGTTCCCCTCGCGAGTCGGAAAGCCCCATAATCGCGTAGAAGCCGCGAAAAATCTGGGAATAAGCGTCAACGGCCACCAGACTCATCGCAGGCCTCCGTCCGGATTATCGGGAACGTGTCCCCATTCCGCCGCAACGCCGACCGCCATTGCATTGCCGCCGTGAATTGTCCGAAAAAGCCCGGCGGACGGCGGCGCACCGCACACACCGGACGGCGCCGGAACATCCGGCGCTGCGGAATAGCTGCCGCCCGCTTCGATTCCGGGCGTCATAGTGCGGCGGTGGAGGTATTGCATTACTGCTGCTGTTGAATACTCGTTTTAACGGCGGCGGCTTCCGACGCATCCAGCGTCTGCACCTGAGACAGACTCACCGGCGCCTCGGTCCTGGTGGCAGCGGGTCCGGGGTTGCTGTCCGGGTCGCTGCCGAGAATGTATTCGGAGTTCTCCTCCGCCTCGGTCTGCGCGTCGTTGAAATTGATTTTTTCGGGAAGCTGGAGCGTATCCATACCGCGGGCGTCCATAACGTCATTGGCGTTCACGGTGGTCATGCCGTTGTAGTTGCTGGTCTCGGACAGCTCGACCGTTGAAGCGGCCAGTTCGTCCGGAAGCACGCAGCCTGACGGTCCGGATATGATGACAGTCAACTTGTCCACGCTGACATTGGAAACGACCACCTTCTGATTCTTCGGCACGAACACGGCGTTGCCGATCGCCAGCGGCATCACATAATCGTTGACGCGGACATATCCGTTGCCGCCGGCCACATAAATTATCAGCCAGTCCATCGACTCGTCCATACTCCACACCGCTCCGGAATCCAGCGTATAGTCCCGGCTGCCCAGTTCGACGCCGTCAATGAACTTAAACGACTTGGCATATGCGGCCGGCAGCTCTCCGGCGGACATTCCCACCGGCAGCGCCGTAACCGACACCACGCTGCCGGGAGCCGGCTCGCCGGTCAACTGCGGTTCGCTCGGCGGATTGGTGATCTCGAACAGGCTGCACCCGGACAGGCACACCGCGGCGGCGACCAGAGACGGAGTAATTATCCGCATTGTTGTTTTCATCGTTCTCTCCATGGTTTTTATATTGAAAAAACTCTTTTGGCTGTAATATAACACGGTTTCGGCGCATTTCCACATTGCCTGAGACGAATATCGGACAAGTTTTTTTCAAAAAAAAATCGCCGGACTTGTATTCATCAATTCAGGCACTATTTTAGTATCATGATTTGACTGTCCGTTCTGAAGAGGATGACGTTATGATAAAAAATCTTATATTTTCAGCGATTGTGATTCCGGCGGCGCTGTTTGCCTCCGAGTCCCCGCTTGCCGAAAAATTTGCCGACTACCCGGAGGTCATCGGCACCGTGTTCGAACTTCCGGTGACCCGTCAGGAAATGGTGGATTATTACACCGCGCATGCCGACAAAGTCCCGGATTGGCTCGAACCGCCGTTTCTCTCCGCGCAAAAGGAAAACCTGGCCCGGGCGTTCATCGACATGCGGGAAAAGGCGGTTGCCGCCGAGAAAAACGGCATATTCCCGACCAGGGAACGCGCCGAAAAACATCTGCGCATGGAAATAGCCGGACTGAACGCCGCCGCGCGGACGGAACTCGACGCCGGGCTGCTCGCAAAGCAACGCACACTGGACGAATATGTTGCGAAGGTCGCGGCCGACCCCGACTTTCAGCGCCGCGCCGCCGAAGCCGACCTGATGCAGCTGCTTGCCGACCAGCTTAAGGTTTCCGACAGGGATATCGATGAATATTTTGAAAAACACAAATACGAATACAGCTACAATCCCAATGAATACGTCTGCTACGTCACATATGACGAAAACGGCAAAATCGTCGGCGGCGAGGACAAGCCCAACACACTGCACCAGCGCAACGACGTACCCCAGGCGGTGCTGGCGGTGGCCGACAAACTCAAGGAAGGCGAAACCAGCGGACAGTTCACGGCAAACGGCAAAAAGCTCTCGATAAAGAAACTTCCGCTCCCGGATCCGTCGATAGAATACCGGCGGAAACGGATAAAAAATGTGATTGAATCGGAGCGGGCGCTTGATGCCACCGGGGCGCTTCACCGGCTGTCCGGGGTAACTTACAACATCCCCATGGGTGGGATCGGAGACTTTCTCTGAAAAACGCTGTCTTATATTGCAACCATGGATCGTTTTGAGGAGGAGCGATCCCGGCGCATGAAAATAAAAATAACAAAAGAGGTAATCACTATGAGTATGAAAAAAATCTCCATTCTCGCCGGAACTTTGGCCGCGGTCGGCTTTGCCGCCGCTCAGGAACCCGCTCCGGCGGCCGCCGCCGCGCCGCAACCGGCCCAAACCCAGCCGGAACAGCAGCCGGAACAGCAGCAGATCACGCAGGCTCAGCTCATGGAAATGCTGAAGAACATGCCGCAGCCAGACTTTGAAAAAATCGCCAAACTGCTGCCGGAAACCGTCGGCACGGTGATGGGCGAAGCGGTGACCCGCGACCAGTTCATCGAAATGCTCAAGGCCGACCGTCAGCTTGCAATGTATCTGCCGCAGATTCCGGACGATCAGCTTCCCCAGGTACTCAAGCAGGTGGCCGGAGAACTCATGCGGCAGAAAATGCTGACGAAACTTGCCCCGGCAATCGACGAAACACAGGCCGCCGCGTTTCTGCGCGAACAGTTCAACGCCATGCCCGAAGCCCAGCGCACCGAGATAACCGCGGCGCTCAAGGAACGCGGAAAAAGCGTTGACGACTACTGCACCGAGCTTGCGGCCAACCCGAAAGCCCGCGAAGGCATCGCCATCGCCAGTTTCTTTGAAAAACTTTACAAGGAAAACAACGTCGGCACCAAAGAGGCGGCCAAGGCCTACTACGACGCCAATATGAAAGACACCGTACTCGCCGCGTCGCATATCCTCTATGCCGTGGAGCAGAACGCCACGCCCGAACAGGAGAAGGAAGCTCAGGACAAAGCCGCCGCTGCGATTGAAAAGCTCAAAGCCGGCGCCGACTTCGCCGAGATCGCAAAAGGCGAAAGCGCCTGCCCGAGCAAGGCCAACGGCGGCGACCTCGGAGTGTTCGAAGCCGGCAACATGGTTCCGGCCTTCTCCGAGGCGGTCATTCTGGCCCAGCCCGGCGACGTGGTCGACCACCCGGTCAAGACGCAGTTCGGCTATCATGTGATCCGCCGCAACCAGGTTTCATTCGACGCGGTCGCCCCAGAAATCGAAATGAAGCTCAAAGAGGAGTTCGCCGTCAACTATCTTGACAAGATGGCTAAAGAGAACATCGTCAACAACATTCAGGTCCCGGAACCCGCTCCGGCTCCGGAAGCTGCTCCGGCCGCCGCCGAAGCTCCGGCAGCGGAAACGGCAAAATAGTCCGGCTTTGCACAAACAGAACACCGTGCGGAAAAAAATCCGCACGGTGTTTTATTTTTTTGAACAAAACCACTTGCTAAATTGTCAATGAAAGAGTAAATTATGAGATAATGTCATAACTTTACAAAAAGGATGGATTATGTCTGGTCACAGCAAATGGGCTAATATCAAACACAAAAAAGCGGCAACCGACGCGAAAAAAGGGCGCGTGTTCTCACGTTTGGCCAAGGAAATCATGGTGGCGGCGAAGATGGGCGGCGGAGACGCTGACGCCAACCCGCGTCTGCGCGCCGCGCTGCTGGCCGCCAGAGCGGTCAACATGCCCAACGCCAATCTGGAACGGGCGATCAAGAAGGGCATCGGGGAACTTGGCGACGTCACCTTTGAAGAGATCGTCTACGAAGGCTACGCCGCCGGCGGCGTGGCGCTGATCATCGAATGCCTCACCGACAACCGCAACCGCTCCATCAGCGACGTGCGCTCAACGCTTGACCGCAACTGCGGCAATCTTGGCGCGTCAGGCGCGGTGGCGTGGATGTTCAAGCGCATGTGCCATTTCATCGTCACCGGAGAAAACGCCGACGAGGAAAAACTTATGGACCTGACGCTGGACGCCGGAGTCGAAGACATCTCGGTTGAAGACGGCGAAGCCGAACTCTGGGGCCCGCCGGACAAATTCCTCGAGATCATGAAGGCGCTGAACGACGCCGGCATCCAGCCGGAAACCGCCGAACTCACCCGCCGGGCGGACACCACGGTGGAGATCACCGATCCCAAAATCGCCGAACAGGTTCTGCGCCTGGTCGACCGGCTCGAAGACCTCGACGACGTTCAGTCGGTTTCCGGCAACTATGAGATTGCCGACGAAATCGCCGAACAGATCGCCGAAGAGGAATAACCGTCAAGTGCTGGTGCTTGGAATAGACCCCGCCATAAGAAACACCGGATACGGCGTAATCGAAGCCGGCGGGGCCTCTTCTTTTAAGATACTGGACTGCGGAGTGATCCGCAACACCGACCGCATGTCGCACAGCGAATGTCTGCGGCGGCTTGCGGGCGGAATAAGAGAGCTGGCCGACACGTTTTCACCCGATGTTGCCAGCATCGAAGATCCGTTCGTTGGACGCAACGCCTCGACGGCGATCATTCTCGGAATGGCGCGCGGCGCGATAATCGCGGTGCTGGCCGGCCGGGAGATACCGGTTTATTCATACTCGCCGCGCCATGCGAAAAAAGTCGCGGTGGGCAGCGGCGGCGGCAGCAAGGAACAGGTCGCGGCGATGATGGCGGCGGAGCTGGGGATTGACGTCTCCGGCATTCCGCTGGACGCCACCGACGCACTGGCGCTGGCGGTGTGCCATGCGCAGATCGCCATGCGTCCGGAGTTGTTGCACCTTTATGATGTGAAGCCGCTGTAAAGCGAAGTGCGAAATACAACGGGTAACGTAAGGAGTCCGGATTCGATGAAAAATATTTTATTGCCGCCGTCGGCGCTGCTCGCCGCGGCACTGACTTTTGCCGCCGGGTGCGCGTCCACGGAGAAAATTCCGGTGGAGGATCCGCTGGCGCTGAAAGTCTGCGCCGCCCAGATCGCCGTTTTGCGCGACCCCTACTGCGCGCCCAACTCGCGCGAAAAGTACGAAGCGGCGAAATACATCGCCGACCATGTTGACTTCTCCTTTGCCCGCAACATCAGCACGCTGGACAAGATATTCCTGCCGAGCGAAGTGCATGTCTCCGAAACCGGCAATGAGTTTGTCTTCAGCTATCCGTACCGCGAAAACGATGTACAGTTCCGTTTTGTCCGTCACGGCGAAACCGTGATCATGGGCGAAGCGGTGGAGCGCTGATGGATTTTTCTTCCGACGAATATTACATGCGCAAGGCCATGGCCGAAGCGGCGGCAGCGGCCGAACGCGGCGAAGTTCCGGTCGGCGCCGTGGCCGTGCTGGACCGCACGATAATCGCCAAGGCCGGCAACATGGTCGAACAGCTCAAGGACGCCACCGCGCACGCCGAAATGCTGGCGATAACCCAGGCGGCAAATTCAATCGGCGACTGGCGGCTGGATCGGGTTACCCTGTATGTGACCAAGGAGCCATGCGCGATGTGCGCCGGAGCGATGGTCAATTCACATTTGAAAAAAGTTGTATTCGCCGTTCCGGACGCAAAATACGGCGCCTGCGGGTCTGCGTTGAACATCTGCGACATTCCCGGCGCGCTGTGGCGGGTGGAAACGGCTTCCGGCGTTCTGCAAAATGAATGTCTGGAACAGCTTCAGGCGTTTTTCAAAACGGTCCGAACGCGTAAAAAGAATGGTTTTTTACCTGAAAACAATTGAAATTACCTTTTTTTAGTATATATTCTATGGGAACGGGATCGAAAAGACAATAAAACCGCAGCCGGGCGCGTTTAGCGGTTCGGCGGGGGATACGGTTTTTTTGAGGCGACGCAATAAAATCAAGGAGATTTTCATAAAATGGACAAAAAGCTATCGGCGCTGACCGCCGGAGCGCTGGCGGCGGCGCTCGCACTCACCGGATGTTACAGCTATACCCCCGTTTCCACCGGCATGAGCGGCAATTCCTTCACCGAACGCGACCTGACGGGAAGCGACAACATTCTCGCCGGCGTCAAGGTTCTCGACCTGGCCACCGCCCAGAAAATCGCCGTAATGAACAACCCAAGTTATATTTCCGCCTATCATGCGGTCAACGCCGCCCGGATGAAATACTATCAGGCGCTCGGCCAATTTTCGCCGACCGTGTCGTCGAGTTTCTCCGCGACCGAAAACCATTACGACTACTACAACACCCATTCGCCAACCACCAACGTCGGCGGCCGCGGCTTTAACACCTCCACCGGGCTGCAGGCGTCATGGCTGCTGTTCGACGGGTTCGCCCGCTACTTCAACTCAATGGCCGCCAAGCACAACTACGAATACACCGCGAAGCTGGAGGAGAACTCCCGGCGGCTGCTGATGCAGTCGGTGGCCTACGCCTACAACGACATTCTGCTGGCCAAGGCACAGCGCGCGATCGCCATCAACAACCGCGATTTCCAGACGGTAAACCTCAACGCCAGCAATGACAAATACCGTGTCGGCGCCGTGGCGATGAGCGAAGTGCTGAACTTCCAGATCAAAATCAACGAAGCCATCTCTTCGCAGATTCAGGCCGAATACAACTACGACATCGCGGTCTTTGCGCTCGCGGCGCTGATGGGATATTCCGACGGGGTCCTGCCGGCCAACGTCGAATTTGAAGACGTGGTGGTCAACCTTGACGAACCCCTGTCCAGCATCGACGTTTATCTGGACACCGCGCTGCACAACCGGCCCGACCTTGAGGCCTACCGTGAAGCGGTTGAAATCTCAAAATACAACCTGTACAATTCATACAGTTCGTTTTCGCCCACGCTGACCGGCAACATCGCGTTCGGCTACAACACCAGCGCCACCAAGTCCTACGGCTACGACACCGGCAAAATCTCCTCAAAAGCTTCGCGCAACTACTACAACAGCCCGAGTTTCAACTACGGCATCCAGGCCGACTGGCTGCTGTTCAACGGCGGCCAGCGCTACAACGCGGTCCGCGAGGCTCAGGCCAATATGGCGGGCAGCCAGTTTGACCTCGCCGGAAACTGGCTGACCGTGGTGCAGGAGGTCCGCACCGCGTACAGCAACTATGTGCAGAGCGTAAAACAGGCGCGCACCTATGCCATGACGCTGAGTCTGGTGGATCAGCAGCGCGAACTTGTGCAGATCGAATATGACAACGGAACCGTGGCGCTGCCCCGACTCAACGAGGCGCAGACCGATTATGTGACCGCGGAAATGAACCACGCCACCGCGCTGGTCAACATTCAGAACGCCAAAGCACAGCTGATCGCCGCCGCAAACATCGACTCAACCGGATATAACTTTGACGACCGCTACCAGCCGTCGGAAGACTGAGACGGGTTCCGATGATACGGCCGCGCAAACGCCAGACGACCAGTTTTGTTGAGACGCTCGGGTCTCCGGCTCTGAAAAAAGCTTCGGAGCCGGTGGCGGATTTTGACGATTCATTGCGGAAACTCGCCGACGCCATGTTAAGCAGTATGGAAAAATTCAACGGCATCGGCTTGGCCGCGCCGCAGGTCGGCCGCAATATCAGGATGATCGTCATCGGAGTGCCGCTGGACTCAATGTCCGATCCGGCCAGTCCGGGAGAGCGAATGCTGCTGCCGCGCATGCCGCTGGTGTTGCTCAATCCGGAAATCATCGAAGCGTCGGAAGAAACGGCGGAGCGGGAAGAGGGCTGTCTCAGCGTGCCGGGCATCTGGGCAAAAGTTGTCCGCCCGCGTTCCGTCAAATTTCGCGCGACGCTGCCGGACGGCGAAAAATTGGAATACGAATGCGACGGACTGCTGGCGCGATGTCTTCAGCACGAGATCGATCACTTGAACGGCATAACATTCATTGACCGGCTGACTCCGCAGGAGTACGCCAAGATCGAAGTCAAAGCAAAAAATCTGCGCCGTGAAGGCGGCCGCAGCAATTATCGAAGAACGGTTTGAGCGGCCGAGTCATGAACTACTTCAGAATATTATTCGACGTCTGCCGCGGAGTAAAACGTTTCCCCGAACTCGCGGACAGATCAATCTGGCCGGCAATGTGGCGTTTTGTCCTGACCTGCATTTTGTGTTCGGCGGTCATCGGAATGTTTCAATATCCGCGGCTGATGAAGCTATACCGGGCGTCGCACGGAATGGTGGAGCAGGAGTTCGGGAACCTCGTCGCCAACGCCGACGGCGGCCTGACGGTGGCGAAGTCGCCGGACAAAGCCAGGGCGATACTTCTTCCCGGCGGCTTTTCCGCCTGCTACATACCGGATGTGGTGCCCGGAACCGCGCTGCCGGACTATGCGGAAAACGCGATCGGCGGACTGATATTTTCGCCGCGCCATATTCTGCTGTGGATGGGTGACACACTGATGACGGAGAGCAACCCTGGCGCGACCCGGCTCCGCAACGCGGAAAATATCCGGGAGCTGCTTGAGCGCCCGGCGGTTGAACTGCCGCCGGAGATGCGTTTTTCCAACATGCTGGCCAATGCGGTTTCCCATCCAAAAACCATGCTGTTTTCCGGAGCGCTGATCTTTCTTCTCGTTCAGACGGTGCCGGTGGTGGTGCTGTTTTCGCTGGTGTTCGGGTGGTTCGGATCATTCCGGTCGGCCGGAATACTGACGCTGCGCGACGTGTTTGTGATTGATTTTTACGCCGCCATGCCGGTAATGCTCGCGGCGGCGCTGTTCCCGGCGCTCGACCTGCCTTACATTGACTTTAATCTGGTATTTTCAGTCGGCTTCGTGGGCTACGCCATGATCGCCTGCAACCATGTGGCGATGACGCGACTGCCGCGTCGGAGCAAAGAGGAATGATTATGGACGATTTTCTGCGGATTCCGGTTTGGTACAAGGTTCTGAAGAAACACACTTTCCCGACGAATTTCCTGAATTTGACTCCGTCCGAACTTCAGGCGCTGGCCGCCGGCGAAGAGGATACTCCGACGGCCAAAGACGTCATCGCCCGCATGCGGCCGCTGATGCACCGGCCGGGCAACAACTTTGTGCTGATGGACAGTTGTGCGCCGACCGACACCGAACGCTATTACGCCAAACGCGGCGCGGTGCATTCCGCCCGCAGCGCCTGGGTTTTTCTTGCCCGAAGTGCCAAAGTGCGTGCGGCGGCGGCGGCCGGAGCGGCTGACACTATCTGCATCCGGCCGTTCCGCCGGATGAGCATCCCGCGCGAATTCCGCCTTTTTTTTGTTGACGGCGAACTTGCGGCCGCCAGTCAATATTTTTTGATCCGCCATTTCCGCCGTCTGGAAGGCGTTAAGGACAAATACTGGAAGCTGCTGGCAAAATTCGCCGCAAAAATCGCCGACAAGCTGCCGGCGGAAAATGTGGTCATGGACGTTTATGTGACCAGTGACCGCGAAGTGCTGGTGCTTGACCTCAACGTGTTCGGTCCGCCGACTTCGCCGCTGCTGCTGCGCAGTTGGGAGCAGGACTGGAAAAACATCGACGAGCCGAAATTGAAACTGATGCCGCCGCCGGTAAAAATATCCGGAGAAGTCACCGTCTCATTTTAACATTCCGGCGGAAAAGAGGAGGCGACGAATGGAACATCTGGACACGATCAGCAATTCCAGGCGGAATTTTCTGGTTGCCGCCGAAGTCGCGGCGAACGGCATGGAGGCCGAGCTTTTTTTCCGGGAAAATGGTACGGTTCACTCGGAACGGCAGCCGTTTTCGCCGTGGATGCTGCTGGCCGACCCGCATGAGCTGGACGATCTTTCCGAAAATTTCACGCTGACGCCGCTGGATGGCGGCGAACTGCTCGGCACACTGGCGGAGTTTCCGTCGCTGGAGGAGTTCAACGCGGCGGCGGCCATGCTCAAAAAGAACCGGAAATCGCCGCGGATGATCGTCGGCGATCTTACGTCTCAACTGCTCACCTCGCAGGAACTGCGATTCTACCGCGGCATGAAGTTCGACGACGTGCGCCGACTCCAGTTCGACATTGAAACCATCACCGCCGACGGCTACGAATTTCCCAACGCCGCCCGGCCGGAAGACGAGATTGTCATCATTTCCGTCTGCGACAACCACGGTTTTGAAACCGTGCTCTCCCAGCGCGATTGCGATGAAAAACAACTTTTGGAGCGCTTTATAGCCGTGGTGCGGGAGCGCGATCCCGATATAATCGAAGGCCACAACATCTGTCGGTTCGATCTTCCTTACGTGGAGGCCCGCTGCAAGCGCCACAAGATTGTCCCGGCCCTCGGACGCGACGGTTCGGCACCCAAAAAACGCGGTTCGATGTTCTACGCCGCCGAACGCGCGGTCACCTACACCCGCTACGACATTTACGGCCGCAGCGTGGTGGACACCTGTCATCTGGCGCAGTTTTACGACGTCATCCACCGCACGCTCGAATCGCTGAATCTTAAATATCTGGCCCGCCACTTCAATATCGCCTCGCCGGAGCGCACCTATGTTGACGGCGACAAAATCACCTCGACCTGGCGGAACGCTCCGGAAACCCTGCTGGCCTACGCGATGGACGACGCGCGCGAATGCCGCGGACTTTCGGAAATACTGCTGCCGAGTTATCTGTTCATGAGCCAGCTTGTCCCGCTGAAACTTCAGGACTGCGTACTGCGCGGCAAAGCCACCGTAATCGACAGTCTGCTGACGGCCAACTACATCGTCAGACGCGCCTCGCTGCCGCTGCCGGAACCGCCGCGACCGTTTGCCGGTGCACTGACGGCGGCGCCGGTCACCGGGATATTTCACACGATTTTACACTGCGATGTGCGCAGTCTGTATCCGTCGATCATACTGGCCGAAGACTGGCGGCCGTCACGCGACCGGCTGGGAGAGTTCACCGCGATCCTGCGCAAGCTGCGCGAATTCCGCCTTGCGGCCAAAGACTCGGCAAAAAAGGCGGCGGCAGCCGCTGAACGCGACTATTTCAATGCGCTGCAAAGCACATTTAAAATCCTGATAAACTCGTTCTACGGCTATCTCGGCGCGGCGCAGTCCACTTTCAACGACTATCAGCTGGCCGAGCGCATCACCGCCCGCGGACGCGAAATACTCCGCTCGATGCTTGACTATCTGACCGCGAACGGCTGCACGGTTCTTGAAGCCGACACCGACGGAGTCTACTTCACGCCGCCGGAAACCAACGCCGCGCCGGCCGTCTGGCTGACCGGAGTACAAACCGTTCTGCCGCCGGGCATCGAGATTGAAATCGACGGCTCATATGTCGCCATGTTCTGCTATAAAAGTAAAAATTACGCGCTGCTCGGCGCCGACGGCGAAATGGAAATATCCGGGGCGGCGCTCAAATCGCGCGGTCTGGAACCGTTCCAGCGCGATTTCATGGCGGTGATTATCGACGCGCTGCTGCGCGGCGACGACCGGCCGATCCGGACAAAATACACCGAACTTTACAACGCCATTTCCGGCGGTCTTCTGCCGGTTGCCGAGCTGGCTAAGACCGAAACCTTGAAGGACTCCGCCGCCACCTACAAGCGCAAAATGGCCGACGGCTCCGGTCGGCGCTCCGCCGCCTACGAGTTGGCGGCGCAGTCCGGGCGCGACTATCTGCCCGGAGACCAGATAACTTATTATGTGACCGGAGAGAAGAAAAACGTTCCGGTCGCCGGCAACGCGAAACTGCTTTCCGACGCGCCGGAAACGCCCGACTACAACCGCGCCTATTATCTGAAGAAACTTGATGATCTCAGGGATAAATTCGCCGGTTTTATCAGCGAAACCATTGCCGCGGCGGGTCCGGACGATCTGTTTTCGCAGGGGGGATGACGCCGTGTTTTCATTTATTGTCCGCCGTCTGTTTTACTGTCTGCTGGTTTTGCTTGGCGTGGTGCTGCTGACCTTTCTGCTGTTCAATGTGGCGGCCGGCGATCCGGCCGCGGCGGTGCTGGGCAAAAATCCGACCGCGCAGGAGGTGGAGGAGCTGCGGCGCGAACTCGGCAGCGACCTGCCGCTGTGTTTCGGCTCCCGCCGGAAGACCGAGGCGTTCAACAGCTATAACGCCGACTCCGGAAAAACCGTCGGCAGCGTGGAGGTGCGCGACCTTGCGCCGGGCGGCGAATGGGGACGGGAATTTATCTTTCACCGCAACTTCAAGACGCCGGACGAAAACGTTGAACTGGTATGGAAGGCCGACGGTGGGGGCCGAATCGAGCTGGTCGGGGTCGACGGCAATGGCAAAATCATGCCGGAAACCGACGAAGTCACAATACGCGTCGCTTCGACCGGACGACTGGCCAACGTTGATTTTTACCGCCCCAACAGCTCGGTTTTCAACTCGCAGTTTGTGCGGGCGCTCGGCGAAATCGTTTCGATAAACGGCGAAACGCCGTATGTGCATCTGCTCGATTTCGGACGGACGCTGGTGACCCGCGAACCGATCGGCCGGATATTGAGGCGCGGAGTGGTTCCGTCGCTCTGCCTGATGGTTCCGATCTTCCTCGGTGAACTGGTGATCGGCGTCATGCTGGCGCTGGCGGCCACCGCGTTCCGCAACACTTGGGTGGACCGGCTGCTGCTGCTGCTCTCAATCTCCATGATGAGCGTCAGCTATCTGGTGGTCATCATTTTCGCCCAATGGATACTGGGATACTATTACAACATATTTCCGGTCTGGGGCTGGGGATCGGCGGCGTTTCTGATTCTTCCGGTTCTGATCGGCGTGGCCTGCGGACTCGGCGGCAGCGTGCGGTTTTACCGTTCGGTGTTCGTCAACGAGCTTAACCGGGAATATCTGCGCACGGCCAAAGCAAAGGGGTGTTCGCCATTCACGGTTTACAGCCGGCACCTGCTGCGCAACGCAATGATACCGATTATCACCAGAGCGGGGTCGATTCTGCCGTTCCTGTTCACCGGGAGCCTGCTGCTGGAGTCGTTTTTCGGGATTCCGGGGCTGGGCTACGCCGGACTGGACGCGCTTTACAATTCCGATCTTCAGCTGCTGAAGGCGCTGGTGGTGGTCAGCGCGCTGCTGTTTGTGGCCGTCAATTTGATCACCGACATCGTATATGCGTGGGCCGACCCGCGCATCCGGCTGAAATAATTTGGAAACATGCTATATTAATAGTAAAACAGGAGGACTGAATATCATGTCTGAACTTGAGATCAAAAAATTTATCGCGCAGGAATTGAACAACGGCGTCGGTCTGTCTCAAATACAGGACGAAATCGCGGAGAAATTCAATGTCAAATACACTTTTCTGGAAATGAGGATGCTGGCGGCCGAACTGGAAAATGTCGACTGGAAAAAACTCGACCCGGAGCCGCCCAAGCCGAAAGATGACAAAAATGCCGCGCCGGACGCAGCCGCCGAACCGCCGGCGGGAACCGGTGCGACAAAAGTCACCCGCAGCAAAATAGTCCGCCCCGGAGCGGTTGCCTCCGGCGACGTGACTTTCGCCTCCGGCGCCTCAGCCGAGTGGATACTCGATCAGACCGGACGGCTCGGACTGGACAAAGTCAACGGCAAACCCACTCCGGAAGACCTCCAGGACTTTCAGAGCGAACTTGAAAAAATATTCGCCGGCGGCCTGTAAAATCATGTCCCGTCCGGCTCGGCGCCAGAAGAAAAAAATATCGCGTCGCGGCAGAAAAACGGTCGCGGCGGCGTTTTTTGCGCTGCTGGCGGCGGTCGGATTGTACAACCTGCTGACCGGATCGTGGTTCATCACCACGGTGCTGTTTCCAGTGATCGGCGAACAAATCAAGTACAATCTGGCGGCGGAAAGTATTGAAATATCGCTGCTGCGGGGAACGATTGAGGTAAAAGACTTCCGATTCGGGCCGGGCTGGGAGCCGATCGTCGTTGCGCCGTCGATAACCGCGAATTTTTCCCGGCGCGCGCTGCTGCTGCACGGCAGATTGCAGCTCTATAAAGTGCGGGCGGCCGCGCCGGAGGTGACGGTATGCCGCAATCAGGCCGGCTACTATAACGTCAACAAGGTGAGATTCGCGCCGCGTCCGCCCGACCCGCCGGGGCCGACGGTGTTTCCGGAGCAGCCCGACTTTTTTCTTGAGGCCGAGGACATCAAAATAAACGACGGCGTTTTCCGCTTCTATTATATCAACAACGACGGCGTCAACGAAATCGACATCGAAGCACGCAACGTGGCGATTTCCGCCGACCGGTTCGGCAACGGCAGCGACACAAATTTCACCGTCGACCTGCTGGGAAAACTCTCAACTTATTCGCTGGAACTCAAACAATTCATTATGAAACTGAGCTGTCATGCGAAGTTCACGCCGCACCTGCTGCCGAGTTTCACCGCGGCGGTCTGCGATCTGACGGAGATTTCCGGCGTCGCCGGCGGAGTGTCGCTGAACAGCCGGACGCTCCACGCCGAAGGCGAAGCCTCCGGCGATAACGTGCTCAACGCGCTGCAGGTGAAGTTCATCAATGTCGACATTGCCGACCGGGCGCGAAAACTGAACACCCGCATCGAAGTCACCGGCGACCTCGACTTCTATCCGTGGCTCATGACATCAACCGCCAATTTCGTTCCGATCGATCCGGAATTGTTCAACTATTTTCACAACTACCTCGGTCTGCCATTGACCGACGCAACGCTCAACTCCACCAACCGCTTCACACTGAATTACACCGACGCCATTCTGGACGGCAACGTCTCGCTTGAACATGCCGACGACATTCTGACCACCGACTATAAAGCCGACTGGGAAATCGAAACCGATAAAGTTACAGTCGCCCGGCTTTCCGCCGAACTTGCCGAAAACAACAATGACACCGCCGCCGCTCCGATTGCCTCCTTTTCCAATCTGGCTCCGCTGGTTTTCAATTTTGACGGCGGCCCCCGGCTGTTCAACGCCGGGTCCGAGGCGATGCTCCGTCTGCGCGCAAACAAACTCGACATTGCAAGACTGGGCATAAAATCCCCGCTCGATAAAACGAATCTTATTAACGGCACACTTTCAGCCGACCTTGCCGGAACACCGGACGCCGCCTTGTCCAGTCTGCACTTCAGCGGCTGGGGAATCGCCGACCATCTCAGCGCGGCCGCCGGGTATCCGCCGATAAACGTAAATCTCTCGCTCAACGCCACACTGCAGCGCGATCTTGACCTGACAATTACCGGGCTGGACGCCGTGATCTGCGGCGCCGATCTTAACGCCGCGACGGAAAACACGACAGTGACCGCGGCGCCGCCCGCCGCCGTGTCCCGACTTTTTGAACTGAACGTCACCTCCGGCCACATCAATCTGCTGACCGGAAAATCCGCGCTGGATGTTGCCGTTGGCGGACTGCGCGAACCGATACTGGAACTGCCCGTGCTGCGCACGCGCATAAAGTCGTCTCCGCGCCTTGCGGCGTTTATCGCCGCGCTCAGCCCGCTGGAAATCACCGCAAAAACCCATCTGGACTACGATCCGGCCGCCGCCGCGGTCGCGCTCGGCCAAACGGAAGCGGAACTTTACAGTCAGGGCCGCCGTCTGGCCGCCGCCGCGATTGCGCCAACCGCTATATCCGTTGCCGCGTCGCCGTTCGCCGCGCCGCTGAAAGCGGCGCTGACAATAGACGAACTTCCACTGATCGCGCTGAACGGATCCGCCCCGACCGGCGGTCCAATATTTTCCGCCGGAACGCTTTCCGCCACAATCGACGCGGCGGTTGATCCTCGGCAGTCAACGGCGGAATTTCAGGCGAAGACCAGTGTTGTCAACGCCGCGGCGAACATCGGAGAACGCGCCCTTGACGCGGCGACGCTGAACGCAAAACTTGAAGGCGGCTTCAACCGCGGCCAGATCGACATTTCAAACTGTGCGCTTAATCTGTCGCTTTCCGGCACTCCGGTGCTCGACGCCTCTCTGCTCGCCTCATTTTCCGCCGGCGGCTCCGTCTTCGGCTTGGACGGCGAAATCAACGGATTCAACGGGCTGCTTCTTGAAAAACTGAACATCGCAAAATTCCGCAGGCCGCTTTCCGCCGCCGGCACCTTTCATCTGAACTGCCGCGGCGACGGCGAATTCACCTACACCGGCAGTTTCCGGGCGGCGACAAAACTGCCCGGCAAAGAAAAAGACCACGAGATAAACATCTCCGGCGCCCTTGACTTCTCCGGCGGCCGGGACGGAGCCATCGCCATCAACGCGGCCGGACTTGAGGTCGCCGGCGACGAAGGCGAACTCGGCCAAATCACAGTCAGCGGCGCGATCCAGCCGCCATCGGCCAAAGACCGCGCCGCAAAACTGTTCATAAAATCTGACCGCTTCCACGCGCAGAGCATTCTTGACCTTCTTGACGACACCGGCAGCGGCCATGACCGCGAACCGCAGTTCAACTTCGGCTCCGTTCCAATCACCGCCGACGTTGAACTCAACAACGTCACCTGGCAGGGCAATATCCGGGCGCAAGCCACCGGGCGCATGATTTCCCACCGGGATTCGCTTGATTTTGAACGCTTTTTCATCCGGCTCAACGGCGCCGAAATCCGAGCCTCCGGCGCCATCTCCGGGCGCGGCGCGAACGGCGCGGCCTATAAATTCCAAGCGGAAACCGAGGACGCCGAACTTGCCACCGTCTTTGCCCCGTTCATGCCGCAGGAGGCCGACCGCTTTTACGCCGCAGTCAGCACCGCGAAACTGGACATCGCCGGAAAATCGCTTACCGCCAACGGCTTCTGGGACACCCAGACCGGAACGCTTGAACTTGATCTGGCAAAAGTCCGCCTGACCCACAACCTCGGCGGAACCATGCTGGGCCGGGTGCTGCTGCTGCCGTTCAGCATCATCGTCAACCTTCAGGAATTTCTTCCGCTCACTTTCGACCGGATAACCCATCTGGGAGAAATCACCGGAATATTCTCCCGATTCTACGACAATACCGGCGCGGTCGAATTCAACGACGGACAAGTCCTTCTGCGCAGCACCGACGGCCGCATCCACGTGGATTGTTTCCGGCTTACCGGATCGCCGGTCCGCCTCTTCTCCTTCAAGGGCAGTTTCGGCCTGGGCAGCAGACGAGAACTGCAGCTGGAGTCGCTGGTGGAAGTGATGAGTCTGCTGATTCCGGTAAAAATCATCGGAACCGTGGATGAGCCGGAAGTGGATTATTCCGGATTTGCCGCGGAAATGCTCAGGCTCAACACCGGAAACCTCGTCAATACGCTCAATCCGCTGAATTGAGCATCGCGCGGGCAAAGGCGGAAAAGTCCGGAAACGCCGCGTCATAGCCTTCGCCGCGCAGATTCCCGAAGCCCCATTCGGCATAGCCGCGCTTTATGCCGCCGAGCCGGGCCGCCGCCATATCGGTGTGATTGTCGCCCAGCATCCAGCTTGAACGCCGGTCAAGGTCGAATTTTTCGATAAGATGGAATATGGCGTCGGGCGCCGGTTTGATCGGAAAGGCTCCGCCGGCGCCGATGATCTCGTCAAACCATGCCGACACACCAAGCACGTCAAGAATATGTTCGGTGTCCGGCGTCGGCTTGTTGGTGATCACCGCAAGCCGGAACCCGGCTGATTTCAGCGCCGGAAGCCACGCCGCAACGCCGGGATACAACACGGTTTCATCAACTTCATGCTCGGCGTAAAAACGGCGAAGCACCGTCAGCGCCTCATCCTGCGCGGGATCAGGAAGGTCGGAGAAACTGCGCAACGCCAGATTGCGGATGCCGTCGCCGACAAATCCGACCACGGTGTCCACCGCATATTCCGGCAGATTGTAATACCGCCGGGTAAGATTGACCGCGGCGGCAAGGTCGGCCCTGGAGTCGATCAAAGTGCCGTCAACATCGAAAAACAGACCGGATGACATCATCGTTTGCGCAGATCCTGCCATTCCTTCCGGGTAATGTTGATATCCGGACGCAATGTCGCGCCGGTATCCTGCACTGTCTGCTGCTCGGTCTCGCGAAGCACCGAATAGCGGGCAACAAGCTCATCCGGATCATCGGAATTAAGCTTGCCGGTGAAAACCACACGGAAAGTCTTCTTTTCAAAATCGATCCGCCATGTGATAATGGCTCGGCCGTAGCAGTCGCCGCGATATGACAGCTTGAACTGCGGCTCGTTGCTCTTCACATACGCCAACTGCTTGCCTTGCAGCTCATTTTTATCCGCCTCGATAATCGTGCGCGCCCGTTCAACCAGAACAGTTTTCTCTTTCGGCGTCAACTCCTCGTAGCCGTCCTCATTCAACGTGCGCCCGGTTCCGGCGCATCCGGCCGCCAGCAGCAGCGCCGCCAACAGAGCAAAAATTTTTCCAGCCATTTTTTTCATCCTCTCTGTTTCAAATTGCCAGACATTGCCGCAAAAACAGGAACTGTAAAAACGTCGGGGTTCCGGATGGATATTGCGAAAGACAACTTATTGTCAATACGAGTATTGGCAATGTTTTGGCTTCTGCAACAGCCGCCGAAAGACCAAGTTTTCAACGTCAAATATTTTGCAACAATGCTTAAAGTCCCGTCGGCAGATCGACGAAATCACACGGAATACCGAATTTAGCGGCGGTCAGCTTCCGCATCGCCTCCACGCCGGGAGCCTCCGGCGCATAGTGACCGAGTTTTATCACCGTCCACCCGCTTTCCGCGATCAATGACTATATCTCATGCGTCACCTCACCGGTAATCAGCGC
>JAQUTL010000030.1 GCA_028709805.1 Victivallaceae bacterium
GTCAGTTTCGCGCCGAATTCAGTCTCGTGTCCGGCCTTTCCCCGTACAATCGGGCGCACATGCGGCTGATTAAAACTGACGATCCGGTTGTCAATCCGTCGCGAACGGGCATCCGGCATCGTGCGCTGTTGATCATGAACGGCTTGGATAATGGTCAATTGCTCAATAATCGCATCTGGAACCATATCTCATTGCTCACGCAATCCGGCAATGTACTCAAGATTGCGGCGAATGGCGTTCAGCAGAAACCGTAACGCTCCCCGGCGTTTGGACATGCCGCATTTCGAATGTTTGATGATTTCAAGATAACGCTTCCGGCAGATTTCGCGCTTGGTGCGCGGACGCGGATTTGCATCGGAACATTGCTCGCGCAATTTGTCGATGACTTCTTCCGTGAGTTCTCGATCATCGTTGACCAAATTCAAATCAGTCGGATATTTGATATCCGCGGGGGCGCAAGTCGCATCCATCAGGATCGTTCCCGAATTCGGTTCTTCCGACGAGGAAGACATATCCGATGACGGGACGCCGCCTCCATCCGGCGGCGGATCTTCGTCCGGTGACGACTCGTTCTTTGCCAAACCAATCACTTTCTCATTGAACGGAATCACCACATCTTTCGGCAGACGCTTCCTGAAATGCGTCATCAGCGAGGCACTGAACGGTGGCTTCGTTTGGAAACTTTTGACCCCGAGGAAGTATTGCAGATACGGATTCTCGCAGGAATTAAAAATAATTAGAATTATTATTTATTGCAAATGTTTTACACCGGCGCTGTCGAGTTCGTAAATCAATGGTAATGCCAAGCATACAAGGTCCTCTTGCCTCCGATTATGATTTTAACGGTTAATGGGTTATTTGCCCCTCCCTTCTTATTCAATGGGCAAATTCAAGCGAAAATGGTCTCTAAACAACCTCATGAAAATCCTTGCCATTTTTTGCCATTTCGAGGTATGGAATTGCCGTTTTTTGCCGTTTGAGGATGCTTTTATTCTTCGGCGTGATCGAGCCAAAATCGATATTTTTTAGCGTAAAAAAGCCGAGTTGCATTGTTTGCGACCCGGCCTGTTTTTCATTTTGGTACCGAAGGTGGGAATCGAACCCACACTGCATTGCTGCAACCAGATTTTGAGTCTAGCGCGTCTGCCAATTCCGCCACTTCGGCAATTCATATTTAATATAAAACATTAATCGGGATTTTTCAAATCAACAGACCCACTTTATCAGATTTTTATCCGCCTCAACCGATAAAGATAAAGCCCCGTCAACATGTTTATTCCCCCAACCATCGCAAAAACCCCCGGCAGAGTGATCAAACTATAACCCAACAGCAGTCCAGTCAACAGCGTACCAACCGCGATCGCCAGCGAATTCAATACGTTGTTGCCGGCCACCACCCGCGCCACCGCTTCCGGGAAAGCCGCGCGCTGCAGCAGCGCATTCAACGGCACAGAATAAAATCCGCCGCATACCGCCGACATAAAAAGATCTATCGTCATCCGGATAAAGCCGGGTTCCTTCAACAACTCCAGCGTCGTCCGAACCTCCGGGGTGGTTGCTCTGGAACGCGACGCAAAATACAAGTCCAGCGTGAATACCGCCATCAACAGCAGCGCCGGCGTCAGCCACCCCATAACCCGATTCCCCACCCGGCCGCACAACAGCGAACCAACCGCCACGCCGCACGAAAACAACAGATAGAAAAACACCACCAGATCCGGCGCGGCGTTCAATACATCCCGGCAGAACGGAGCAAGCTGCGAAACATACAAAGCACCGACCATCCAGAAACTTGACAGACCGATCGCGCAGCAGCGCATCGTCCGGTCGCTCAACAATAGACGCAGCGTCGCCATTGTCGCTCCCGCGCAGTTCCGGCTGATTTTCAGCCGGGGATTCACCGCCGCCGCTGCCGGTATCGCAAAGGATGCCGCCGCGCCGATCAGCGCGGTGACGATCAGCGCAATTCCAGTAAACACGGTTCCGTCGGCACCGATAATCAGATAGTTGCCGGCCACCGCGCCAAGAATGATCGCCAGATATGTTCCGGCGTTCACATAGGCGTTGGCGCGCAGCAGGACATTCCGCGGCAGCATCTGCGGAATATACGAATACTTCAGCGGACTGAAAAATGCCGACTGCGTTCCCATCAGAAATATCAGCGCCAGCAACAGCGGAATGTTTTTATAAAACAGGGCCGCCGCCGTTCCGCACATCAACAGCAATTCCACAATTTTTGTAATGATGAACAGCCGACGCCGCGGAAACCGGTCGGCCAATTCTCCGGCGGTGGCGGAAAACGGAAAATACGGCAGCATCAGCAGCGCCATGGCCAGAAAGCTCAGCATTCCGGCGGTCTTTGCGCCGTATTGTGACTGGTAGGTGATCAGGATGACCAGCGCATTGCGGAACATGTTGTCATTGAACGCGCCGAAAAACAGCGTGGTCATAAATGGGAGAAATCGGCGTGAAAAGAACATGCCGCCTACCCCGCCATGCCGCTTTCCAGCACATCAATCATGCTGAGATTGGTATGATAACCGGGATCGGCGTCCGGAGTGGCCGGAACCACCCGCACCGGCTCGCCGGCGGAGTTCAGCGTCTGATACGCCATCATGTGGACGTTTGGATTGACATAGCGGGCGCGGAAGCAATCCGAGCATTTGGCCAGAATATCCGCCCGGTTCATAAAACAGGCGGCTCGCATGGTCTCCGGCAGATTCCACCACGGCATGTCGCTGTTCAACGCCTCGCCGGTCAGCAGGTCGACGCTCTTGACGATCCCGCCGGCGGCCGGTTTGAAGCCGAGCTTGAAATTGAAGTCAAGAATCCGCGGCAGAAGTTTCGCGGCTCGTCCGGCAAGCTCAGGGTGCGACGCGGCGAAATCGCGGTTGCGCAGACATTTTCCCGCCAGCCCCACAAACTCGCCGGCATGACCGGGATCCCCCAGAACTTTGCCTTCCATCATATATGGTTCTCCGCCGGTTGTTACCGCCTCCATGAAGCCGAATCCGGGACGCAGCAAATGACGGTCAAACACATTTTCAATAAATCCGGCGGCATAGGCCGCCCAGTCGCAACTGTGCTCGCCGGAGTTCATCAGCAGCGCGAGACCGCCGAGCGCAATCATTTTAGGCCCCTGCAGCGAACGGCCGGGAACATAGGCAACCGGATTGCGGGGATCGAACGCCTGCTGATCGGTTCTGAACCGTCCGGCAGCAATATCGTCCAGCACTCTTTTGAATCCGACGACGGCGATTCTGCACAGTGCGTCGTCCTTCAGCGCCCGTCCGGCGGCGAAAAGTCCCTTATAATAAAACAGTTCGCTGTAATTCGCCGCGTCCGGTATCCGGTCCAGCGGACAAAGCCGGCCGAACCCTTCGACCTTCAACGGATTGCCGTCGCGGTCGGTGACAAACCAGAGCCGGCCGGTGCGGGAGCGCAGCCGCTCCATCGAGGCGGTCAGCGTTTTCAACAGCGGCACCAGCCGCGGCGCGTACTCCGGCAAAAATTCCAGATGACGGGCCATGGCCTCAAGACCGCGCCCCTGTATCCAACTGTAAATATATTCCCGGCGGCGAAAGGCCAGCTCCGGAGCCGGGCAGTCGTCAAAATTTTCGCCGGTGACCAGATCAAGTTTGGTGTCGATAAACCCGTAATCGGGGTCGGCTTCAAAGCGGTCGAGGATCGCGCCCAGCGTAACTTCAATCATTTTCCGGTAGAATCCGCTCATGCCTTTTTCCCTTTCCTCCTGATGAGATTGTAGTTTTCGCGCAGTTCCGGACAGCGCAGCAATCCGGCGAACAGCGTGAACAGAAACGCGAAAATGGCCGCGATCACCAGCAGCGGAACCAGCTCTTTCTTCCACAGCACCAGATTGAATGACAGCGCTCCGCCGTAAAGGAACCGCGCCGCCGCCGCCGCCGGCACCGCCGCCAGCAGCACCTTGACCGCCGTCACTACGACCGGCCGCCCGTTGAACGCATACCCCTGACGCCGCAGTATCCAGATCAGCGTCAGATTGTTGAACGACGAAGACAGCACCGTGGCCAGCGCAATTCCCCCCTGCCGCAACGGCCACATCAATATCAGATTCAGCACCACGTTGAGCATTATCGCCGCCAGCGCGATTTTAAGCGGCGTCTTCATGTCTTTGCGCGAGTGAAACGCCGGAATAATCACCTTCTGCGCACAGAACACCGGAATGCCCAGACAATAAAACAGCGCCGCATAGTCCGCCGCCGCCAGATCGGTCAGCGTAAACCGGCCGCCAAGGAAAAGCAGACTCAATATTTCGCTCCGGAACACCACGATGAACGCGGTCAATGGAATGCAGATAAAATAGACGTGGCGCAGACCGAAAGATATATCGTCAAGAAACGCCGTTTTGTCGCCGCGCGCCGCCGCTTTCGACATGTCCGCCAGCAGCACCGACCCCAGCGCCAGCGCAAACACCCCGATCGGCAGATCGACAATCCGTTCGGTGTAACTCAAAGCCGGCACCGCATCCGGCCCCAGCCACGCCGCCAGCGAACGATCCACAATAAACCCGACTTGAGTGGCCGAGCCGCCGATTACGCCCGGCAGCATCAGATGCCATAATTTTTGCAGCATCGGCCGGTTTTTCAGCGCGTCGCGGCTGAATACCGGCAGACGGTCGTGTTTCCACAGCAGCGCCACCAGCAGCAGCAGATGCAGCAATCCGGCCGCCAGCGTGGCCCATGCGAGATATTCCAGAAGCGGCAGCGGCGAACCCACCGCGCAGTATCCGCACCACATCAGCGTGGCGATAATGAAAATATTCAGCAACAGCGATCCAAGGGCCGGCAGAAAGAAAACCCGCCGGGTGTTCAACACCGCGCCGGACGCCCCCACCAGACAGATGAAAAACGCATACGGCATCACCAGCGGCAGCAGCTCCAGCGCCAGCCGGACATGTTCATAACTCGCCGGAAGATGCGGCTCGATGAACCGCAGCGCCACCCATGCGCCGCCGCCGACCACCCCCACCAGCGCCAGCAGCACAAAACTCAACAGCGCGAACACCACCGAGAGATTGTAGCGCACCTTGCCCGCGCCGTCCTTCTCCTCGATCTCGCTCAGAATGGGAATCAGCGCCGACCCCAGCGCGCCTTCGCCGAGGATCCGCCGGAACAGGTTCGGCACCATGATCGCCAGCGTCCACGCGCTGGCGGCCGCGCCGCCGCCAAGTATCCGCGCCTCCAGCATCACCCGGAACAGGCCGAGAATCCGGCTCAACAGGGTGGCCGCCGCCACTCCGGCGGAGCTTTTCAGGATGTTTCCACGGCGGTCGCCCATAACACGGAAGTCCAAAAGTTAAACTGAAAATTTCACAAACACGCAGTCGCCGTCCTGCACGATGTATTCCTTGCCTTCGGTGCGGAGCTTGCCCGCCAGCCGGGCCTTGTTCCACGAACCGTTGGCAACCAGATCGTCATAGGAGACCACTTCCATGCGGATGAAGCCGCGGCACATGTCGGTATGAATCTTGCCCGCCGCGACCGGAGCCGGAGAGCCGCCCTGAACCGTCCAGGCCCTGGTTTCGTCGGTGCCGGTGGTGAAGAAAGTTATATAGTTCAGCAGACGGTAGCCGACATGGATGACGCTGCTCAGTCCGCGCTCTTTCATGCCAAGCTCCTCCATGAACATTGCCGCTTCGTCCGGCTCGAGCTGGTTCAACTCGTCCTCCAGCTTCGCGCAGACCGGCACCACTTCCATGCCGTGTGCCGCCGCGAATTCGCGCAGCGCCGCCGCTTTGGGATTGGAGCCGAAACTGCGGAAACTCTCCTCGTCGGTATTGGCAACCACAAACGCCGGCATCACCGTGAGCAGGCCGAGCGATCTGACAAACGGGTCGATCTTTTCATCCTCCCGGTCCCACTCCGGCAGCTTTCCGCCACCCAGCGCGGCGGAGAAGTCGCGCAAGACTTCAAGTTCCATTTTCGCGTCTGGAGACGGCGACCTTCCCATTTTTCCGGCGCGCTCAAGCCGCTTCTCAATCATCTCAAGATCGGCCAGCATCAGCTCGGTGAGGATCACCTCAAGGTCGTTTACCGGGTCCACCCGGCCGGAAACATGCACCACGTTGGAGTCTTCAAACAGCCGGACGACATGGGCCACGGCGTCCACGTTGCGGATATGGCCGAGAAACTGGTTGCCCAGCCCCTGACCCTGACTCGCGCCGCGCACCAGTCCGGCGATGTCGATAAACTTCAAACTGGTCGGCACAATCCGGGCCGACTTCTCGATGTCGGCCAGCACTTTCAGCCGACTGTCCGGAACCGCCACCACGCCGGTGTTCGGTTCAATGGTGCAGAACGGAAAATTGGCAGCTTCCGCCGACCCCGAACACAACGCGTTGAACAGCGTGGACTTGCCGACGTTCGGCAATCCCACGAATCCGCAGGAAAAACTCATATTCTTGCAAAATCCTTATTTTTTAACAAAAAAACCCGCAAGCGCGGGTTTTTGATTTTTGGGAACAACTGAACTTCAAAATCAGTCGCCGGTGGCGATGGAATCGTCGTCGAAGAAGAAATTGAAGGCATTGTGCTCGGTGTCCACCACCCAGGCCGGACGCATAAGCGGACCGTATCCGGGGCCGACATCGTTCGGGTCGTCCTTGCTGCCCGGCCACGGGAACGGGAAGGTCACCACATCGGTGACGCCGACGCCGACGCGGGCCACAGTATAGCAGACGCCTTTGAGCACGCCGTAGGTAAGCGCCGCGATCGACCCCTGATCCTGCGCCACGTCATAGGGCCGGATCAGCAGTTCAAGCGGACCGAAGGCCACGTTGGCAATGCCGCGGCCGAGTTTGGTGAGCATGCCGGATTCAGTGGCCTCTTCCATACCGGAGGCGCAGAAAACGGTTGACACAAGCGCCGTCGCCAATACCAGTTTTGCTAACAGTTTCATCAAAGATGCCCTTCTTTTTTGTTGATATTATAAAAAAAATAAATTCCGTATTCGTTGCATATCGCAAGAAATATAATCGCGGTAAGACAAAAAGCAAGAAACTTTCGCCAACAAAATCAAAATCTTTTGAATTTTTTGCATTCAAAAAAGAGCGTCCGCGGTTTCGAAACGTCTTTTATGACGGCCGGGGGGCGGATTCGTCGAAGAAAAACGGCCGAAATCGCGGAACTCATTTGTAATAATGCCGCCGGGATTGATTTTATTTCACCGAGGGTGTAAATTATTATGAAAATTTTTATGAAAGGAAACTTCTGAATGGAAAAAGACAAAAGCAGATTTGCCGATCTTACGCTGCTGAAGGCGTCGGAAAACCACTACCCGGCCCGGCCGGACGAGGCACGGCTCGAGGCGTTTGAAAATATATATTCCGACCGCGACTATGTCATAACGTTCGACTGCCCGGAATACACCAGCCTCTGCCCGGTCACCGGACAGCCGGACTTCGGCCATATCGTGCTCCGGTACATTCCGGACAAACTCTGTGTGGAAAGCAAGTCGCTCAAGCTCTATATGTTCAGCTTCCGCAACACCAACACCTTTCACGAGGAGGCGGTCAACACCATCCTCGACGCGGTGGTGAAACTGCTTGCGCCGCGGGCGGCCGAAGTCACCGGCGAGTTCAATCCGCGCGGCGGCATCGCAATCAAAGTCAAGGCAACTTATGGAGAAAAAATAAATGGATAATATCAAAATCATTGAAAACGGCAGTGTCACCACGCCGGCCGGATTCAAGGCGTCGGGCGTGACCGCCGGACTGAAAAAAAGCGGCAACCCGGACATGGCGCTGGTCTTTTCCGAAAAACCGTGCCGCTTCGGCGCGGCGTTCACCAGCTGCACCTTCGCGGCGGCGCCGGTCCAAATATCGCGGCAGCACGCTGAAAACAGCGAGTTCGTGCAGGCGATGATCATCAACTCCGGCAACGCCAACGCGTGCACCGGAAAAAAGGGGCTGGAAAACGTTGAGAAGATGTGCGGACAGGTCGCCGGACTGCTCGGAATAACCCCCGATGCGGTGATGGTGGCCTCAACCGGAAGAATCGGCGTGCAGATGCCGATGGATATAATTGAAAAAGGAATCGCGCTGGCCTGTCCGGCGCTGACTTCCGACGGCGGTGAAACCGCCGCCCGCGCGATCATGACCACCGACACCGTGCCGAAGCACGTCGCCGCCGAAATCGCGATCGACGGGAAGACCGTCCGCCTCGGCGCCATGACCAAGGGCGTCGGCATGATCGATCCGAAACTTAACGCCGTTCCGCACGCTACCATGATCTGCGTGGTTACCACCGACGCTGAAGTCGGCAACTCCGCACTGGCCGGCATGATGCCGGAATGCACCGCCGACAGTTTCAACCGCATCACGGTGGACGGCGATATGAGCACCAACGACACCGTGCTGGTGATGGCCAACGGAGCTTCCGGCGTCAAGGTTGTTCCCGGTTCGTCCGGTGAGAAGCTGTTCCGCAGTGCGCTGCTGAAAGTGATGCAGATACTGGCCAGAAAAATGGTGATGGACGGCGAAGGCGCCACCAAATTCATTGAGGTCAGCGTGGTCAACGCCGCCGATGTGGACACCGCGAAGCTGTGCGCCGAGGCGGTTGCCAATTCACTGCTCTGCAAAACCGCGTGGTTCGGCTGCGATCCGAACTGGGGACGGGTGATCGCGGCGGTCGGCTATTCCGGAGCGAAGTTTGATCCGGACAAAGTCAACGTCTTTTACAACCGCCGGCCGGTGGTCAAAAACGGCGGAGACGCCGGCACGCCGGAGGCCGAACTTGCACTGGAGCTTAAAGGGCGCGAACTGAAAGTCACCATTGAGCTGAACAACGGCTCGTCTTCATACTGGGTGTGGACCAGCGACATCTCCTACGAGTATGTGAAAATCAACGCCGAGTATCACACTTAGAGGCGTTTTTTCAAACGGAGACAGAACCCGCCGCCCGGAGAGATCCGCGACGGCGGTTCTTTTTTCAGTTTTTTCCGGTTTCCGGCTGCGCGGACTGCGCAGCGAGGCGTTCCATCACGACAACCGGATACTGATGATCAGGACGGGTGGAAAGCACGGTTTTCCAGCACCCCGGCATGTCGCGCATAAGACGCCGCTCGCCGCGGTCGTCGGTCATTATCATCTCCTGCTTCGGCGTCTGCCGCCGATCGACATAGATGTATGGACGGTCCATGAAATAGACCAGTTCGGTGTTGAATTCGGAATAATAGACCACCGGTTTGTCCGCTGGCCAGAACTTCCGCGCCTCGGGAATGAACGGCTTGACGCTCTTCTGAACGTCGGTTGCCGGCTCGATCCAGCCGTAAAACGCAGTGTAGGCCGCCATTATCATCGTCGCCGTCAGCACGAACGCCGCCATGATCCGCCGCTGCTCCAGATAGCGGCCGAGCTGACGGAGCGCCAGAAGCACAATGATCACGCCGAGCGCCGTCCACAGCCACAGGCCGTTGGCAAATTCGCTGAACATGATAAGACTCTTTGCGTCGCGGGCGGCGATATGCCTGATTTCGTGGGTGACGCAGTAGTTTCCAGCCCGGATCAGCAGGCCGGACACGCTGAGCGCATAAAGCGCCGCCAGCAACCCGCCCGCCGTCCATAGGACGATCCGCCAATGCTTCCACAGCTTCGGAATTTTCTCCGCGCCAAGCTCAAAAGCCCGCGCGGTGAGAATGGCCAGCGCCGGATACAGCGGCAGCAGATAATCGCCGCGCTTCAACGCCGAAAGCGAGAAAAACACAAAACCGGTTACCAGCCACATCAGCAGAAAGACCGATCCGGTCGAAAAACGCAGACGGATCAGCCGCCTGAAGCAGACGATCAGCGCCGCCACCGCAATCGGCGACCACGGCAGAGCCTCGGCAAACATTTTTGGGATGTAATAGTAGACCGGCATGAACTCGCCGTCGGAATAAACCGAACCGATGCCGGTGAAACGGCGCAGATTCTGGTTGACGATGAACTCATCGAAAAACTCACCGCCGCTGCGCACCGTCTCCGCAACATACCACGGCAGCGCCAGCATTAGCATCAGAAACGTTCCGGTGATTGGTCGCATTTCCAGCGGCGTCCTCCAGCGGCGAAATCTTATCATCATCCCCAGCACGACCAGACCGGCCAGAATCAGCACGAGCGGCCCCTTGAGCACCATCCCCCATCCGAGGAACGCGTAAAATCCGTAGATAAGCCGGTTGCTCTTCCAGTTTGCGAAATATCCGAGATAGAGGAACAGCATCGCGCAGGCGAACGCGGCGGCCAGCGGCATGTCGATATGCGCGACCCGCGCCAGATGGACGAATTTCGCCATTGATGCCAGCATGACCACGGTTATCGCCGCCGTCCGCGTCCCGTATATGCGTTCGGCCAATATCGACGCGGCCAGAAGTGCAATTATCGCCGAGAGAAATGACGGTATCCGCAGCGCCCACTCCGGAGAAACGGTCATCGGATCGGCGTCGAGGCCGAAAAGTCCGGCGGTCGGCAGACAGAGCCAGTAGTGGCCGACCGGTTTTTCGTAAGGCACCATGCCTTCCACCGTCATATCCATATAGTTGCCGCTGCGGAGCATGTTTTTCACAATGATCGCCGTACGCCCCTCCTGCGGCGCATACATACCTTCGCTGCCCAGATTGAATCCGAGTATGATCACCGCAAACACCCACGCCGCGATTATCCAGCGGCGGCGGAAAAAGCCATCGGCTTCAAGGTCCATTTCAACCACATCTTTCGTTTTGGTTTTTCAGATGCCGGAATAATATAACGCATTGCATGCGTAAAATCAATAAAGGAACCCCGCTCCAGGCTTTGTATTTTTTGTTCGCATGTGGTATATTATCTGATAATAAAAACCAAAAGGAGTTTTGAGTATGGACTTTTCAACCTACTTCAGCGATTATCCGGACCGCAACGGCTACTTCGGCGAATACGGCGGAGCTTTTCTTCCCCCGGAACTCAAAGCCGCCTTCGAGGAAATATACGACGCTTATATGACAATCTGCAAATCGGCCCAGTTCATCAGTGAGTTGCGGCGCATCCGCCGGGAATTTCAGGGCCGTCCGACGCCGGTGTATCACTGCCAGAAGCTTTCCCAGAAACTCGGCCACTGCCAGATATATCTGAAACGCGAAGACCTCAACCACACCGGCGCCCACAAACTCAACCACTGCATGGGCGAAGGACTGCTGGCGAAATACATGGGCAAAAAACGGCTGATCGCCGAGACCGGAGCCGGTCAGCACGGCGTGGCGCTGGCCACCGCCGCCGCCTACTTCGGGCTGGAGTGCGAGATACACATGGGAACGGTGGATATTGCCAAACAGGCCCCGAACGTGGCCCGCATGAAGGTGCTCGGAGCCAAAGTGGTGCCGGCAACCCACGGACTGCGGGCGCTCAAGGAGGCGGTCGATTCGGCGTTCGAGTCGTACGCGAAGAATTACAAGGATTCGATATACTGCATCGGGTCGGCGCTCGGCCCGCATCCGTTCCCGATGATGGTGCGCGACTTCCAGATGGTGGTCGGTGTCGAGGCCCGCGAACAGTTCAAGGAGATGACCGGTTTTCTGCCGGATGTGGTAACCGCCTGCGTCGGCGGCGGCTCCAACGCGGCCGGGATGTTTTCGGCGTTTCTGGACACGCCGTGCCGGCTGGTCGGCGTCGAGCCGCTCGGCCGCGGCAGCAAGATCGGCGACAACGCCGCCAGCATGAAATTCGGCAGCAAGGGCAAACTTCACGGGTTTGAGAGCATACTGCTTCAGGACAAAGAGGGCAATCCGGAGCCGGTTTACTCGGTGGCGAGCGGACTGGACTATCCCGGCGTCGGTCCCGAACACGCCTTCTGGCGCGACTGCGGCCGGGTGGACTACGACACCGCGAGCGACGAGGAGGCGGTCGACGCCTTCTTCAAACTTTCCCGCTACGAAGGCATCATTCCCGCGCTGGAAAGTTCGCACGCCATCGCCTACGCGATGCGTCTGGCCAAGACCATGCACTCCGGATCGATTCTGGTGAACTGCTCCGGACGCGGCGACAAGGACATCGATTACGTCATTGAACACTACGGTTACGGCGAAAACCATCGCTTTGAGGAGTAACGACACCATGCTTATGAGTAAACTGGTCGGCCGCCGTCTCAAGGAGGACCCGAAGGACGCAAAGACCGTAAGTCATCGATTTCTGATCCGCGGCGGCTATGTCCGCAATGTGTCCGCCGGCATCTACTCGCTGCTGCCGCTGGGCAAGCGGGTGGTGGCGAAAATCGAGCAGATCATCCGCGAGGAGATGAACCGGGTGGACGGACAGGAAGTCGAAATGCCGGTGGTGCTGCCGGCCGACCTCTGGGTCGAGTCCGGGCGCTACAACGCGATCGGCGACGAACTGCTCCGGTTCAAGGACCGCAACGACAAGCCGATGGTTCTGGCCATGACCCACGAGGAGGCCGTCGTCCAGCTGGCGCGCACCGAGCTGACCAGCTATAAACAGCTGCCGGCCATGCTTTACCAGATTCAGACCAAATACCGCGACGAGGCCCGTCCGCGCGCCGGCCTGATCCGGGTGCGCGAGTTCACCATGAAGGACGCATACAGTTTTCACACCACGCAGGCCGACCTTGAACCGTATTATCTGCGGGTTCACGAGGCCTACGACCGCATCTTCAAGCGCATCGGAATGCGGAATTTTATTTCGATCGAGGCGAATTCCGGAATGATGGGCGGCAAGGTGTCGCACGAATTCATGGCGCTGTGCGACTGCGGCGAAGACACTATTTTCGTTTCGCATGACCGCAAATACCGCGCCAACCGCGAGATCGCAGTGGCGGACTGGAAATTTGAGAAGTCCGCTCCGCTGCCGCTGGAAAAAGTGGCGACGCCGGGACAGACCACGATCGAAGAGGTCGCCGGTTTTCTCGGAGTGGACAAGGCCGCGACCGGCAAGGCGGTCTTCTATCAGAACGCGATCACCGGAGAATTGATCTTCGCCATGATCCGCGGCGACTTTGAAGTCAACGAGACCAAGCTCCAGAACGCGGCGAAGGCGCCCGAACTGAAGTTCGCGGACGGCCCCTCCATCGAGGCGATCGGCTGCGTGGCCGGGTATGCGTCGATTCTTTCGGTCGATCCCTCCAAGGTGAAGATTGTGGTGGACCGCTCGGTTGCGGAAAGCTCCAATCTGGTGGTCGGCGCCAACGAGCCGGGCTTCCACTACCGCAATTTCAACTTTGAACGCGACTGCGCCGATCCCTCCCGCGTCATGGTGACCGACATCGCCACCGTGCGCGACGGCGACCCGTGCATTCTGGACGGCTCGCCGCTGGAAATGGTCCGCGGCATCGAAATCGGCAATATTTTCCAGCTCGGCACCCGCTATTCCGAGGCGATGAACTGCAGTTTTCTGGATGAGAACGGCAAGAGCCACCCGATGGTGATGGGATGCTACGGCATCGGCGTCGGGCGGGCGATGGCGGCGGTGATGGAGGAGGCGAACGATCAGTACGGGCCGGTCTGGCCGGTGTCGATCGCGCCGTATCAGGTTCACGTTATCGCGATTCTTCCGGGCAAGGACGGTTGCGGCGAAACCGCCGCGAAGCTGTGCGGAGAACTGGAAAAACGCGGAGTGGAAGTGCTGTTCGACGACCGCGGCGAAAAGGCCGGCTCGATGTTCAATGACGCCGATCTGATCGGCATACCGTTCCGGCTGGTGGTTTCGCCAAAGACGCTGGCCGACGGCGAGGTGGAATTTAAAGTCCGCGGCGCGGAAGCGAGTTCGAGACTCAAACTCGACGCCGCGGTTGACTTCATAATCGGGGAGATCGCCGCGGCGTTTACCGCGCTCGAACCCTGAAAGGAGACTGCATCATGTGGGATTATAATGACAAGGTGATGGATCATTTTCTCAATCCGCGCAACGTCGGCGAGGTGAAAAACCCCGACGGAACCGGCGAGGTCGGCAATGTGAGCTGCGGAGACGCGCTCAAACTGACCTTTAAACTGGACGGCAACGGCCGTATCAGCGAGGCGAAATTCAAGACATTCGGCTGCGCGTCGGCCATTGCGTCAAGCTCGGTGCTTACCGAACTGATCATCGGCAAAACGCTGGAAGAGGCGTCGAAGATCACCAACAAAGACATCGTCGCCCGCCTCGGAGAACTTCCCGAGGAGAAGCTTCACTGTTCGGTGATGGGCATGGAGGCGCTTCAGGCCGCCATCGCCGACTATCGCGGCGTCAAGGCCGCCGACGCCGCCGGCGACCATGAAGGACGGGTGGTCTGCAAATGCTTCGGCGTTACCGACGTGAAAATCCGCCGGGTCATCCGCGAAAACAATATTAAGACGGTGGCCGAGGTAACCAACTACTGCAAAGCCGGCGGCGCCTGCTCAAGCTGTCTGGACGACATCCAGAAGATACTGGACGAGGAGCTGCACCGGAAAAAGACCGCCGACGCCGGCAAGTCAGAACCCGGATTCGCCGCCTGGCCGGTGGTGCGCAAGGTGGTCAAGGTTCAGGAGGTCATCGACCGAGAGATCGTGCCGATGCTGGAGAAGGACGGCGGCAGCATGGAACTGGTGGACATTGTGGGTGCCACAGTCCGCGTCCGGCTGCAGGGGCGCTGCTCCGGCTGTCCTTCCTCAGGCGTCACGCTGAAAAATCTGGTGGAGGACAAGCTCCGCGAATTTGTCTCTCCCGACATAATGGTGGAGAATGTGTAAATGAACGGCAAAGTCATTTATGCGGACAACAACGCCACCACCTGCGTTGCGCCGGAAGTGTTTGAGGCCATGCGCAGCTATCTCTGCGAAAACTACGGCAATCCGTCCAGCATCTACACATTCGGCGGCAAACTCGCCGCCGACATTGAAGCGGCACGGCGGCATGTGGCCGATCTGCTCGGCGCGTCCTACCGCAACAACCTCGGTCAGGCGACCGAGATAATCTTCACCAGCTGCGGAACGGAAAGCGACAACGCCGCCATCCGCAGCGCGCTGCAAACCAGGAATGACCGTCACAAGATCGTCACCAGCAAGCTGGAGCATCCGGCCATTCTCAATTTGTGCCGCGAGCTTGAGCGCGAAGGCTACACGGTGGAGACCGTTGGCGTGGACGGTCAGGGGCGGCTGAATATGGACGAGCTGGAGCGGGCGGTCGACTCCGACACCGCGGTGGTTTCACTGATGTGGGCGAACAACGAGATCGGCAATATTTTCCCGGTGGAAGCGGCGGCGAAAATCGCTCATCGGCACGGCGCATTGTTTCACACCGACGCGGTGCAGGCGGTCGGCAAGGTTCCGATCCGTCTTGATGAATCGGAGATCGACATGCTGAGTCTCTCCGGGCACAAACTCCACGCCCCCAAAGGTGTTGGGGTGCTGTACGTCCGGCGCGGCATCCGGTTCCGGCCGTTCATCATCGGCGGGCATCAGGAAAAAGGACGGCGCGGCGGCACGGAAAACGTGGCCGGAATCGTCGGGCTGGGCAAGGCCTGCGAACTGGCGCTGGCCGGTATGGACGCCGAGATCCGGTACGTCGCCATGCTGCGCGACCGGCTGGAAGCGAAGATTTCGGCAAGCGTTCCGCAGATCCGGATCAACGGAGACATGGAGCACCGGCTGCCGAACACATCGAGCATCAGTTTTGAATACATCGAAGGCGAGGCGATACTGCTCAGGCTGGACCAGCGCGGCATCTGCGCGTCTTCCGGCAGCGCCTGCACCACCGGCAGTCTGGAGCCGTCGCATGTGCTCCGGGCGATGGGGTTGCCTTATACCGCGGCGCACGGCACGCTACGATTCAGTTTTTCGCGCTACAACACGGTGGAGGAGGTCGATGAGATCGCCGAATATCTGCCGGGAGTGATCGCCGCGCTGCGGGCGATGTCGCCATACTGGAAGGCGTAATTTATGGGAAGCGATGTGTCGGAGCTGAAATTTCCGGTTGAATGGCATTATCACATTGTAACCGACGCGAATAACGTTGATTGCGAAGCGGCGCTTAACACCGTGCTGCGGGAGTTCGATCCGGCGCTCGGGCTTGTTTCGGGGCGCAGTTCGTCCGGCGGGAAATACCGCAGCTTCAAGGTGTCGGTGACCTTTGATTCCCGGGAGGAGATGGAGGCTTTGAGTTTGCGTCTCGGCGCGGTGAAAGGGGTGAAATTTTTGCTTTAACGCGATTTTGCCGCTTTTTTTCGCATTTTTTACAAAAAGATTTGCTGTTGGATTTGAAAATAGCGTTTGAAATGCTAATTTTGATACTGTCCGGAGTAGAGTTGTACCCCGGATCATGAAGGCTTGGTTTTAAACTAATGTAAAATATAAAGGACAAACAGGAGAGATCGATGAAGATTCTGAACATTGTACTGAGCATTTTAATCCTGTTACTCGCGATCACGTCGGCGGTGTTCTCGTACTTCCTCTTTGAGAAACGGACGCAGATGGTTGACGGGTACACGACGCTGAGCAGCGGCATCAAGCAGGCTTCCGAGGCCATGGACGCCGGCAGCGGCACGGCGATTGCAAAATCGCTCGGCGGTGATTCACTGACCTATAAGTCCAAGGATCTCTCTTCGGCGATCGGCAAACTCGCCCGGCAGGCCAAAGAGGTCATGAAGCAGCGGAACGAACTCGGCGACTACCTGGCTCAGATCGACAGCGACGTGATCGGAGAGAATGACGCGGCGGTTGAAGCCTCCTCGCTTACCAGCCTTCAGGACTATAGCGAAGCCGCCGAAAAGGTGGTTGCGCAGGTTGGCGCACTCAAATCCAACCGCGACATGCTGGTCAATATGCTCCGCGCGGTCGGCAAGGATTTTGACATTGCGCTCAGCGATAAAAAACTCAAGAGCAGCAATCGCGCCGATTATGAAAACGAGCTTCGCGCTTTTGTCGCCGAACTCAACAACATCAAGAAATACAAGTCCATGCAGGAAGCCGCGATGCGCGAAATCGCCGCCGGCCTCGGCGTGAACGGTCTTACCTTCAGCCCGGTTCGTTATCAGGACGACCTCAAGAAGTACACCGGCGCAATCGACGCTCTCAAGCAGACCAAAGCCTCGCTTGACTCCGCCAACGCCAAGTTGAACAAGGAGCTTGCCGCCGCCAAGAGCGATGCCGCCAAACTTCAGGGCGAAATTGACGCACTCAAGGCCGAACTGGCCAGCCGCGCCGCCGATTATGATCGTCTGCAGTCCGCCGTTGAAGGCAAAGTCTATCAGTATCCGGTCAAACTGTGGCAGCCCGGCAGCGCCGAGGCCCGCAAGGCGGCCGAGGGTAAAGTCATCGCCGTCAACGCCAAGTTCGGCTATGTGGTGATCGATCTCGGGGCGAACTCGGTGGTCAATCAGAATATAGGCGACACACTCGCGCCGGCGCCGGTCAATCCGGAGCTGACCGCCGATACCACGATGGTGGTCTCGCGTGACGCCAAATTCATTGGCCGGATCAAGATTTTCAAGGTTGAGGATAATTGCGCGTTCGGCAGCATTGCTGACGGCGACGAGAGCCAGATCAAGGTCGGCGACACGGTTATCTTCGGCGACGAAACCAAGTAACTCAGGAGGAGGGTTCGTCAATGTTTGAAAATAAATATTTCACCGTGGCCGGCGTTATTTCGCTGGTGTTGCTGCTGGCGGTGGTGCTTTTCCAGTATTCCGAGCTTGATCGCTACGGCATTATCGAGACTTGGACGAAGTAGTTGAGTCAAGGGCTCTCCGCTTACGCGGGGAGCCTTTTTTTCGTTTAAATCGGTTATAACATAAAAGTGATGCAAAATGCGATTGCGGCGGCGGCCATCCGCCGGATCGGGTTGTCTATGTTAAAAGGATGATGGAAAAATGAAGAAGTTGTCGATACCGGCAGCCGTGCTTTTGTTGACGGTCATTGCGCTGACTGCCGGCGGATGTTCGCCGCAGGAGCGCTCCGGAGTGTCGTCATTGCCGCAGAACCGGCCGGCGTCATGGGAAACCAATCCCTACGGCAATCTTGGAATGTGATGCTTTTATTACGGACGCAATGTTTTATCAACTGCACAAGTGACTGGAGGCTGGAATGTCGCGTGTAAAAAGTATTTGCGGGGTGGTGTTGACGGCGCTTGCAGCGGCCGGTTGTATTGCTGAGCAGCAGTCACCGATGGCACAGGAGGCCGATTTTGCCGAAGCGTGTTCAATGGATGTCGCGGCGGCGGCCAATGATGCGCCGGTCAGGATGAAGTCAATGGCGACCGATGCCGCTGCGGATAATTTTGCAGTTCCGGAGGGGCGGAAAATGATATTCAGCGCCGATTACCGGTTGACCGTTCCCGATGTGCGAACCGCGCAGAACAGCGCAAAGGCCGCCGCGGAGAAGTTGGGCGGCTATATGCAGCACGTCAATGATTATTCGATAACGCTGCGCATTCCGATGGCGCGGGCTTCGGAGGCGTTGGCAATGGTCTCCGGACTTGGAAAAGTCGATGGTCGGGAGATTAATGGTCAGGACGTTACCGATCAATTTTTTGACGCCGAAACCAGATTGTCCAATCTTGAGATTATGCAGAAACGGCTCCAGAAGCTGGCGGAGCAGAGTGGCAAGGTGGACGATCTGCTCAAGGTGGAACGCGAACTTGCCCGCGTCACCACCGAGATCGAGCAGCTGAAAGGGCGGCTGAAACTGCTCGGCAACCGGGTCGACTATCTGACGCTGACGCTTAGCTTCAACGCGGAGGTGCAGCCGCTTGCGGTGCAAAATCCGATTCCGGTCAGCTGGGTGACGTCCATTGGGTCAGAAGTCATGCAGATGATTCCGGAAAATGAGCGTACCAGTTATGCTTTTGACGTTGAACTGCCTGAAAATTTTGCCGTGATTTACGGTGGCCGCCGCGAAACCTATGCGGCTGCAGCCAACGGCGCGGTAATCAAACTAAGTCGGCGGTCCGACCTGAAGAATGCCGGAGATGACTTCTGGCGCGATCTGTTGACCAGAGCGCTGAAAGAGCGCGGTTTTACGGAATTAACCGCTAAAAACATTGTCACACCGGAAGGAATGAGCGGCTTTGAAATCGGTGGAAGAAAGGCGTTTCTCGGCGATGTTGTTTATCTGTACCGGATGCTGGTGGTTCGTTTTGATCACGAGCTGTATCTATATGAAAGTTGGTATCCGGTCGGGGACGACGCGATGACTGAGCGGCTTGATGCCTCATATAAGACGCTTAATTTGAGTATTTGGCGTTAAAAAAGGAAAAAGTTCGCTTGCTTTTCAGTAAATATCGATTATATTAAAAGAAGTGATCGGGCGTATAGCTCAGTTGGTTAGAGCGCCACGTTGACATCGTGGAGGTCACAGATTCGAGTTCTGTTACGCCCACCATTTTTTTAGCCTCAAAACCCCGGCTTAAGCTCAAGTCGGTTTTTTTTGTTGTCTGTATTGTTCTTGTTATTTCCTTGTTTGACCGGCTATAACAAGAACAACTTTTTGAGGAGGAGCCCTAAAATAGCTTGACTCGCCCGAAAGCATTATCCCTCGCGTACGCGATCTTTCAAATACCGGAGAAAATTACTCCAAGATTCTTTGTCTTCGCGGCTTCCTTCGGCTACTCCGAGGATTTCGCGATACCCTTCTTCATTGACACCAACGGCCCCCAGAACGGAAACATTCTTAACCTCGCCGCGCCAGCTTCGTTTCAAATAGACTCCATCCACGAAAATACAACAGGTTATCATGTCTCCACTGCCAAACTCTGGTGTACAAAATGTTCGTGATAAGAGGTGAACATCACTTGATGGTTGTCGGTTGTCTTGCTTGTTGCATGACCGGTTTTGGGGGTGCTGTTTTTTCTTATGGATGATACTCCCTGCCTTGAATGAAAAAAGCCGTCTTGCGGCCGGTAGTACCAGTACCTTGCTCCGGGTAGTTATTCCGGTTCTTCACGCAAAGCGGCAACAATCAAATCTAAAAATTCTTATTCTGGCTCATTAATCCTGTTTTTCCGCGATGAACGGCGAAAAACGAACAGCACCAGCAGCACCGCCGAGAACGCGGCCGTCAATTTGGCGACGATCATCGGCACGATCAGTTTCGGTGCGACCGCGGCGCAGAAACCCAGATAATCCCCCAGCGCGAAGGCGCCCCCTGCGATAAAGGCGAAATTCACGACTTTCCCCTTGGCGTCCATATCTTTCACCATGGCAAAAGTGGGGATGCTGTTCGCCAGCGTGGCCAGCATTCCCAGCACCGCCGTGTCGTTGACGTCGAGCTTCGCGCCGAGTTTCAGGAACGCCCGGTGGAAAATCCGGGACAGAAGCTCGACGACCACATACGCTCCCGGCAGAATAATGATGATCGAACCCACCACCGAAAGACCGGTCTTTGCCGATTCCAGATGCAGCGCCCCCGCGTCGATCCCCGCCAGCTCAACGACAATGCCGGTCACCAGTCCGGCGAGTGCCAGAAACGCCACCCCCTTGCCGAATCCGATGAATGCCTTGACCAGCTTCGCCGGAATCGCTTTCATCAACAGCGCGATCAAAACCGACACCGCGGTGACCGGGATCAACTGGATCAGCACGAATTTCAATGGCAATCCCGCCGCCAAACCTCCCGCCAGACCGCCCAGCGGAATGGTGATGAAGCCATAGAGAAAACCGCGCGCCATGTAATCGCGATCACTCTTTTCGATCATGCCCAGCGCGACCGGAATGTTGAAGACGATATTCACCCCCATCAAACCGCCGAGGATCAGCCCGCCAAATTCCCCTCCCGCCGGCGTTTCGGCCAGCTCCATCGCCAGCGGGAAACCGCCCATGTCGCAGGAGAGCAGCATGCCGGGGAAAATTCCCGGATCGGCGCCGATCAGCCGGAACACCGGCGACAGCACCGGGGCGAGCAATTTGCCCATCAACGGAACCAGCGTCGTAATGCCTCCGACCATCAGCAGCAGCGGGAAAAAGGCGGAAAACGCCTCTTCAAATTTCTTCCCCAGCCCCCACTTGTTGCCGCGATAATAATCAATGGCGCCGATCACGACGCCGAGGATCATCATATCGATGATAATCTGACTTAAAGAACAGTGTTTTTGCAGCAGTTCATTCATAATATCGTATCTTGATTTATTCCTGATGACAGGTGTTCATATGCTGAAATCGCAACTTTTTGCGAAAAATCACAGCCAAAATAGAAACAGAAACGCCGCGATAATCCAGTATTTGATTTCGCGGCGTTGTAAAAAGAGGGAAGAAATCCGGGCTTAGGGGCAAACTCCGAAAAACGATCGGTGTCAGTTGTGAATTGGTATATTGCTTGCTTGCGCCTCACTTCGTTCGGCGCTGATTCTTCAAGGCTCTGAAGAATCACCAGACACAAGACAACTGAACGGCTCCTCGCTTATAGCAAGAGCGGATGTTCCATCTGTTGCCCCGCGTTTCATTTGATGCATCCCTCATAATTTATCTGGCCGGCTTGCCGATTTCCCGACTTTCGCTGCGAAAGCCAGCATTGCTTGTTCACGTTCATTCCCCAAAGGACCGAACGCTCCCAAGCACTATCAGGAAGGCCCGACCAAGAGCCTGCCATATCATACCAGAGAACGTCCGGTAAGATGTGCAGACACAATCTCACCGGGTGCATTTCACCTATGAACATGGCAAATACAATTTCTGCTTGGTCGGTTTAACTCGCATTTGCTGAAATATAACGGTTTTCAAACATTACAGCAGTAAAGCAGACACAATCCACCTCCTACCACTATCTCATATAATTTATCATGTGTTTTGCAAATCAAAAACCGCTATTTAACACGTATTTGCATCAAAATAAGGTGGCGTAATCAGGCGATTACGACGTTTAGACATTTGTTAGGACAGGTGTGATTACCTCCGTTTAAGTTTAAAACCAACGAACCTCACCGGACTGATTACCGTGAGGTTCGTAAAGGTAATATGTTGGTGATTATTTTTGAGTTACAGACAACATGCCGTTGTTGAACGCCAGCGCATAGCCGTCTTTGGTTTCGCCGTAATTGAACGAACAGAGCAGCGCGTCGTTTTTGAACAGCTCGACTTTCAGGCCGTCCAGCATGGCCGCGTCGTCCACCGCCATCAAGTCATAATTGCCGGAGGTCGCGCCAAGCTCGACCTGCAGCAGTTTGTCGCCGTCGGCAAAGGTAAACGCGGAAGCGTTCTGAATGAACGCGACATCCTGATAACTCGCGTCGCGCCCGGTCAGATCGAACTTGAACGTGTTGGCGCCGTAGCCCGGTCCGGCGGTGATCTCGCTGGTCCCGGCGAACTTCAGGAGGTCGAAGTTCTTGACGTTGGCCGAAATTTCGCCGAAAAAGTCGCGGAACTCCAGCGTCCGGACACCGGAGACCATGCCGGCGATCATGCCGTCGCCGGAAACCGTGCCGACGGTCAGTTTTTCACCGAGACCGGTGAAGGTGACCGTTGACCCGCCGTTGACCGGCGTGCTGCCGCCCTTGGAATAATAGGACGGATTCGCGCCGCCGCCGTAGATGTTGCCCATGACCGTGACGTTGGCGGCGGTGGTGTCGATGGTGATGAACGTGCCGCCGGAAACGACCGACGTTCCGCCGTTGTAGGCGTAGCCGCCGCCGAACAGGTCGCCGGCCAGCGTGGAGTTGCGGACAGTGATATTGACGGATTCCACCGTCGCCGTTGAACCGGCGTTCTGCGCCTGCGCGCCGCCGACCACCCGGATGACGTTCGCGCCGTCGAGCGTGATATTCACGGCTCCGGCGGTCAGCGTCTGGGCGTTGTCGGCGACGCCGCCGCCGACGATCCAGGCCGAGTTGCCTTTCCCGGCGGCGATGAGTTTCTGATTGTCGGAATGGACGATCCCGCCGACGCTTACGGCGATGTCATGCACCGTTACGTTTTTTGCGTAAGCCCGCGAGCCGCCGTAGACGACGCCGGAGTAGCCGCCGGTGCTGACCGTCATAGCAATCTTTCCTCCGACATTCACGTTGTTGCCGCCGCCGTAGATGTTGCACGGGCTGGCATTGGCGTTCAGTGCGATCAGAGCGGTGATGTTCCCGGCAACGTCGCTCTGCGCTGAGGCAATGATCTCCTTGACTCTGATGCCGTTGGCATTGAGCGAGCAGTCTCCGTCGTCATTTGTTTTTCCGTAGAAGTCAGTGAACTTCAGCGTGGTGTTGTGCTCATAGACGCCGCTCCATTCGCCGATGTTGCCGGCGTTGTCGATGGCGCGCAGTCTGAACTCATACAAACCCTCGGCGATAAAGATGCCGGAAGTCAATTTGGTGCCGGATAGCCAGCGCGACCAGTTTTCATCGCCGGAGAGCCGGTATTCGACATCGTAGCCGCCAACGCCGGAACCGGTATCCGAGCCGCTCCAGCTAAGATTGGTGGTCACGCCTTCAAATGAGGTCACCACCGGCAACGTCGCATCAATGGTATTGGATACCGACGGGGTTGCGATCGGATCGTTGAAATCGAAATAGATATCGGCGGTGTTGGTAATCACCGTTCCATTCGCCAGTCCGTTCTTCGCCGCGACGGAATAGACGATCTGGCCGTCGCCGCGGCCTGAATCGTCGTTGGGATATAGGAAGCCAAGGTCGATGTTCTGCAGCATCGCGCCGGTTTCAGGATCAATCGCGGTGAACACGGCGGAGAGCTGACGGGTTTCGCGGTCAAGATTGACGGCCGCATCCACCAGCACGGAAATTCCGCCGATCGAAACGGTGATCCGTTCGTTGCAGGAACTCCGGCCGTCGCCGACGGTGAAAAGATTGCCGGCCAGACTGAAGGAGGTCAACGTGAAGGTGTCAAGGTCGAGATTTTCGTCCAACGTGTCGTAGACCCGAAGCCAGCGCACCGGCGACGTGGCGGTCACCGGATCGTTTTCAAAGCGGACAGTATAGGTGAAACACTGGTTTTCAACAACGTATCCCGCTTCGCCGAACCCGACGTTGACCAGTTTGTCGTTGGGGTCCATGGAGCCGGACAGCGCCGACATCTTTTCATAAAGCTCCTTGATTTTGGCGTCGTCGGTGATGCCGCGCTCCAGCATGTAGTTGGTGAAATCGACGATATTCTTGACCTCCTCCGGAGTCTGGGCGTCCGCCAGAAGCTGCGCCATATTATACAAGTCATGATTCAGGAACTCCACCTGCATCGCCCCGGTGGCAGGATGACTGGAGAACGGCAGGGTCTTGTACTCGATGCCGGAGGCGAGCCGTTTGACAAAGCCGCCGGTTTCGCTGATCATGTCGCCGCCGGTCGGGGCGGCCGCGCCGCCCACCGTAGTCACGACGTCGATGAAGGCGTCGCGGGACATCCGGGTGGATATCTCGCCGTGATTGCTGTAATAGTCGGCCGCCCAGGAGTTGAGGGTGTCGCCATACCCCTGTACCGTCTCGAACTTCTCCTGATAGCCGGAGACCTGCTGGTACACTTCGTTGATCTTCTCGATCCTCTGGAACATGGTGAGCGCGTTGTTTCCGGTGACGTCCAGATAGGCCAAAGCGTTGTCGCGGCAGTAGCTGTAGAGGTTGGGGCTGACCGCCGCGCCGGCGGAATCCTCGGAGAGCCAGCGCCCGGTGGCCGGATCGTAATTGCGGGCCTGGATATAGTAGGTCCCGGAGGCGTTGGCGACCACTCCGTAGGCGCCGAGATAGGTCAAGTCGTTGCCCACCGTGACCGTCGAGGCAATCACATTGCCCCACGCGTCGTACGAATAGGTGTTGCAAACCTCGCCGGACGAATTGGAAACGCTGATGACGGAGCCGAGCCGGTCGGTGGTGAAGTAATAGGCGTCGCCGTTTTCGTCCAGAAACCCGGCGATCAGCCCGTCGCCGCCCAGCACATAGGTGCGGGCGGTGCCGTCACTGGAAACGCCGGCGTAGAGTGTTCCGTCCGGGCCGCAGGTGTACACCGTCTTCCTCCCGTCCGCGGCGGTGACCGTATCCCGGTTGCCGAAGGCGTCGTAGGTATAAACCCAGCTTTCGCCGGTGGAAATCAGCGTTTCGGAGAGAACGCGGTTGTCCGCGGTCCATGTGTAGGTGCGGACGGTGTCGTTGAGCAGATTGCCGGCGGCATCGTAAACGAACGCCGTGTCCTGATTGAGTTCATTGTAGGAGCGGCTGACCGAGACGCCGTTGATCGCGGAACTCAGACGGTTGCCGGCGGCGTCATAGGTATAGACCCGGCTGTCGAGTATGTCGCCGCCCGCATTGGTCAGGGTTTCGGAAAGCAGCCGGTTGGCGCCGTCGTAGCTGTAGTTCCAGACGCCGGCGGCGACCGTCTTGGCCGACAGGTTGCCGATGCCGTCGAAAACGTAACTCTCAGCCGTGCCGTTGGAGGCGGTAATTCCGGTCACCATCAGATTCGCGTTGTGCTGATAGCCGATTGTGACGCCGTCGCCGCGCACTACCTGCGAGAGTTCGCCCCAGAATCCGTAATTGCAATCCAGGGCGAAGTTCCCGGCGGTCACGGTGTCGGTGTCGCCGTATTCCGTATAGGTCAGCGCAATCGTGAGGCCGTTGACCGTTACCGACTTAAGCACGGTATCCCCCGCATCGAAGCCGCAGACGACCGAGCGGCCGTCGTTCCAGACGATCGAGTTGAGGCCGCCGCCGGCATGCCAGTCGAACGTTATGTTTCCAGCCGTCGCCACCCGTCCTTTCGCGTCATAGGAAAAGCTGTACGCGCGTCCGTCCGAATACCGGACCGAAGTGAGATCTCCGAAGGTGTTGCGTAGATATTCGGCGGTGGCGCCGCTGCGGGAGACGGCGCCGGTCAGATTGCCGTCCGCGTCGTAGGTGAAGCTCTCCAGCGAACCGTCGACGCGAACCGCGGATTCGAGCTTCCCGATGCTGTTCCATGTGTATCCGGTGTCATTGCCGTTGGGATCGGTGATCAGCATGAGGCGGTCGCTGATGTCATACGCGTAGGCGAGCGTCGAATTGTCCGGGCGGACCACGCCGGTCAGGTTGCCGGCGTTGTCATAGGTGAATGTGGTGGTTTTTCCGCCGACCGTAATGGCGACCGGCGAACCGTCGGTATTGAACTTGTAGTCGATCGCCGCGCCGTCGGCGCCGACAACCCGGACTGTTCCGGCGGCGAAGTCGTAGACATAGCTGACGGACGCGCCGTTCGAGAACCGCCCGCCGATGACGTTGCGGTCGGCATCGTATGAGATGGTCTCGGTGTTGCCGCGCGCGTCGCATATGGAGCTTACGTCTCCGGCGGCGTTGTAGGTGTACACCGCGGTATGATTGGAATTGTCGGTGTAGGTGAGCAGCCTCCCGTTGCCGTCGTAGGTGGCGGAAACGGTTCCCCGGCGGCTGTTGGTCAGTTCGGTGATGTTGCCGAAAGAGTCGTAGGTGTAGGTGAGGACGGTTCCGGTAGAAACTTCGATTACCTTGAACACGCGCCCGTCGGCGTTGAAGAAATAATCGTTCCGGTTGCCGTATGAATCGGTTACGCTGACCGAGCCGTCTTCCTGCCGGGCGAGTGTCGTGGTCTGCCCGTTGACCGTCATGACCGACAGCAGCTTGGTGGCCTGGTCGTATCCGTAGGCCGCGCTCCGGCCGGACGACGATTCCGACGACAGCAGCGCGTGGGTTCCGTCGTAGGTGTAGGCGACGGTCAGCCCGGTGTGATCGGCGGCGGAGACCAGATCGCCGGCCGCGTCATAGGAGTACTCGCTCCACGCGCCGGCCGAGTCTTCGACCCGGACGATTCTCCCGGCGGCGTCGCGGGTAATCAGCATCCGGCTGTCGTTGGAGCCGGAAAGCATGGTCAGCAGACCGGACGAATAGGAGCAGGTTACGGTGTTGCCGTTGGTGTCCGCAATGGTAAGCAGCGTACCGGCCGCCGAAAAGGTGTAGACCGTGCCGTCGGACTCGGTCAGCAGATAATTCCCGCGGCTGCGCGTCAGTTGCGAACCGTCGGCGGTCGTCCCCAAATAGGAGCCGGAGAAACTCTGTTGATAGGTTCTGGCGATCCCGCCGAAGTTCACCGTGATGTCGCCGGCGGCGGAGACGGTCAGCGCAATATCCAGACTGCAGCTCCAGTTGTACCCGAACGAGCCGGTCTCGAACCGGCTGATCAGGTCGCTCCGGCAGGATCTGGTCAGCCCGACGGAGAGTTTTCCGACCTCCACGGAGGCGGAGCTTTGCACGGTCTCAAGCGTTGTCAACGGGGCGCTGATCCCGAAGGCGCCGCACAGTTTGCACCCCGTCAGGGATTCGGCGGTAAGCTGTTCGCCCGTCGCTCCGGCAGCTTCGAGTTGCCGCGCGGTCCGGTTCAGCGTCGCCACATAATCGCCCAGCGTGCCGCCGATGGAAACGCTCGCCGTCGAACTCAGCAGCCGGCTCAGCGCGGGATCGAGGTCAAGCCCGCTGTACAGTTTATCCCAGTCCAGCGCGGTCGGGTTGTCCTCGGTGATGACCGCGCAAGACCATTGGATCGGCGGGTAGTTGGCGGTGTCCCACGGCTTGACCCAGCCGGTGTAGTAGATGTCGGTGCTGATGGTCTCGCCGGCGGAAATGCTTCCGGCCTGACCTCCGCTGCCCAGCAGCATGATCGCGTTGGAAAATCCCTCCGGCATGGTGGAAGTCCAGAAGCCCTGATCCACCTTTGCGGCGTCAGTGGTGAGGATGCCGCCGGTGGTGAGGACGGTCTCGCCGCTTACCGTGGTGGAGGCGATGTACGGAACCACCACGATGAGCGCACCGGGCGCGGAGCCGCTGCCGGTGGCGGTGACCGTCAGCGGAATGGTGGCGAGCAGGTGGAAACCGAGCCGTGACGGAACGTCGAGGTCGATCTTGTATTCGATTTCGGAACTTTCGGTGAGTACGACCGCGTCGGCGAGCGTCGCCTGTTCGGAGCCGTCGTTCACCATAACGGAGTAGTTTCCGGCCGCAAAAGTGTTCGCGGGAATGGCTGCGATCACCTTGGACGAACTCACGAACGCAACCTCGTTCAGCGCATGCGCGACGCCGGAGTCGTCGATAAGCGACACGGTCATGCCCGGGGTGAAGTCCACGCCGGTCAGCACGATGGTTGACGCGGTGCCGCGACTCTGTTCTCCGCCCAGCACCGCCGAAATACTCAGCGGCACCGCTTCGGCGGCCACATTGGTGGTGATCGCGGCGGCGGCGGTGGTGTGTACCATGAGATAGACGACCCGGTCTGACGCGCCGGCGGCGAGATTCAGTGTTCCGCCCGCGGAGGTGAGGTTCCGGATCGACAGGTCGTAGGAGTCAGCGGTCGGCGTCCGTCCGTAAGCGACGTAGAGATCGGATAACGAGGCGCATTTGCCGTCGGTCGTAAAATTGAGGTTCAGCGTGGAGTTCGCCGCCTGGGTCAACTTGTAATAGCGCGTTGTCTCCTGCCCGGTGACGGCGGCGCCGCCGCCGAGGTCAGTCACCGTTAGCGTCAGCGGCTTGGCGGCGGTCCCGCCGGAGGCTCCTCCGATTTCGCCGGCGGCGTCAGCCCGCACCAGCAGATAATAGTTGCCCTCTTTGACTCCCGGCGTCACCGCGAGGGAGGATTTCAGGGGTTCGCCGGCGGCGATCCCGTCGTGCCGGACGGTTCCCAGACGGATGTCGCCGATATCCCACCGGTCGTCCTGCGAGAGATACACCGCATCGCTCCAGCCTCCGGAAAACGCCGCGCCGGTGGAGTTGAACGTCTCCCAGGAGACCGTGATCGCGTCCCCGGCGGCCGCGGCGGCCGGAGCGGAAGCGTTCCGCACGGCGAGGTTGACGTTCTGAAGTTCGATCGTCTCCTGCCAGGCGGCGGCAAGCGGATTTTTCGCATAGTCGGTGACGGCGGTGGAGACGGTCACCCGGTAGTTGCCGGCCGCGGTCTGTGCCGGCAGGGTGATTTTTACCGTATTGGGGGAGAGCGTCTCAATGGCGGCGGGGGCGACTGCCGCGCCGTCGGGGTTGGTGATGGTCAACCCGGTCTTCAGGCTCTCCGGGTCGATGTTGCCGGAGAAAAAGAGGGTGAGTTCGGACCAGCCGCCTTTTCCGACCGAGAAGGTAGCCGCCGGGTTCATCATCGCCACCGAACAGCTGGTGCGGTCGATGACGACCTCGCGCGCGGCGGTGTCGGCCGCCGACAGCTGCTGCCCGGAGAGGTCGGTGATGCCGCCGCCCAGCCGCAGCGAATAGTGCCGCTCGGCGGCGAACGCGGAGGACTGGACGGTCAGGGTCGAGCCGCTGACCTGCCAGTCGCCGCTGCTCAGCGCGACGGCCTTGCCGGTGACGCTGTCAATCAGCGCGAGGTTTCCGGCGACGGAGGCGGCGTTCAGTTCCCGCGAGAAGACGATATTCAGGTTCTCGCCGTTGATGAGGTACGAATGGTTCAGATTGTCGCCCAGCACATACATTCCGCCGATGGGATCGGTGAGCACGGAATTAATAGTGACGTTATTGCCCAGATTCCAGGCCGCGCGGATCGCGGAAATGTCGGTCATCCCGTTCCAGTAGTTGCCGGAGAGGTCGATGGAATAGGAGCCGCCGACCGCGATCGCGGCATGGCTGAAGTCGTTGCCCGTCACGGTGACCGCCGCGCCGCTCGCGCCATTCAGATTCAGCGTGTAGACGCCGGAAAGCCCGGACAGCGACAGCGCCGACCCGGCGGCGTTGCCGATGACCGCGTTTCCGGTCAGGGCCGCCCCGTTGATGGTCAGATTGCCGCCGGAGTAAATACTGCCGCCCGCTACGGTGAGGTCGGTCATGACCGCGGTTCCGGCGAAGGTGATCTCCGCATGGTCAAGCCGCGCCTGGCCGATTACAACGGCGGAGTCGGCGGCAAAGGTCAGTTTGCCGGTCAGCGTCATGCCGGAGCCGGTCAGGTTGCCGGCGTTAATGGCGATGCCCGCGCTTCCGCCGTTCAGCGTGCCGCCGGAGTTGCCGAGCGCGACGCGGGTAAACACGATGGCCCCCGTTACGGCGGAGACGTTCCCGGAGTTGTTGAAATTCAGCAGTTTTTCCGCGCCGGCGCCGGTGATGTTCAGCTGCCGGCCGTCGGAGAGGATGGTGCCGTTGTTAGTGACGTCGGCATAAATGACGGGGGTGCTGTAGGCGGAACTTGAGGCGGTTTTGACGGTCAGGTTTTTCCCGAACACGAACGCGCCGGAGAGGTATTTTGCGTCGCCGATGGCGCTTTCGCCGGACGCGAGTTCAATCGTCCCCGCACCGTTGAGGTTAACCGTAGTTCCGGCGAGTGCCACCATTGAACCGCCCAACGACAGCAGAAGTTTGCCGTCGATGGTCATTGCATCGGCAACCGTGAGTGTGCTGGCATCGATGGCGAGTATTCCCGCCGCGTCCACTGTTACATCGCTCATTTGGGTTGCGCCGGTCACGCGGAGATTGCTGCCGGTCAAGGTTCCGGCGGTGACCACGGTGTCCGTGCCGAACTGCAGTTGCGCACCGGAGCCGGAAATGACGCCGGCGGCGTTGTCCACGTTGACCCTGGTCAGTGTGAGACCGCCATTGCCGGCTTCGATCAAACCATTGTTTATCAGTTCCAGCCGTTTTTCCGCACTTTGTCCGATGAGGTTCAGCCACCTGCCGTCGGCGCGAATGGTGCCGTTATTGGTGACATCAGCATAAATGACGGGGATGTTGTAGGCGGAACTTGAGGCGGTCTTGACGGTCAGGTTCTTCCCGAACACGAAAGCGCCGGTGGTGTAGGCGCTGTCGCCGATTGTGGTCTCGGCAAACAGCTCAATTACGCCGTAGCCATTCAGAACCGCCGGATTTTCCAAATCGGCATTGACAATGGCCGCGCCGTAATCCATCCGCAGTTTGCCGTTGAGCGTAATGTCGCCATCGACGGTCATGGTGCCGGAGGCGACGGTGGCAATGGCGGTGCTGGAGAGGGTGACACCGGAGACGGTGTTCGCACCGGTAAAGCGGATGGCGTCGCCGCCCAGCAGACCGCCGCGCAGGGAGGATCCGGTGAAGTTGATGGTTCCATTGCTGCCGAAGATGAGGCCGTGGGTGTTGTCCACCGCCGCATTGGTGAAATTGAGCTCTTGGGACTTCGCCCCGAGGGTCACGATGCCGTTGTTTACAAAATTGAGCTGTTTTTCCGGACTTTTGCCGGTGATGTTCAGCTGCCGGCCGTCGGAGAGAATGGTGCCGTTATTGGTGACGTCGGCGTAAATGGTGGGGGTGTAGTAGGCGGAACTTGAGGCGGTCTTGACGGTCAGGTTTTTCCCGAACACGAACGCGCCGGAGGTGTAGCCGCTGTCGCCGATGGCGCTTTCGCCGGACGCAAGTTCAATCGTCCCCGCACCGTTGAGGTTAACCGTAGTTCCGGCGAGTGCCACCATTGAACCGCTCAACCAGATTGGCACGGTGCCGTCGATGTTCATTGCATCGGCAACCGTGAGTGTGCTGGCATCGATGGCGAGTATTCCCGCCGTGTCCACTGTTACGCCGCTCATCTGGGTGGCGCCGGTCACGCGGAGATTGCTGCCGGTCAAGGT
>JAQUTL010000004.1 GCA_028709805.1 Victivallaceae bacterium
GAAAAAGTGAACTTATCATCGATTTTGTTATCAAAAGACTTGAAAATCAAATAAAGTTGCTATAAATTTATAGCATAATAACAATAATGAGAGAAACACGGTGTTTCTTTCACGGATTCAGGTTATCTTTATTGACGCAGATGATGAACTTCTTCCGGACGCATTGACCATGCTTTCTTCTGTAATTGCCTCCCACCCGGAATTGCCGGATGCCGTAAGCCTTATGGCGGAAACATGTTTAGAGGATATTCCCAATCGAAGTTATTCAAAAAATGGGTTGCTGTCCAACTTTCCATCTGGTACGATGACAGCTCCTGGAATAACTTTTCTATCCAAGCTAAGCTGTACTAATGGCAATTTACACTCACAAAGCTGGCTTTTAGCCTGCCGTCGCGTATTTATATTGCAAAATAATCTGTTCCAACCGGAAAATTATACTTTACGTGAGGATCATGCCTGGACACCTCAGGTTTATTTTAGAGCAAAGTCAGTTGCAGTTTGCAGTTTGCCAAGTTACCGCTACATAAAGCGGAGCAACTCGGCAGGAAGAGGCGATTCAGCTGTCGCGCTACGCGATGTACGACTTTCTATAAAGGACTTGGCCCGCTTTTTCTGTCAATATCGCTCTGAAATGCCGCCGGATGTTCAGTCCTTTTGGGCATTGCATACGCTTAATGGATTTTTTTGGAATTTTTATCACCCATTCTATCGTAAAGCGTGTAATGCGCGGATGGTGCGTGAAGCGCTTGCGATGGCATTTGCAGACAATGCGTTCAGGCATGATTTTGCACAGGTGGAAAAAGCACTGTCGGCACCCAAACGGGTTGCTTCATTTCTCATAAAACTTGAAGCGCATGGATTAAGTTTCCCAGCAGAATTATTTTTTAAATTTTATTATATAATAAAATCAATCCCCAAATAACGAAATCGGTATAAGTCATGAAAAGCATCAATAAAATGATGGAAAAAATCCCAATTATTTTAATCACGGACCACAATTATGTATTGGCCACCCGTATTGCAATCCGTTCGCTGTTCAAATACAAACACATGGGAAACCGCTATGCGGTAGTGGTGCTCGGCGTATCGCTTCATCCAGGCGATGCTGAAGTCATAAAATCCGAAGGGCCAGACATTGAGGTAAGGGATTGCGATCCCGGCCGTTACAGCGATATCCAATGTCTAAATCACGTTTCTACTGCGGCGCTTTTCAAATTCGATCTTCCGCAGTTGTTTCCACAATATGACAAAGTGATCTATGTTGATTCCGATGTATTGATCCTTGACGATCTGAGTCGGTTGTATTCGTTTGATCTTGCCGGGTGCTATGCCGCTATGGTCAAGGATTACCGTGCCATGGCCATGCTCAAATTCCATGAAAAGATGCAGATTGATAATTATTACTTTTCGGGTCTATTCGTGGCCGACCTATCGCTGTGGCGGAGAGACGGCATGACTGAAAAAATGATTGAGTTGAAACGCCACAACACCTACAACGGCTGTATGGATCAGGACGTATTCAACGTTGCTTTTGCCGGACGGATATTGACATTGCCGGTGAATTACAATTGTCCCGCCATGCTGTGGTGGGGAACTGATGCAGAGTTGTCCGCTTTTTACAGCGGAGACGAACTGTCCGTGATGCGGGAGTTAAGGGATGGCAAAATTGTGCCGGGACATATTGTGGTATTGCACTATTTCATGCGGAGCAAGCCATGGGTGTCGCTGCGCAACTCCCGTCCCATGCGTTACTGGTGGCGCTTTCTCACGCCGTCAGAGCGGGTTAAGTTGTACAGCTCGTTGATTGTGAAAAAAATCCAGAAAGTTCTTCGGTGCAACAAGTGAGTTCAGTACTTCGACCATTTTTTTCTGTCATTGTACCGGCGTGCAATGTCGGTCCTTATGTGGCGCAAATGACGGCGTCGCTCAAAGCTCAGACCGATGGAGACTTTGAGTGTATTGTGGTGGTGGAGGAGTCTTCCGACAACACCGCTGACGCGGTAAGGCGAGCAGTTGCCGGCGACCAGCGTTTTATCATTGTGGAGTCTCCCTGCTCCGGGTCGGCTTCGCAACCGCGTAATTACGGCATAGCTCATGCCGCGGGAGAGTATCTGGTTTTTCTCGACGGAGACGATTTTCTCACCCCCGATGCGCTGACGGAACTTAGGCGCGCGTCAGCAGACGCAAGTGTGGATTTGATCGTTACCGAGGCAAAAACCTGGCGGGAAAATGCCGATGGGACACCGACGCTCCTGCCGGTAAATCAGCGGCTGGCTCCGCCGGACAAATGTTTCAAAAACGGAGCCGATTTTCTCACCTTCGCAGTATTGAAACGGACCTTTCGTGCCGCGGTATGGTTTTATTGTGTGCGTACTTCAATGGTGCGGTCCGCAGCAATCTATCAGCCATTTGGGAGGCTGCATCAGGACAACGTATGGTCGTATAGGGTCTGCTTGGCTGCAAATCGAATCGCCTTTACTGGAAAGGTTACCTACAATTATCGCAAACGGTCTCACTCCGTCACCTGGAAGATCAAAACCAAGTCGGTATACGATATGGCCGCAAACGTGGTCGATGTGATTGGTGAATACCAGAAAATGTGCGCATCTGGAGCGACTCCGGAGGAGCTTACTGCAATATCGTACTATTTTTCTTTTATTTTTTCCGTGTCTTTTCTGCATGTTGGAGTGTTTGCCGCCATTCCTTACGCTGAATGCAGAAAGGCGCTTGCTTCGGCGGTGTCCGCTCAAGATTCATGGCGGCTGATCGGCGGCATGTTACAGCGGATAAGACTGTCGCGCCGGATTGAAGCTTATTTATTGCGATGTTCTCTTTTCCCCGGTTGTTTTGTGCTGTTCTGCCTGATCGCCCGCGGCTGGATGTTCGGGCGGAACCTGTACTCCCGTTTAAAAAAACTAAACCGGCTGAAAGGTAATTCTCGATGAAGACGCCGGTTATCAAGAACACGGTCACCAACTATCTGTTGGTGATTGCCGGATTGCTGCAGGGGATCTTCGTCACCCAGCTGGATGATCCGCAGTCTCGGCAACGAATATTACGGTATCTGGGGCGTGCTTTGGAGCTTCTTTATGTATGGGCTGCTGCTTGATTTCGGCCTCGGCGTCACTGCGCAGAAGTACACAGCATCCAACCTCTGGCCGCGCGACCTCAAACGCTACAACATGGTGCTCTCCGCTATCTTCAGCTTTCACGCCGCGATGTCGCTGTTAATCATTGCCGCCTCGTGTGTTTTGGCCTTCGTTGCTCCCCGGCTGTTCAGCGTCTCCGATCCGGAAATGATTACCTACTGCCGTCAATGTCTGCGGCTATTCGGCTTCGGCGCGGCGTTGGTTTTTCCAACCGGGATATTCTCGGAAATCGTGGTCAGAATGCGTGCGCTCTATCTGCGCAACTATGTGCTGGTCACCGGCAAGATGATTGAGCTGATCGGGGTGTTGCTTATCCTCGGCTTCGGCGGCCGTCTAAGGGGGCTGATCGTCTTCAATATTGCAATGATGCTGGCGATAAATCTCACCTTGGCCGTCATTGTGGTGCGGCGCATTCACGGGTTCCGGCTGCATCGGCATGTCAACCGGGCGATTCTGCGGGAAATCATCCGCTTCAGCGGCTACATGTATGTGGTTTCGCTTTTCCGGCTGATGACGAACAACCACAGCCGACCGTTGATCTCGGCATTCTGCGACCTGAACAGCGCCGGAGTGTTCCAGATCGCCAGCCGCTTTCCCGCTCTCTGCGTGCAGTTCACAAGCCAATATCAGGAGAACGTCTCTCCGATAACCGCCGGACTGTACGCCGATGGCAAAATGGTGAGGCAGGCTACCTCTACCCACCGGAGAATGTGGCGCTTTACTCTGGGAAACACCGTGGGGGACGCGAAGAGTTTGGTTTCTCTCCAGCGGGTAAAGCACATAGTTTACCATCAAATTTACGCCCGAAAACGAAAAAGCCGACCAGTGGTCTGGCCGGCTGAGAATCAAAAAAAATGGTGGGCGTGAAAGGACTCGAACCTTCGACTTCAACGATGTGAACGTTGCGCTCTAACCAACTGAGCTACACGCCCTATACTTTTTCTAATATACACCGCAATCGGAAAATGTCAAGCCAATCTCACCGCGCCGGTTCGTTTTTTTCAACCGCCAACAGCTTCAACGGCTCGGTGTGAATCGTTGCATCTATCCCCATCCCGTGCTTCAGCTCATACTGGATCAACTCCGCCATCGCATGCGCCCGGAACAACGACCAGTCGCCGGGCAGCCGGATGTGAAACGTCAACTCCCGATGCTCGCCGTATGTGTGCAGATGAAAATGATGCGCCTCAACCGTCTCGCCGGCCAACCGGTGACAGATGTCTTCAACCTTTTCCGTCAGATCATCCGACGGCGGCTCGCCCAGCAGCGGATTGACCGCGCTGCGCAGCACCTCCACACTCGAATACAATATCATCAGCGACACCAGAATACTCAATACGCCGTCCAGCCACCAGAATCCGCCGCCAAACGCCAGTCCGATCAAAATCACCAGCGAACTCAACGCATCGCTCCGATGGTGTATGCCGTCCGCCTTAAGCGACTTCAAGTCATTTTTTCTGGCGCAGAAAAACGCAAACTGCGCCATCGCCTCCTTCACCACCACGGTGACAATCATGATGACATAGGCCGAAACACCGTACTCGGCCGGCCGATGATGCAACAGCCGGTTGATGCCGTCGGTGGTGAAATTCAACGCCACCACCGCCAGCAGCACACCGATTATGATCGCCGCAATCAGCTCGGCCCGGCCGTGTCCGTACGGATGAAGCGTGTCGGCTTTCTTCCCGGACACCTTAAGCCCGACCAGAAAAATAATACTGGTCAGCGAATCGCTCAGCGTATGCCAGGCGTCGGCCATGATCGCCGACGAGCGGCAGGACACCGCAACGTATATCTTCGCCCCGGCCAACAACACGTTTCCGACTATCGACGACATGCCGGCGATGCCGGCCAGTTTCGTTCCATCCATCTTACGCGGCCCCGCCGCATCTCAAATTAAAATATCCTAATTGCTGCTGCTGTAGTTCGGCGCGTCCTTGAGCATCGTCACATCATGCGGATGCGCCTCGCGCAAACCGGCGGTGGAAACCCGGATTGCCTTGGCCGTCTCCTGAAGCTCGGCAATCGTCCGGGCGCCGCAGTATCCGAGGCTGTAGCGGAGTCCGCCGGTGAACTGGAAGATCACGTCACCGACCGGACCGCGGAACGGCACCAGCCCTTCAATGCCTTGCGGCACCAGTTTCTTGTCGTCATCCACATCGCTTTGGCCGTAGCGCTCGCGGCTGGCCTTGCCGGTCTTCATGGCTTCCAGACTGCCCATGCCGCGATAAATCACGTAGCGCCGCCCCTGATGCAGCGTTACTTCGCCGGTGCTCTCGGTGGTGCCGGCCAGCGCCGACCCCATCATGACCGAAGATGCGCCGAACGCCAGAGCCTTCGCCACGTCTCCGGACTGCTTGATGCCGCCGTCCGCGATCACCGGTATGTCCTGCCCGACCGCGCGGGAAACTTCATAAACCGCCGTGACCTGCGGGATTCCGACGCCGGCCACCACACGGGTGGTGCAGATCGATCCCGGACCGATGCCGACCTTGATTGCGTCCACTCCGGCGTCCGCCAGCGATTTCGCGGCCTCGGCGGTGGCAATATTGCCGGCCACCAGATCGACGTCATCGCCATAATTGGCCTTGACCCAGCGGGCGGTTTCGATCACACCCTTGCTGTGGCCGTGTGCGGTGTCCAAAACCAGTACATCGACTCCGGCGTAAACCAGCGCCTCAATGCGCTCCTCGTCATACGGGCCGATGCCGGCGGCGCAGCGCAGCTGATGGCGGCTGTCGCGGTTATAGTCGGGATTCTCGTGTTCGATCAGGCTCTTGATGTCCTGATAGCTGTAAAGTCCGGTCAGAACGCCGTTTTTATCCAGCACCGGCAGTTTGCCGATTTTATGGGCGGTCATCAACTTGTAGGCGTCGATCATGGAAATCGAGTCGGGGGCGGTGATGACGTTGCGCTCCATGATGTCGGAGACTTTGACCGAATAGTCGGTCAGAAACTTTATGTCGCGCCCGGCGATCAAACCGAGAACGCGCCCCTGACGATCCACAATCGGGAACCCGGAGAAGTTGTAATGCTGCTCGCTCTTGGTCCGCATGATGTCTTCGATGGTGTGTTCGGGAGAGAACACCACCGGCGACTTGATCATGCCGTTGAGATACAGTTTCACCTTCCGCACCTCTTCGCTCTGCCGCTCCACCGAAAGGTTCTTGTGGATCACGCCGATGCCGCCGAGCCGCGCCATGGCGATCGCCATCGCGCTTTCAGTCACGGTGTCCATGGCGGCGGAGACAAAAGGAATATTCAGCGTAACATTGCGGGTGAATCTGGTGGCGACACTGGACTCGGAGGGCAGGAAGTCGGCATACTGGGTAACCAGGGAAATGTCGTCGAAGGTCAACCCCTCGTACTTGAAATTCTTCATCAGATCATCGATATAGGGACTGAACATGGCCGGACCTCCTCGTCTGGTAAAATTGTTTTTGCGTACAACTTACCAATTAAATATAACCCTTTTTGCGATTCATTCAAGTCCGGAATGTGAAAAAACGGAAAAAAAGTGCCGCAGTGCCGGATGCGCGGTTGTCCACTCCCGTTTTTCGCCGAGCCCATGTTGTGAACGTCGGCCCCCCTCACGCATTGCCGCTTGACCGTTCCGCGCCGCAGAACCGGGGACACCCCGCGGCGGAGCGGCTCAGTCGGTCACTTGGCGGTGCGCATCAAGATATAAGCATATTTCTTCGCGCGGCGCACGGCGGCGCAGCAGCGCAAGAAAATCGTCCTGCGAAGCAAAATAACCGATGCGCTGGAGCATCTGCAGATGGGTCCGCCGGTTGGCGCTGAGCATGATGAACAGCACGGAAACCGGGACGCGGTCCAGCGCCTTGAAGTCCACCGGCGTGCGCAGAAACGCAATGGACACCCGTTCGTCGGCCTCATCATCAAGCACCGGGTTGCGGGCGTGCGGAACGGCGATGCCGGCGCCGATGGCGGTGGAAATAACTTTTTCACGCTCCTGCATCAACTCAATGAGTTTCTGGCGGTCGCACGAATCCGGCAGATGCATCATGCCGACCGCGGCCGCGATCGCCTGTGCCGGCAGTTCGCCGGGAACCTGATAGAATATGCCGCCGCGCACAACCAGATCGACCAGGCCGCGGCCGGATCGCGGCGGCGGAACGGCGACACTGCGTTCGGCAAGCCGCTGCCGGGCGCTGTCGCGGTGGGCGCGCATCCACTCGGAAATATCGTCTTCGGAAAAAACCGCCCGCCCGTCGGCAAACGAACACGGGAACCGGTCGTGATCGACCCAGCGGTTCAACGTATCCTCCGACACATTAAGCATCTTCGCCACTTCTTCGATTTTCAGCATTCTTCCGGGCATGACGTTCCGTCCTTCTCTGGCTGTATTGTTCCAATAATATACCACCGGAAGCGTCAAAGCTCAAATTATCCGCCGCCATTTTTCGGCATATATTTTAAAAATAATGGATTTTACTTGACGAAAACGTTTTTCAGGAGTAAATTACTATTGTATTTTTGTGAACGAAAAACAAGAGAGGCAGGATTTTTTTTTATGGCGAAGCGTCAGGACATCAAGAAGGTAATGATCATCGGTTCCGGTCCAATCATCATCGGTCAGGCGTGCGAATTCGACTACTCCGGCACCCAGGCCTGCAAGGCGCTCCGCGCCGAAGGCTACGACGTGGTACTGGTCAACTCCAACCCGGCCACCATCATGACCGACCCCGGAATGGCCGATCACACTTATATCGAACCGCTGACCGACGAGCGCGTCGAACGCGTCATCGCCCGCGAACGCCCCGACGCCCTGCTGCCCAACCTCGGCGGACAGACCGCGCTGAATCTGGCTGAAAGCCTTTATGAAAAAGGTATTCTGGCTAAATACGGCGTAAAAATCATCGGCGTGGAAGCCGATGCGATCAAGCGCGGCGAAGACCGCATTATTTTCAAGGAGACCATGGCAAAGATCGGCGTGGCGGTGCCGGCCAGCTCTCCGGCGGTCACGGTTCCGGAGGCCGAGGAAATCGCCAGAACCATGGGCTATCCGGTGGTGATCCGGCCGGCCTACACCATGGGCGGAACCGGCGGCGGAATCGCCTACAACGTCGAGGAGCTGCGCGAGATCGCCGCCCGCGGCATCGCGGCCAGTCTGATCGGGCAGGTGCTGATCGAGGAGTGCGTTCTGGGCTGGGAGGAGCTGGAGCTTGAAGTGGTGCGTGACGCCAACGGCAAAAAAATCACCGTCTGCTTCATTGAAAACGTCGATCCGATGGGCGTGCACACCGGAGACAGCTTCTGCGTTGCGCCGATGATCACCGTGCCGCAGACGCTCCAGAAGCGCCTGCAGGATGTGGCGTACCGGATTGTTGACGCCATCGGCGTGGTCGGCGGCACCAACGTGCAGTTCGCCCACAACCGCGAAGACGACCGGCTGGTGGTGATTGAGATCAATCCGCGCACCAGCCGCTCCTCGGCGCTGGCGAGCAAGGCGACCGGCTTCCCGATCGCACTGGTCTCCACCCGGCTGGCCGCCGGACTGACGCTGGACGAAATCCCCTACTGGCGAGACGGATCGCTGGACAAATACACCCCGAGCGGCGACTATGTGGTGGTTAAATTCGCCCGCTGGACGTTTGAAAAGTTTCCGAAAGCAAAGGATCACCTCGGCACCCAGATGCGGGCGGTTGGCGAAGTCATGAGCATCGGCGCGAATTTCAAGGAGGCGCTGCAGAAGGCGATCCGTTCGCTGGAAATCGGCCGTTACGGGCTCGGACTTGACCCGAAAATCGAAAAGCTCTCGCTTGACGAGCTGCGCGTTCTGCTCGCCGAGCCGACCAGCAAGCGCTATTTCCACATGTACGAAGCCTTCAAAAAAGGTATTTCGGTGGACGAGATTGTCAAGCTCACCGCAATCACCAGATATTTTGTGGAGGAGATCGCCGAGCTGGCCGCATTTGAAGTCGGGCTGTCAAAATACACATGGAGCAGTCTGCCGGACGAACTGCTGGTGAAAGCCAAGAAAATGGGCTTTGCCGACCGCTATCTGGCCCGGCTGCTCAATACCGACGAAACCAATGTTCGGACCCGCCGGCTCGGTCTTGACGTCAAGGCCACCTACCGCAAGGTTCCGGTATCCGGCGTCGCCACCGACGAGGGCTACTATTATTCCACTTACAGCGGGCGAGCCAATCAGGCGCCCGACTCGAAACACGGCAAGCGCCGCAAGATCATGATCCTCGGCGGCGGCCCGAACCGGATCGGTCAGGGCATCGAATTCGACTACACCTGCGTACATGCCGCATTCACGCTGCGCGATGAAAACTGCGAGTCGGTGATGGTCAACTGTAACCCGGAGACCGTCTCCACCGACTACGACACCAGCGACAAGCTTTACTTTGAACCGCTTACCGTCGAAGACGTTCTGGCCATCTACGACCAGGAGAAACCGGACGGCGTGATCGTGCAGTTCGGCGGTCAGACTCCGCTGAACATCGCCCAGCAGCTCAAGGACAGCGGAGTAAAAATCATCGGCACCCAGCCGGAAGGCATCCGGCTGGCCGAAGACCGCGAATATTTCCGCGACCGCATGATCGCATTGAACATCCCGCAGCCGGAATCCGGATGCGCCCGTTCGCTCGACGAAGCGGTGGCGCTGGGCCGCAAGATCGGCTATCCGGTGATGGTGCGCCCGTCATTTGTGCTCGGCGGACGCGGTATGGAGGTGATTTACGATGAGCCGACGCTCATTAAATACGCGGTTGAAGCCATCCAGGTCTCGCCGGAATACCCGATGCTGGTGGACCGCTTCCTCGACAACGCGATCGAATGCGAAGTCGATGCGGTTTCCGACGGCACCGACACGTTCGTGGCCTCGGTCATGGAGCACATCGAACTGGCCGGCATTCACTCCGGCGATTCGGCCTGCACCATTCCGCCGGTCACCATCCAGCCGTATGTCAAGACAATTCAGGACTACGCCTCGGCCATCGCCACCGACCTCAAGGTGGACGGCATTATGAACGTGCAGTTCGCCATCTGCGACCACCGCGTCTACATCATCGAGGCCAACCCGCGCGCCTCGCGCACGGTGCCGATTGTGGCGAAGATCACCGGAGTGCCGCTGGCCCGCATCGCCACCAAGCTGATGCTCGGCGCCAAGGTGTCCGATCCTGAAATCCAAAAGCTGCTGACCATCACCAACCGTGGTTTTGTGGGGGTGAAAGAGGCGGTGTTTCCGTTCAACATGTTCCCGGAGGTCGATCCGGTGCTCGGTCCGGAAATGCGCGCCACCGGCGAAGTCATGGGCGTGGCGGATAATTTCGGGCTGGCCTATTTCAAGGCGGAAGAGGCGGCCGGCTATCGGCTGCCGACCTCCGGCACCGTTCTCATCACCGTACGTGAGCGCGACCGGCAGAACCTGCTGCCGATCGCCAAAGAACTGGCGGAGATGAACTTCAAGATCGTGGCCACCGAGGGCACCAGCGTTTTCCTGACCGAAAACGGCGTTGAAAATACGCTGGTGAAGAAGATCAACGAAGGGCGGCCGAACGTGTTGGACCTCATCAAAAACCACGATGTCCAGATGATAATCAACACTCCGATCGGCCGCGACTCCATGGCGGACGACAGCTTCATCCGAATGATGGCGATCGGCCAGAAAATGCCGTATATGACCACCATCGCCGCCGCCTCGGCCAGCGTCAAGGGCATACGGGCGGCGCTGAAGCTTGAAGCTGAACCGAAGTCGCTGCAGGAATATCACGGAATGGCTCGCAAAAAATAGGAGTCGCTGAAAGCGGATCATGACGGCGCTGCAGATCACATTGCTGGCGGTGGTGGCGATATTCATTTTCGCCATCATCCTCAGCGTGGTGCTCGGTTCGGCCTCAAAGTTGCAGGCGGCTGAACGGCGGGCGGGCGAAGCGCAGCGCCAACTCCGCGAGCTGGTGCGGTTTTTCACCGATTTCGCCCAGTGTTTCCGTGATTATGACGATCCGTCATCCACCATGAACTCCATGGCGCATTATATTGCCGATCTGGTGCGGGCGAAGTCGGTTTGCATTTACGAGACGCACTACAATTTCCTGGTCGCCGCCGGCATCTACGGCGATTATCCGCTGCGGAAGAAACGCGACGATGTGCCGCCGGAGAACGTGGACGCTTTGCTCGCGGTGCTGAAACGCGACAAAATCAGGCTGGGCGAGGAGTTTATCGGCGAAGTGGCCGCCGCCCGCGAACGCGAGGTGGTGCTCTCCGCCATCGCCGATGACCGGTTCCGCATTTATCCGGATTACGGTACAATCGGCAGCGTGCTTGCGGTGCCGATGATTTCCGATCAGCGGCTTTACGGAGTTATTGTCGCCTGCGGCAACATCACGGAAAATCCGCTGCTGTTTGAGCCGTTCAGCCACGAGCAGCTTGAAAGTCTTTCATTTATCGCCCCGCAGGTGGTCATGGTCCAGACGCTGCTCGGCGTTTATGCCGACCGGAGCCGTCAGCAGCGGCTGAATCAGGAGCTTGAATTTGCCCGCCAGCTTCAGGCCAGCATGCTTCCGCAGTCGCTGCCGAAGATGGATCAGTTTGAAGTTCAAGCCTACACCGGAAGCGCCAAGGAGGTCAACGGCGACTTCTATGACTTTGTGCAAATCGATGATGAACGCATGCTGATTGTGATCGGAGACGCCTGCGGCAAAGGGGTTCCAGCCTGCATGCTGACCGGTATGATCCGCAGTTTCATCCGCTGTGCCGCCGACCATTTCACCACGCTGGAGGATTTCCTGCGCGAGGTCAACCGCAACGCCTACCGCGACACCGATGAAGAACGTTATGTGACGCTGGGCTGCTGTCTGGTGAACCGCAACAACGGCATCATCGAGTTCGCCCGCGCCGGACACACCGATCTGCTGGTGTATGTGCTGAATCATCTGCGTACCTTTTATCCGTCCGGCTGCGGCATCGGCGTTCTGCCGGACGAGTTCGCCACGTTCGACACCATCTGCTTCGAGCTGCGGCGCGGAGCGACTCTGATGATGTTCTCCGACGGGCTGAGCGAAGCGCTCAGCGAAGACAATGAGGAGTTCGGCGTTGACCGGCTCAAAGCGGTGTTCTCGGAGTCCTGCCGGGAACGCGACACGCTGGACGTGACGGTGAACAAGGTGCTGGAGGCGGTTCGCCGCTTCGCGGTCAATCAGGCCGACGACCAGACCATGATTCTGGTTCGCCGCCGCTGAGCCGCCGCCGTCCGGTGCGGATTTTTCCATACTCCGGAGCGGCAAAAAGCGGCTATTCGGGAAATATCGCCGAAAAATCGAATGTTTTGCGCAATTCGTCAAGGACTTCGCTTTCGCGCCGGCGCATTGAACGGGCGGCCTCGTCGGTCAAATCGTCCTCGCCGGACGAATGCAGCAGACCGTGAACCAGATACAGCATCAATTCACCGGCATAGCCTTCCGGACGGGTCGCGCCCTCCCGGATTGCCGCGTCGACGCAGACGATCAACTCAATGGCGGTGTCGCCGTCGAACACCGGCTCGTCGGAATCAAAATAAGAAAGGGTGATCACATCGGTGGTTCCCTCGTGGCCGACCAGTTCCGCATTGGCTCTGGTCATGGCGCGGTCACCGACAAAATCCACCTCAAGCCCCCACTCGCGCTCCAGCGGCAGAAAACAGCACTCCGCCGCGCGCAGCATGGCGGCGGTCAACAGTTTCCGGTCTGGACGCGGCCGTTTGGCGGTTCTCCAGCGATATGACAGAATCATTGGTTGTTCCCCCCGCGGGGTGCCCGTTCGTCGACGGCGGACGGCTCGGCTTCACGCCGGCGCTGTTCCGGATAGGCGATACGGCTGTGATACATGGTGGTAAGCGTCCGAATAAAGCTGTCGCGGATGGCGGCCAGTTCGGACACAGTGAGCTGTGCGTCATTCAGCTGCCCGGACTCCAGACGGCTGCGGAAAATATTGGTCACCATCGCCTCGATGTTCTGTGCGGTGGGATGCTGAAGCGAGCGGCAGGCGGCTTCGCAGGCGTCGGCCAGATTCACGATCACCACCTCCTTGTCGTGCGGAAGCGGCCCGGGATAGGAGAACTGCGACGTCAGCACGGTGGCGCCGGATTTCATCGCCTTGTCGTAGAAAAAGCGCATGATGTCGGTTCCATGATGCTGCTGAATCATGTCGCGGACAAGCCTCGACAGCCGGTACTGCCGCGCCAGTTCGATGCCATCCTCCACGTGAGACCGCAGAATGATCGCACTCATCGCCGGACTGAGATCCTCATGCATATTGGCGGTCCCGATATTGTTCTCGGTGAAATATTCCGGTTTTTTCAGCTTGCCGATGTCATGGAACAGCGCGCCCACCCGGCATTTCAGCGGATTGGCCCCCACCGCCTTGGCGGCGGTCTCAGCCAGAGTCGCCACTGTCTGGGAATGGAAGCTGGTTCCCGGAGCCTTAAGCTGAAGCTCCTTGAGCAGCGGATGGTTGATGTCGCACTGCAAAAGCAGCGACATGTCAGTGGACACATGAAAGACCAGTTCAACGATGAAAATCAGGATCAGCGCCGCGATCGCAGTTATAAAGCCGTTGACCAGACACAGTTCGGCGCCCAGCAACAGCTTTTCCGGCGACGGATTGTTCAGGTTGTTGACATCCAGCACAAACAGCACCGCGAATACCGCCAGCATCACGCGGACGGCATACTGCCGGTAATTGGTGGCGCGCCGCACCGCAAAGCCGACGGCGAATCCGCAGCCAACGTATGAAAGCATGATTTTAAATATCAGTTCCGGCTCCGGAGCCAGCATCAATGCGGACGCACAGGCCACAAATATGGCGGCGAACAACGAAAGCGACAGCCCGAACACCGGCACCGTGACCGCCGCGGCCAGACCAACCGGGATGACATCGTGAACAAAGTTCGGCGGTATGTTGAAACTGCCGCTGAAGAAGCTGAACACCTTGACCATAAAATAGCAGAACGACAGCGACGCCACCAGAATCATTCCGCCGAGCGCGATCTGCCGGTTGCCCTTGACCTGATCAGACGCCACGCACCGGACGCCAATGGCAAGATACAGCACCAGCAGCACACAGATAATCGCGCTGGAAATCACACGGCGCAACATGACTTCGCCGGTGGCGGACGTCTGGAGAAATTTTTCATATGCGGTCAGCTTCAGTTGGGTGTCGGCGCCCACCACAGCGTCTCGAATAACGATCGGCTCGCCTTTCAGCACCTCGATCCACACCGGCTTCACCCGGATTTTAGCGCTCATACGGCGTTGCGCACTGCGCGCCTCGTCACAATAAAGGTTGCCGCCGTCACCGATCACCGCGGCAACCGCCGCGATCAGCGCCTGACGCATCTCGGCGGCATCAATACCGATCGGATAATCGTTCATCAGGGCAACGGCGATCTCCTCGGCGGCGCGCTGCGGAGTAGAAAGATCTTCAACCGGCTTTGGCGCATGTTCACGCCCGTCGGTGTCAAGCACGCGCACCGCCTGAGCCAGTTTGTAGTCCCGTCGCAGCGAATCGGAAACAACTCCGGAGGCCAGCTTGTGCTCCAGCAGAGAATGCAGACCGTCCATTATTTCCGGTGTGTCGGCAATGATCTGGAGCGCGTGGAGGCCGACCGGCGACATGGAGGCCAGCAACGAGTCGGTCTGCATGGTCGGCGGCGCGGTTTTGGTGGCGGCGACGCGGACGCGCAATGCGGCAAGACGTTCAAAAATCGCGGCGTTGTCCACCGGCAGAATATTGAAACAGACCGGTTCCGCCTCCTCGGCCTGCCGGCGAAGCGCATCGGTGGCCACTGCGTCCTCATAATTGAAGTTGTCGCGGGCGAAGACGGTCTGCGGCGCCTGCTGGCCTTCAATCAATTTAAGATTGATCGGGTGAAACACCGGAAAAGTAAGCAGCACGGTGCAGACAGCCCACAGCATAATCAGAATAAAAATCGTCAGAACCCGCGAATGGTCGGCCACATCGATGATGACCGGAGACGCGGCGCGGCGGTTGTTCATGCGCCGCCGCATTGAAAGACCGGATATAATTGATTTCAAGTTGAACAGCATGGCCGTCACTCCCCGGCGTAGGCGCCGATGATCTTTTCCAGCAGCGCATGACGGACCACGTCGGCCGCGTCAAAGAAGCAAAACTCAATGTCTTCGATGCCGCGCAGGGTGGCGGTGGCGTGCGCCAGACCGGAAAGTTCGCCAGTCTTTAGGTCATTCTGCGTGGGGTCTCCGGTCACCACCACCCGGCTTGAACACCCCATGCGGGTCAGAAACATCAGCATCTGATCCTTGGTGGTGTTCTGCGCCTCGTCCAGAATGATAAACGAATTGTTCAACGTCCGGCCGCGCATGAATGCCAGCGGAGCGACCTCGATAATATGTTTTTCGATCAATACGGCCGCCTGTTCGGCGTCCAGCATGTCATACAGTGCGTCATACAGCGGCCGGAGATACGGCATGATCTTCTCTTCCAGACTGCCGGGCAGAAACCCGAGCGCCTCGCCGGCTTCCCGCGCCGGACGGGTCAGAACAATGCGCTGAACGTTTCCGGCCAGCAACTCGGACACCGCCATGGCCATGGCAAGGTAGGTCTTCCCGGTGCCGGCCGGTCCCACGCCGAACACCACCAGCTTTTCCCGCAGCGCGGTTAGGTAGCGCAGCTGCGCCATTGAGCGCGGCATGATTTCCTTCCGGCGCGGCCCGACCGTGATCTTGCCGGAATAGAGCTGCTGCAGCTCACATTCACGATGATTGCGGAAAGCGCGCAGCACCTGTTCAAAGTCGGCCTGCTCGATCCGGTGTCCGCCGCTGCCGCGCCGTTCCAGTTCGCTGAAAAAATTCATGGCGCGCTCCACCGGCTCCCGCTCCTCGGCGGCGGCCTTTACCCAGGAGTCACGACAGACCAGCTTCACTCCGAGGCCCGTCTCCGCATAGCGCAGATTGCGTGGAATATTGCCCGCGAAAGCGGCGTTAACTCCGAGTCCGTGATCGAAAAAGAAAGTTTCTTCCGACGGCATAACTTATTTGGCCGGAATTATCAGCACCATTCCGGGGCGAACGGTGGCCGTGCCTTTCAGCATCTTTTCGTTAGCCTTCTGAATCACGGTCCACATTGATGCGCGGCCGTAAAACTTCTGGGCGATGGCGCCGAGCGTATCTCCGGATTTTACCGTATAAGTGGTTTCAACCTGCGCGGCGGGTTCCGGCGCGGTAGCGTCGACGACCGGGTTCACTTCAGCGGGTTTCGCCGCGTCGACGGCCGGTTTCACTTCAGCGGGTTTCGCCGCGTCGACGGCCGGTTTCACTTCAGCGGGTTTCGCCGCGTCGACGGCCGGTTTCACTTCAGCGGGTTTCGCCGCGTCGACGGGCGCCTCGATGACCTCGACCTTTTCAATGGCGACCACGTCCGCCGCCTCCGGCGTCACCGCCGGGTCCAGCGCCGCCACTTCCGACTCAAACACCAGATCGGACTCCGGAGCCGGCGGCATGGCCGGCAATTCGGCCGCTTTCTCCGCCTCAAGTCCGGTGGGCGCCGGACGGTTCGGCGGCAGTGTCGGCAGATAGGCTGCCGCCACAGTCGGCTCGTGGTTCCAGGCCGGATAATATTTTTTGACAAAATCGTTCCATTGCTGTTCCGTCTCGGTAAGCGGCTGACGCGCCACCGTGGGCGCACATCCAGCCAAGATCATTCCGGCGAACGCAAGCGCGGCAACTATCGACTTGTTCATGAGAGATTCCCTCCAAAATTTTAAAAATCACCAATATTATAAAGAAATATAAAATGAATATGAATAAAATCAAATGGATTACCAAAAAAACCGTCTAAAATTGCGCACCTTGCCGTCAAATCCGCGCCGTTCACCCCCGCCGACGGGTAAAAATAAAAAAAGCGGACGCTTCAGATAAGAAAACATCCGCTGTTCAGCCGCCGTTTCCGGGTCGCAAACAGAAAACTCACCCGCTCCGCTCCCGGCACTCAACTATCAAGCCGCGCCCAGGCAGAACAGTTACGCCGGACACCCGGTCACTTGACAAATTTCTTGAATACAATCACACCGTTGTGACCGCCGAATCCGAGGTTGATGTTCACCGCCACGTCAACCTTGAGCCGCCGCGCCGTATTCGGAACACAGTCGAGATCACATTCGGGATCAGGCGTCTCATAATTGATGGTCGGCGGCACCACGCCGTCGCGAATCGACAGCGCGCAGATGATCGACTCCAGACCGCCGGCCGCGCCGAGGCTGTGCCCGGTAACGCCCTTGGTGCTGGAAACCGCGACCTTTTTCGCATAGTCGCCAAGCGCACGCTTGATGGCCAGCGTCTCGTATTTGTCATTGAGTTCGGTACTGGTGCCGTGCGCGTTGATGTAGTCGACCGCCTCCGGAGCAATCCCGGCATGACCGAGCGCCATTTTAATCGCCCGCGCCGCGCCGTCGCCCTCCGGATGGGGGCTGGTGATGTGATAGGCGTCGCCGGTGGCGCCGTAGCCGACGATCTCGGCAATGATGTTCGCGCCGCGCTTTTTGGCATGCTCAAGCTCTTCAATAATCAGCACGCCGGAACCTTCGCTCATCACGAAGCCGTCGCGGTTAAGATCAAATGGACGGCTCGCATGCAGCGGATCGGAATTGTTCTGACTCATCGCTTTCATCGAACAGAAGCCGGCAAAACCGATCGGAATGATCGCCGCCTCCGTGCCGCCGCAAATCATCACGTCGGCATCGTTGCGCTTGATCATCCAGTATGCTTCACCGATCGAATGACAGCCGGAACTGCACGCGGTGACGATGCCGAGATTCGGCCCCTTTGCGCCGGTGCGCATGGAGATATTGCCGCTGGCGAGGTCGCCGATCATCATCGGAATCAGCAGTGGAGAAACCTTGTTCGGTCCGCGTTCAAGCAGAACCTTGTGCTGTTCGGTCAGCGTATGAAGGCCGCCGATGCCGCTGGAAACCAGCACCCCGACCCGTTCCGGATCAACGGAACTTTCACGCAGATCCTGCGGCAGACCGGCACTCTCAAGCGCCTCCGATGCTGCGGCGATCGCGTATTGGCAGAAGAGGTCGAGCCGCTTCGCCTCCTTGAAGGTCATATATTTTTCAACGTCAAAATTCTTCACCTCACCGGCAATTCCGGTGCGGTATTCCGAAACATCAAACCTGGTCACCGGGCCGAGGCCGCAGCGCCCTTCGACCACCGCCGACCAAAAATCGGCAGTGTTGTTCCCGACACAGGAAATGACTCCGGTTCCGGTAATGACAATTCGTCTTTCCATCATATCTCCTTGAAAATATTTCAGCGACCGACAATCTGCCGGACTCCATCACCTCCGACGGGACTCAACGGCCGGAGGCCGCAAGTTTCGCCGCTTATCAGCAGACCTTCGCCTGCAAACCGCACTCCGGCCGATGTCTCCAGCGGGCCGTAACGCGAATAAAATCAGAAAACAATAAAGGGAGCCGTCGCCGCCGAAATAATTCGATGACAAGACCCCCTTGACAATTTCACTTCGCCAATTTCGACGCGATGATGTTCACAATTCCGCTGCCGGCCGTCAAGACCGACCAGCTTCCTTAACTTTGCCCCGGAGCCGGACAGCTCCGGCTCTCCGGCAAAAGTGCAACAACATCCTAAAAAATCAGACCCGCCGCCGAACGCGAAGCACGTTCGGCCATCCGGCCGCGACGCCCCGCTCCGCATCCCTGCGGCCGCGTCCGGTTCTACGCCGAACGCGCGGAAGAAAACCGCGACAGACTACTCGGCGGCGCCGCCCTTGGATTCAATATAGGAAATCGCCTGACCAACAGTGGTCAGCTTTTCGGAGTCTTCATCCGGAATATCGGAACCGAACTCATCTTCAAAAGCCATCACCAGCTCGACGAGATCGAGTGAGTCGGCACCGAGGTCCTCGATGAACTTGGCATCGGGCGTGACCTGATCTTCGGAAACACCAAGCTGCTCAACAACGATTTTTTTGACTTTGTCGGAAATCGAAGACATTTTGTCCTCCTGAATTTTAAGGTTATTACGTTTTCAGTTATCGTAAAATCAGACACTAATATAGTCCATATTCACAAAAATGCAAATCTTTTCGTCAAATTCCCAACGCTTTATACATTTCAGGCGGAATGGCCTTCATAAATTCCGGTGAAAAACTGTGTCCCATTTTCGGAGAAGGGAATATCGATTTCCGGCTTTTTATCCGATTGTAGGCGGCGTAGACCGAACTTGGCCCGCAGGCCACATCGACCATGCCCACTCCCACCATCACCGGGCATTTTATTCTGGCGGCAAAATTCACCACGTCAAAATACGGCGCCATCCGGATCGTCCCCTCCGGGGTATTCTCCAAAAGCAGTGGCCAGCCGGAACTGCGGCCGGCCAGATGAGCGGTGTGTTCGCACATCGCCGGAACGTTGGCCACCGCAAAACTGACCTTGTCGGGATTGAGTCCGGCCAATATCAGCGAATAGGCGCCGCCCTGACTCGACCCCCACAGCCCAATATGCCTTCCATCCCACTGCGGCAATTGTGCGATCACCTCAAAGGCGCGGTTGGCTCCGATTATCGCGCGATAATGATAATATTTTTCGCGGTCGGGCGCACCCTGATAACTGTATGTCCCTTTTGCGCCGAGCTTGCGGAACTCTTCGGCCACGGTGTCCGGCCGCGGATCGTAGGCGTGTATGTTCACGACCATCCGGATCAGCCGGGTATTGTCGAACAAATAGAGGTCGGGCGCGGTAACGCCGGGGCCGGCGGGCGGAACGCCGAGAATGACCGGATAACTCCCCGGCTTTTTCGGCACCGTCATAAACCCGTAAATCCGGGCGCCGTCGATATTGGCGTAATTGAAGCGGTATCCGTCGATTGCGGCATTCTGAAAATCGTCAATCTTCTCCATTTTAAGGTCAAGCGGAATCGACTTGGCCTTGGCAACGCCGTCCGCCCAGAAGCGGTCGAAGTCAGCCGGGGACTCGGTGGTGGCAACGATTTTTTCCGCGTCGAATCCGGCCGCCGCCACAAACTCCGGCCGGTAGACGTTGTCCGGATTGTCAACCGTGCACCAGACAAAGCCCGGCTCGTTCAGCGTCACATCAAACTTCACCGGCTCGCCGGCCTTGAAGTCAACGGCGCGCTCGAACAGAGGAGCCTGTTTTTCCTTCCGGAAATAGACCGTCGCCGTTCCGGATTTTTCGGCGGTGACACTGAAGACCGCGTTTTCGCCGCAGCTGTAAAGCGCGTCCGGGCGGTCAGTGTCGATCCTGAAATCCTGCGCCGCTGCGAACAGGCCGGCGGCGGCGCAGAGAGCGGTCAAAATTTTTACCGTCACGGCTGCACCTCCGAAACCGGCGCCGGATTTCCGGTCGTCTCCATCACCGCACTTTCCACCGCGGCGCGCACGGCCTCCCCCTCCGTCCCGGCCGGCGCGGCGCACCCGTCGCAGCGCACGGCGAAAAACCATACCGCCGCCGCCGCAAGGCCGGCGATGACAATATAAACCAGCCACTTGAAATGTTCCATCGCAATCCCCGTTGTTTTCCGTTTTATTCGCCGTCAACCGCACCGCCGCTTCAGATGGCGGACGACCCGGCCGCGATCACTGTTGTTGTCCGATTTTTACTGAGCGTTCATCACCGCGTCAAGCGCGGCGTCATGTTCGCTGTAACTGTCCTCAACCGTATCCTTTGAATAATGATAGGCCTTGCCGATCACGGTGCGCGCCGGCTCATGGGTGGCGGCAGCCCCGCCGACGGCCGGAGTTTTGGGCGACGGGTGCGCGGCCGGAGCCGAAGCGGCGGCCGGTTCGGGCACCGCCGGAGACTCCTCGTCAAGTTTAAACAGCAGAAAATAGATTGCCGCCGCAATAACGGCCGCCACCAGAAGAAGGGAAATCAGTTTCATAGCGTCGTCTCCGTTTGTTGTTTATTTTATTAGAATATAACATCACGGCAACGCCATTGCAAGCGCCGTCATTCAAAAAAACAACGCGGCGACCGCCGGAATCGCATCGCGGCGCCAACGGGAGAAAGGCAGTATTTTCAGCCGGAATCCCCCATTCGGCGCAGACGCGGACGAAAAATCTATATTTTTCCGCCGCCGCCGAGCATGTCGCGGTCGGCTATCCGCCCTTTGCGCTGGATGACGTTGTTGTCTTCATCCAGCACGATGATCGACGGATTGACCGCCGCCGCCTCCGCCGCCTCGCAGACGCTGAACGCCATGACGGTCACCACGTCCCCGACCGCGCCCTTCAGCGCCGCCGGACCGTTCAGGCAGAACATCCGGCTGCCTTCGGCGGCTGGAATCGCATAGGTTTCAAGCCGCTCGCCGTTGGAGCGGTTCACCACCAGAATTTTTTCATACGGCAGAATGTCGGCGGCCCGCAGATAGGCGATATCAATGGCCATGCTGCCTTCGTAGTTAAGGTCGCACATGGTCAGCCGCGCACAATGTATTTTTCCGGTCAGGACTTGTTTCAACATCTCAATCACTTGTCTCCTTGCTCCTTATAATATAACGCCGAAAGGACTTATTGCAACTTTTTCCGCGCCGGCGGTTGCTTTTTATATTTTCACCGTTATATTATGTAATTGTCATAATTGACAGAAACTTCGATTCGCAGGAATCCGCCGCGACGGTTCGCGGTGCCCGTGAGGTGAAGCCGGCCGGGTTGTCCATTAGGCGTCAACCCGCTAAAGTGCAATGGACGGGTTGTCCTCCGCTGCATCCGGCGCCGGTCAGCTTGCGCTGTTTTCTGCGTTTCGCGGTCTTGAAGAATCGGGAGTTGAACGATCGGCTCCCAGAATGATAGTCTAGCAAAACGGAAAGTGTAGAAAGTATGGAAGCAGCGACCCACATTTGCGTCTATTCCGGATCGGCCCATCCCAAGTTGGCGCAGGGCATTGCCGACTTTATCGGCGTGCCGCTCGGCAACGTAAACATCACCCGGTTCCCCGACGGCGAAATTCACGCCCAGTTCGGAGAACACGTCCGCACCGCCGATATTTATATCGTGCAGCCGACCTGCAAACCGGTCAATGAAAATCTGATGGAACTCCTGATCATGATCGACGCCGCCCGGCGCGCCAGCGCCGCCCGGATCACCGCGGTGCTTCCGTTCTACGGTTACGCCCGGCAGGACCGCAAGGATCAGCCGCGCGTTCCGATCAGCGCAAAACTGGTGGCCAACCTGCTGACCACCGCCGGCGCCGACCGCATCGTTTCCGTCGACCTTCACTCCCAGCAGATTCAGGGATTTTTCGACATTCCGGTCGACCACCTCTACGCCCGCCCGGTGCTGGTTCCGGTAATCCGCCAGATCACCGGCGGCAAGGACTTGGTGGTGGTGGCTCCGGACTCCGGCAGCGCCAAGATGGGAATGTATTACGGCGACCTGCTTCACGCCGGATTTGCGGTGGTGGCGAAGCGGCGGCTTTCCGGCGACAGCGTGGCCTCCAGCCATCTGGTCGGTGAAGTCGAAGACAAAATATGCATCATCACCGACGACATGACCAGCACCTGCGGCACATTGGCGGCCGCGGCCGAAATTCTCAAGGCTCACGGCGCCCGCAAAATATACGCGGCGGTCACCCACTGCATGCTGAATGAAACCGGTCGTCAGCGGCTGCTCGACAGCCCGATCGCACAGCTCATCGTCACCGACACCATCCCGCAGACCGACGATCTCGGCGGCCGGATCAAGGTGGTCGGCATGGCTCCGATCCTCGGCGAGGCCATTCAGCGCATTCATGACGGCAAGAGCGTCTCAACACTTTTCTATGTGCGTGATTGAATATAAATCGCAATATCCAATAGAACAACAAAAACAAGGAACAGTATGAGCAAGAAAAAACATGAGATTGCAGTGCTTGAGCGCAAGGAGTTCGGCAAAAACGCCAACCGCCGCGCCCGCTGCAACGGACTGGTGCCGGTAAACGTCTACCGCAAAGGCGTCGAAGGCAGCCGCACCTTCTATGTGAAGGCCAACGAATGGGACATCCTCAACGAGGAGGACTTCTCTCTGGCGTATCTGATCAACGGCAGTGAGCGCATCGGAGCCGTGGTTCAGGAAGTGCAGCACAACTATCTGAAGAACTATGTTGTGCATGTGGACTTCCATGAAGTCGACCTGACCAAGGACGTCACGGTGCTGGTCAAGATTATTCCGTCTGGGACTCCGGATCTCGGCACCGAAGGCGTGCTCGAACAGCAGATCCACGAACTCGAACTCGTCGGCAAGCCGGACGCGCTGCCGGACGTGCTCGAGATCAGCGTCGACGGGTTGGCGCTCGACCAGCACATTCTGGTCGGCGAGCTGAAGCTGCCGGAAGGCGTTGTCGCCAAGCATGATGCCGATGCGATCGTGTTCCATGTCGGCCGTGCCGCCCGCGAGGAAGAGCCCGAACCCGCCGCCGCCGACGCCGATGCCGCCGCCGCCGAGCCGGAAGTCCTTACCGAGCGCAAACGCGACGACAAGGCCGAGGCCGCCGATCAGGCTGCCGCGAAACCCGCCGCCGGTGCCAAGAAGAAGTAGTTTTTGTTTTCCGGAGACACGGTTGTGAACGAAATCAAGCTGGTGGTGGGGCTGGGCAATCCCGGAGCGGAATATGCCGGCACCCGTCACAACATGGGGTTCATGACAGTGGCTGTGCTGCTTGAAAAACTTAATTCGTCGTTTACCGGAATATCGCGCTATGAAAGCGAGATATTCACCGGACAGTGGAAGGCGAGAACGCTGACAATCCAGCGGCCGACCACCTACATGAACCGCAGCGGCGAGGCGGTCAGGAAACTGATGACCGCATCCGGGGTGCTCCCGTCCGAGCTGCTGGTGGTTTATGATGATCTGGATATTGATTTCGGGCGGCTGCGGCTGCGCGAGAACGGGTCGTCCGGCGGGCACAAAGGGATGGAATCGATCATCTCCGAGCTGGGAACGGATCAGTTCAGCCGGCTGCGGGTCGGCATCGGCGGGGCGGAGAAGGACACGGTGGTTGACTATGTGCTTTCCGCCTTTCCCGCCGGGGACATGGAAAAACTGACGGCGGTGCTGAGCGCCGCCGCCATGTGCGTGCAGCTGGCCCTGGTGCGCGGCGTGCCGGAAGCGATGAATCGCTACAATCATTGGATATATAAAACAACAGAAGAACAAAAATCGGACGGGCCGGCGGCGCCGCCGTCCACAATGTGAACACGGAAAACAAAACGTGTTCGGAGGGTTTTACCTTGAAAAAATATGAAGCAGTGTTTATTTTGGACATCCGCAAGACCGAGGATGAAGGCGTCGCCTTCTCCAACGAATTTGCCGAACTGGTCGGCAAGCTCGGCGGCAAAATGGTGACCACCGAGGCGATGGGCCGTCTCCAGTTCTCCTATGAGATCAAAAAGCGCAAGGCCGGAATCTATTTCGACTTTGTGTTCGAGGCTCCCGAAGCCGCGATTTTCGCCATAAAGGATCGTTACCGTCTGGACGAGCGCATCCTGCGCAATATGATCATCGTCTGCGACCGCCCCGAGAAGGTGTGCGGCAAGGTGAAGGATCTGAAGGAAATCGCTTCGGCTCCGGCTCCGGCTCCCGCCGAGGCTTAACAGTCCGGGCTCGACAAAGAATAAGAACGACGGCAACAAAGGAGCTCCGATAAAATGGCGGCATCATACAACAGAGTATTGCTGATGGGCAATCTGACCCGTAATCCCGAGCTGCGCTATATTTCCGGCGGCTCGGCGGTATGTGAATTCGGCATTGCGATAAACCGCAAGTTTGTCGCCGGTGGCCAGGATCGCGAGGAGACGACCTTTGTGGACATCGTGGTCTGGGGCAGATCGGCGGAGAGCTGCAGCCGTTTTCTGGCCAAGGGGTCTTCGGTTTTCATTGAAGGGCGTCTCCAGCTCGATCAGTGGGAAGACCAGCAGGGCGGGAAACGCAGCCGGCTTCGCGTAGTGGCCGAGAACGTGCAGTTCGTCGGCGCCAGACGCGACGGCGCCGGCAACAGCGACGCGCCGGCGCAAGGCGGCGCTCCCGCCGGACAGACCGGCGGCGGATATCAGCCGCGCGGAAACGCCGCGCCGGCCGGTCCCGGCGGTTATCAGATGCGCGGCAACACGCGTCCGCAGTCGGGGGCGAACGATGCACCGCCGGTTCCGGATGAGGCTTTCAACGTCGGAGATGACGTTGAGGACGACATCCCGTTTTAGTCGTCGGACAAAAAACAAATAAAATGTTGAAGAGTAAATAAAAGAAAGGTTCGTTTTATGCAGAGAAGACCGTCACGCCGGAAGCAGGCGCCGAAACCGAAAATTTGCCGTTTTTGCGAAGGCAAAGTTAATTACATCGACTTCAAGGATGCGGAAACGCTGAAGAAGTTCCAGACTGAAAAAGGCAAGATTCTGCCCCGCAGAATCACCGGAACCTGTCTGAATCACCAGAAGATGCTCGCTGTCGCCATCAAGCGTGCCCGCATCATCGCTTTGGTCTACTGAGCAGGGGAGGAGTTATAACTATGGCACACATTAAGTTGGTTTTGCTTGAAGACGTTGAAAATCTCGGACTGGCCGGCGAGGAAATCTCAGTGGCTCCGGGTTTTGCCCGCAACTATCTGATTCCGCGGAATCTGGCGATGAAATCCACCGCCGCCACCGCGCGCATCCTTGAAGCCCGCCGCTCCAAGATTGAGCAGCAGCGCGCCGCCGAACTGGCCGCAGCCAAGGAAATCGCCGGCAAGCTGGCCGGGATCACGCTGTCCTTCCCGGTGCAGGCCGGCGAAGAGGATCAGCTGTTCGGTTCGGTTTCGGCCCGCGCGATCGCCGACAAGGTGAAGGCGGACTTCGCCATCGATCTCGACCACACCAAGATCAAGCTGGAAGACAACATCAAAACGCTTGGCACCTATGTGGTGGACGTGAAGCTGCATCACGACGTTGTCGCGCAGCTGTCGGTGGTTGTGGTCCGCGCCTGAGTGCGGCGGAGCATGTCTCATGGCTGAAGAAACGGCCGGTAAAAACGCGGAGAAGAAGGACGGGCTTCCGGGGGCACTGGAACTGGAAAAACCGCAGCCTCATAATCTTGAGGCGGAGCGGTCGGTGCTCTCGGCAATGCTGCGCGATCCGGAAAACTGCGTGGACGAGGCGATAGAATATCTCGGGGAAAATCCCGAGATGTTCTATTCGCATGTTCACCGCGAAATATTCAGCGCGATACTTGAGCTGAAGTCCGGCGGTGAAATGGCGGTTGACCTGTTGACGGTCGCCCACGTTCTCAGCCGCCGCGGCACGCTTGAGCGGGTCGGCGGCGAGGTGTTTCTGGCCGAACTTTACGGCGAGATCGCCACCGGAGCCAATCTGGAGTCGTGGTGCAAAGTGCTGCGCGACGCGTTCTGTCTCCGGAAGATGATCGCCGTCTGCACCCGGAGCGTGCTGAACGCCTATGACGCCGACAAAGCGCCGAATGAGATTATCGAAGAGATTGAGAAAAGCGTTTTCGAGGTTCGCCATGCGGTTGAACGCTCACAGATGGTTGACCTAAAAACCGCCATGTACTCCGAATTTCAGCGGATCATGGACTTGGTGAACAAGAAGATCAAGAGTGGAATCGCGACCGGATTTCCCAAGCTTGACAGTTTGACCGGCGGACTGAAGCCGGGGGAGATGTTTGTGCTTGCGGCCCGGCCGTCGATCGGCAAGACCGCGCTGGCGCTGAACATCATCCGTCATATTACGCTGCGGGAGGAGTCGCCTTCGGCGGTGCTGTTTTTCTCGCTGGAAATGGGCGCCGGACAGATTACCCGACGCATGATCTGCACCGAGTCGGAAATACCGGAGTCGGCGTTTACCGACGGATCATTCAATGACAGCGACATGCCGCGGCTGACCAAAGCCTGCGGAAAAATTGAAAAAGCACAGCTGTACATCGATCCGACGCCGGGACTGAGCATCGGCTCGCTTCAGGCGCGGGCAAGACGGGCGAAGGCCAGATTCGGTATTGATCTGGTGGTGATCGACTACCTCCAGCTGATGAACGCCGGCGGGCGGGCCGAGAGCCGCCAGAACGAGGTGGCGGAGATTTCACGCGGCATCAAACAGCTGGCCAAGGATCTGAACATTCCAGTGCTGGTGCTGGCGCAGTTGAACCGCGATATTGAGAAAAGCACCGAACCGAATCCGCTGCCGAAACTCAGTCATCTGCGCGAGTCCGGAGCGATTGAACAGGACGCCGACGTGGTGACTTTTCTGCACCGCGACCGCGACCAGACCAAAAACCTGACCGCCGAAAAAGCGGCCAACGGCGTTCCGGCGCTGCTGATTGTGGAGAAGAACCGAAACGGTCAGACCGGAATGGTGAATTTGAAATTCTTCCCGAGGAAGATGGAGTTTGTCTGTCAGAGTCATTACACTGCGGACGATCATCCGCCGGCGGAGTAACGGCCGCCCGGTCCGGGATGCAACATAAAACCTTTTGAAGAAGAAGGAGTCTGATTTTGTTTACAAGCACTTGGCGCCGGATGTTGACCGCCGGAGCGTTGTTTATGACGCTGTACGCGACGGCCGAACCGATTGCGGAAGTCCGAATAGAACAGCTCGGCGGCCGTAAGGTTCCCGAAGAGCAGCTGCGCTTCCAGTTGCGTCAGAAACCGGGCGCGGACTTCGATCCGCAGGCGGCGGCCGAAGACGTCAAGCGGATTTACGGGACCGGACTGGCCACCACGGTGAGTCATACCCTGAGCCGCGATCCGGCCAAGGGGCTGATCCTCACCTACACGGTCGGGCTCAAGCCGACGGTAAGCGAAATTGTGTTTGACGGCAATAAAAAATTCACCAACCGCGAACTGCTCGGTCAGCTCACCTTCTACGTCGGAGAGCCGCTGAACGACAAACTGCTCACGGAAAGCGCCAACAAGCTGCGCAGCCTCTATTTTGACGACGGCTACTATCAGGCCGCCATTCAGCCGCTGCTTGAGGCCGCGGAGGACGGCTCGGTCCGGATCACCTTCAAGATCGACGAGCATCTGCGCGAAAAACTCGACCATGTCTCCTTTGAAAACAACACGGTTTATTCCGGACTCAAACTGCGCTACAGCATCGCCAATCAGCCGTGGCCGATCATTAACCGGCTGTTCGATTTCGGTCTGCTCAACAAATCGGAGATCGACGCCGACAAAGCGCGGCTCCGCGCCCTCTACTGGGAAAAAGGGTATCTCGACTTCACGGTCAAAGACGTCACCGTGACGCCCGACCCGGAAGACCCGGAATATGTCAATCTTAACTTTGTGCTCGACGAAGGCGCCCCGTACACCGTGACCGGCACCGCCTTCTCCGGCAACTCGGTGTTCACCGCCGAGGAGCTTGCCCCGCTGGTGGTGCTGGCCGCCGGAAAGGTGTTCAACAGCCTGGATGAGGACGCCAGCGTCAGAAATATTCTCGACTATTACGGCAGCTTCGGGTATGCCGACGCCAGCGTCAGGGCGACGCGGAGACCGGACTTCCAGAAAAAGACGCTCGACGTGGTCTTCGAGATCGTCGAAGGGCGCAAATACCGGATCGACAAGATCGACATCACCGGCAACAAGCTGACCAAGGAGAAGGTCATCCGGCGCGAGCTCGCCGTGATGGAGGGCGACCCGCTGGACACCGGACGGGTGGAGACCAGCCGCCAGCGGCTGCTCGGCATGGGCTACTTCAGCAAGGTGGAGGCCACCACGCAGGCCGGTGTAGACCAGAATTCGCGCCATGTGGTTTTCGACGTCGAGGAAAAGGATCCGTATTCATTCCGCATCGGCGGCGGATTCTCCGACTCGGACAGCCTGGCCGCCATGCTGGAGTTCTCCAACAACAACTTTGACATTGCCAATCCCCGCGATCTGTTCCGCGGCGGCGGGCAGCGGTTCCGCATGCAGGCCATCGTCGGCACCGAGCGCTATAATTTCAACGTTGACTTCACCGAGCCGTGGCTGTTCGACCAGCCGCTGCGCTACGACGTGTCCGGCTACGGCAACTATGTGGAATACCAGCACTGGGACGAGGAACGCATCGGCATCAAGAACTCGCTGACCAAACGCATTCTTGAATTCATCGATCCCTTCAACACCGCAACCGTCGGCTACAAGTTTGAATATGTCGGAGTGCGCGGAATCGCCAAGGACGCCAGCGCCTATCTGCGCAGTCTCGGAACCTTCGATCTGGTCAGCGAATTTTCCGCCATGCTGAACCGCGACACCCGCGACAATCTGCTTGAGCCGACCAGCGGCTACCAGACCAGCGTGCTCGGAGCCGTTTCTCCGAAGGGGCTCGGCTCCACCGAAAGTTTCTACCGAGTGGAGGCGCGCGGCAGCTACTATACGAACTTCTTTGACAAGGCGTTGATCTGGCATCTGGGCGCACACGCCGGAGCGATCGACACGTTCAACGGCGGCGAAGTGCCGCTCTACGAGCGCTACTTCCTCGGCGGCGGCGAGTCGCTGCGCGGCTTCCCGTACCGCGAGGTGTCCCCGGTGGATTCCAACGGCTACAACATCGGCGGCAACTCGATGCTGATAGTCACCACCGAGCTGACCCACCCGATCTGGAGCTTCATCCGCGGCGCCATCTTCTGCGACGCCGGCAACGTGTGGGGCGACGCCTACAACTTCAATCTGCACGGCATCAACGTTGGCGTCGGCTACGGACTCCGAATCAAGGTGCCGATGCTCAACGCGCCGGTTCGCCTTGATCTGGCCTACCCGGTTGTCAACAATCAGGACGATCTGGACAGCAAGCTGAGATTCCACTTCAACATGGGCTTCACATGGTAAAAGGGCTGACCACCGTACTCGCGCTGGCGGCGCTGGCCGCCGGCTGTCTGTCTCGGCCGGACGGCAATGTCGCCGAGTTGAAACGTCTTGCGGCGGCGGATGATCCGGCCGCGCTTGAACAGCTTGGCGAAATCGCCATGTTCTACGGCGTGAACGGCAAAATCGATTATGTGACCGCACTGGACTGTTTCTCCCGGGCGGCCGGACACGGCGACGCGGTCGCCTCGGCGTTCAAGGGGCGGCTGCTGGCGCAGTATCCGCTGCCGGACGGCAACTTCTACGAAGACGGCATGGCGTTGTGCGCCGCCGCCGAACCGGAACTGGTCAAACGCTCCGGCGACCCGCGCGCCGATTATCTGCTCGGCAATTTTGAAGCGGCGGAGGCGGAATTCTATTATCCGGCCGCGGTCGAGACCGCGGCCGACGCCGAACTGCCGGAGCGCCGGCGTCTGCTGAAACTCCGCCGCGCCGCCGAATGGGGCTGCGCCGCCGCCGACTATGAACTCTGGAAACTTCTGAAAAACTCCGATCCGGCCAAGGCTCGAGAACACCTGAACGCCGCAGTGAAAAAAGAATATCCGGCGGCGCTGTTCGAGTCGGGCAACGCCGAAAATATCCGTCTGGCGGCGGAGAAGGGCTACGCCCCGGCCAGAACGGCCGTGGCCGCCGACCTGAACAACGGCCTGTCCGACTTGGAGCGGCGGAAGATGTTCGCGCTGGCGGTCACCTCGGCCGGATACGGCGCCCGCGAATACGCCGCTTATCTGGCCGACCGTGGCGACTTCGGCCATGCGGCGCTGCTGGACGCCGACGCCGCGCCGTGGCTGCGCTATCCGGTCTCGGCAATCGGTCAGCTTACCTGGCGTGAGATGGCGTTTCCTAACGATCTTCAACGCTCGGCGTGGCTCGGTGCGACCGACGCCGACGAGCTTAAACGCTTTTTTGAGGAAAACCGCAAATATCAGGACACCGCCGCCTACTGGCTGGCCTATGCGCTGGCGGCGGCCGCCGCCGATCAGGGGGAATGCGAACTTTACGGCGCCCGCCGTTATGCCGAGCTCGGCGGCGATAAAACAGCCGCCGCGCTGATCGAGGCCGACGCCGGGGCGCTGCTTGCGCCGACGCGCGCCGCCGTGCCGCCGGTCATTGCCGACCGCGACCTGTACGCCATGGCCGAACACTTTCTGCCGCGGCTGTTTCCAAATCCGCCGCCGGAGAATCCGCGCCGCTTCTATAACGTGGTCCTGAGCAGATTTGTGGAAAAAGAACGCATTGTGACCGGCGGGATCAACGTGGTTGCGCCGCCGCCGGAGCCGCTGGTGCTTGAATGAGATTTCTCGACTTCTGGGCCGAACGGCGCGGCGACTTCGACGCGGTTTTTCTGGATATTGACGGCACGGTGATCGACCGCCGCCGGATGCTGAAAAACGCCGACCTCATGCTGGAAACCTTCAGGAACGGCGGTACGCCTTTTCTGTTCCTGACCAATGACGCCAACCATTCGACCATCGAAAAAGCCGCCATCGTCAACCGCACCGGATTGAAGATCGCGCCGGATGACATTGTTTCATCCGGAGACGTCCTGAAGAGCTGGGCCAGACGGCACGGCGCGGCCGGTAAGAAATTTTTTATGATGGGCGTGCTCGGCCACCCCTGCTATGCGGAGAAGTCCGGCCTGGTCACCACCACCGACACGGCTGAACTGGACGACTGCGCCGGAGTGCTGGTCGGCGAAGACGACTACGACTGGTACAGCGTCTTTTTTGAAGTCTTCAATTTTTTTCTCCGCCACCCCGACCGGCCGCTGATCTCGCCGAATCCGGACATCTGCTGGGCCGGCTGGAAGCGCGGCGGTCTCGGTCTCGGCGCCGGAGCGGTGGCTGAAGCCATGCAGTTGTGGCTCTCCCACCAGAAACTCGATGTGAAGCCGGTGTTTCTCGGCAAACCCCACACCCATATCTTCGACTTCGCCATTGATCGGCTCAATCTGCCCGACCGCTCCCGCATCCTGATGCTCGGAGACAGTCTGCGCGGCGACATGGCCGGAGCCAACGCCGCGCGGGTGCGCTCCGGACTGCTGCTCACCGGCATCACCACCGCCGACGCCGCCGGACGCGCCGCCGACGCGGAACGCCCGGAATTCATTTTCTCCGGACTTTGACCTTTCCACTCCGCCCCAGACGCCCTAAACCGCCATTTTCCAATGGGAAACGGTGGAAAAAGTCCGTTTCCGGCTGTATATTAATAAATACGGCAACATAACAGGAAGGCGGCGCAAACGATTATGGAAATACCCGACGTACTGAACGCATCCGCCGGCGCGTCCGGCGGTTTTTCGCCCGGTGTACTGGCCATTCTCGGCCTGTGCGTGGCCGGCGGCATGGCCGGAGCGTGGTTTTTCCAGAAGATCCGTTTTCCGCAGGTGGTGGGGTACATTTTCATCGGCCTTTTGATCGGCGACACCGGGCTGGGCATGGTTCACGCCTCGGACGTGGAAAATTTGCAGATGCTCAATCTGTTTGCGCTTGGTATCATCGGATTTCTGGTCGGCGGCGAGTTGAGATTTGAGCTGTTCCGCCGCTACGCCAAAGAGTTCACAACCATTCTGTTCGGCGAGGGACTGTCCGCGTTTGCGATCGTCGGCGTTCTGTGCGGCGGCATTGTCTACTGCATAACCGGCAGTTTTGCGGCAAGTCTGGCGGCCGGCATGGTGTTCGGCGCAATCGCCTCGGCCACCGACCCGGCCAGTACCATCGACGTGATCTGGGAATACCGGGCAAAGGGCGTGATGACCGCGGCGATCATCGCAATCGTGGCGCTGGACGATGCGCTGGCGCTGACGCTTTACGGCATCGGAACCAGTTCGGCGCAGCTGGTGACCAGCAGCGGCGGATCGGTGCTGGACGCGCTGAAACAGGTGGGTTTTGAAATTTTCGGCGCGCTTGGACTGGGCGCGGCGTTCGCGGTGGTGCTGATCGCGTTCCTGCGCTGCCAGCAGCAGGGAGACCGGGCGGTGGCGGTGTCAATCGGGGTGATTTTGCTGGTGATCGGCACGGCGGCGTTTTACAATCTTGACGTGATTCTGGCGGCAATGATGGTCGGCTTCATACTGACCAACCTTGCACCGCGCCGGAGCGAAGAGATGTTCAAACTGATGCGCTCCTTTTCAATTCCGATCTATGTGCTCTTCTTCGTTTTTGTGGGAGCCAGACTGAACATCTGGGACATGCCGGGCTGGCTGTGGCTGATCGCACTGGCGTATGTGATCGGGCGCAGCTTCGGCAAATGGTCCGGGTCGTGGCTCGGTGCAAAAATGGCCGGCAGCGCCGCGCCGGTGAGAAAATATCTCGGACTGGGAATATTCGCTCAGGGCGGCGTGGCGATCGGCTTGAGCATCGTGGCGGCGGCCAACCTGAAGTCGGTGATGGTGACGGATTCGCTGAGTTTGGGCGACATGATCGTCTATGTGGTCACGGCGACCACGCTGATATTGCAGTTTCTCGGTCCGTCGATGGTCAAGATGGCGCTGCGGCTTTCTGGCGAGGCCGGCCGCGACGTTACCGCCGAAGACGTGATGCGCGGTATGACGGTGGGCGACGTGATGAATCAGGCGCCGACCATGCTGCCGGAAGACATGACGGTGGCGCAGGCGTTTGAAATCTTCAGCGGCAGCGCCGAGACCGCGTATCCGGTGATCGGAGAAGACGACCGGGTGATCGGAATATTGACATTCACCGCGTTGAAAAACGTCGCCGGAGACCACCCGAACTGGGGGTGGATGCTGGTTGCCGACGCCATGCTGCCGGTGAACGGCATCACCACGCCCGGCGCGTCGCTTTCGGATGTCTGCAAAGAGATGCGGCTCGAACGTCAGGATCGGATGATCGTGGTGGACAGCCGGGAAAACATGCACGGACTCGGCGTGCTTGACCTTAGAATACTTGAATTGAAAGTCGAAAAAAAGCTGCTGCTGACAACCAGCGGCATGGCGGAACGGGGGGGTTGCTGAAAAATGATCGCATTGATCGACTACGACATGGGAAATCTGTTCAGCGTGACCCGCGCTTTTGAATTCTGCGGCGCAAAACCGGCGGTAGTCTCCCGACCGGAGGAGCTGCGGAATTTCGACGCGGCCGTCCTGCCCGGCGTCGGCAACTTCGGAGACGGCATGGAACATCTGGAAAAATACGGGTTTATCGCCGAACTGCGCGACTTCGCCGCGTCGGGCCGGCCGCTGCTCGGCATCTGCATGGGAATGCAGATGCTGCTGGATTCCAGCGAAGAGGCTCCTGGAGTCCCCGGACTCGGACTGATTCCCGGACGCGTCCGCCGTTTTCCGGGCGCCGCCGGTGAAAAAGTTCCGCAAATCGGCTGGAACACGATGCGGTTCGCCCAATCGCACTCCCCGCTGTTCTCCGGCATGCCGGACAGCGGATGGTTTTACTTTGTCCACAGCTATTACGCCGAACCGGACTCGCCGGACGACGTGATCGGAACAACCGACTATATCGTGCCGTCATACGCTTCGGCAATCGGGCGCGGCAACCTCTTCGGCGTCCAGTTCCATCCGGAAAAAAGCCAGCGGCGCGGACTCGACATCATCGCCAACTTCATCGGTATGGCCAATGCGCAAAAGTGAGAAGCTTAAATTCATATACGACCGGCTGAAAGAGCTGTACGGCATCCCGGAATGTCCGCTGAAACATGAAACCGCGTTTCAGCTTCTGACGGCGGTGGTGCTGTCCGCCCAGTGCACCGACGTCCGGGTGAACCTGGTGACGCCGGAACTGTTTGCGAAATACGGCACGCCGGAAAAAATGGCCGCGGCCGCGCCGGAGGAGATTGCCGGAGTCATCCGCTCCGTCGGACTTTACCAGACGAAGAGCCGCAGTCTGCACGGTCTGGCGGCGATGATCGTGGAACGGTTCGGCGGCGAAGTGCCGCGAACCATGGCCGAACTGCTGATGCTGCCCGGCGTTGGCAGAAAGTCGGCCAATGTTCTGCTGGGAAACGCGTTCGGCATTCCCGGATTTCCGGCCGACACCCATGTGCAGCGGCTGCTGACGCGCCTCGGCGTGGCGTCAAAACGCGACCCGGTGATGGCGGAGCGCGAGGTCTGCAAAAATCTGGCGCCGGAATACTGGACTGATTTCTCGCATCTGCTGATAACTCACGGCCGGCGGTGCTGTTCGGCCCGCAATCCTGAATGCGGACGCTGTCCGCTGCGTCAGGAATGTAAATTTGAAAGGTGAACATGGGCTATCTCAAGAAAAAGTTCCGCAGCGTTAAGAAGCTGCCGTCATGGGTGTACGTTTTTCCGGAACTGCTGGTGCGGCTCTGGCTGTTCAGCTGCCGGGTGCGGGTCAGCGATCCGTACAATCAGGTGCGCGACTCGCGCGCGGTGATCCCGCTGCTGTGGCACAACCGCCTGCTGTTCTTTCCGCTGATGTTCCCGCGCGAGGTAAGAAAAAGAACGGTGGCGCTGATCAGTCCTTCGCGCGACGGACAGTACATCGCGGACTTCGCCGCCCGCTTCGGCGTCCGTGCGTTGCGCGGCTCTTCGCGTGATCGCGGCATGCTCGCCCAGCATCAGGCGTTCAAGGAGTTGAGCGCGGGAAATCACGTGGTGTTCACGCCGGACGGTCCGCGCGGACCGAAATACCGGCTGAGCCGCGGACCGATTCATCTGGCCGGTCTGTCCGGACGGCCGATCGTGCCGCTGGCGATCAACGCTTCGCGCTACTGGCAGCTGCGCAGCTGGGACAACTTTCAGCTGCCCAAGCCGTTCTGCAGAATCGACCTGGTGGTGGGGCGGCCGCTGGAGATTCCATCCGGCCTTTCGGCGGAGGAAATGGAACAGGAACGGATACGCATTGAAAACGAACTCAGGACAATTTCACGCGATTTGTAATAATTGATTATCGGGCTACATTATAGAATAATACAGAAAAATAAAATTGTCGCCTCCGGGCGGCGCAAAAATACGGAGCATGACATCTATGGCGAAAAGTGACTTGTATAAGCAGGCCGGCGTGGACATCGACCTGGCGCAGAAACTGTTGGAGCGGGTAAAGAAGAGCATTTCCGCCACCAGAAGACCGGAAATGCTGGCGCCGATCGGCGGATTCGGCGGACTGTTTCAGATCGACCTGAGCAAATACCGGCAGCCGGTGATGGTGTCCAGCATCGACGGCGTCGGCACCAAACTGATGGTGGCGATGCAGATGGAGAGCTACTCCTCGGTCGGCCACGACATTGTCAACCACTGCGTCAACGATATCGCGGTGCAGGGGGCCGAGCCGGTTTACTTTATGGATTACATCGGCATCGGCGTGCTCCGCTCGCCGCTTTATGAGGAAGTCCTCTGCGGTATCGCCGACGCCTGCCGCGAGGTGAACTGCGCGGTGCTCGGCGGCGAGACCGCCGAAATGCCCGGCATGTACGGCAACGATTTCGATCTGGTCGGCGTAATTACCGGCATGGTTGAAAAAGATAAAATCATCACCGGAGAAAAAATCCGTCCCGGCTACAAGGCGATCGGTCTGCGCTCGGTGGGGCTGCACACCAACGGCTTCAGTCTGGCGCGCCGGATCGTGTTCGACATCTGCAAGCTGAATGTGCATGACATGGTGCCGGAACTCGGAGAATCGGTTGGCGCCGCGCTGGTGAAGCCGCACCTCTGTTACTGGAAGGCGATCAAGGCGGCGCTGGCCGCCGGATTGAACCTTGACGGCATCGCCCACATCACCGGCGGCGGTCTTTATGACAATGTGCCGCGCATCCTCCCCTCCGGAGTGGATGTGGTGTTCGACTCCGCGAAGATCGTCAATCCGCCGCCGATTTTCAAGTTCCTCGCCGAACGCGGCGGCGTCAGTCACGAAGAGGCCTACCGGGTGTTCAACATGGGCGTCGGCATGGTCTGGTTTGTGCCGGCAAACGAGGCGGCGGCCGCGCTGAAAATCATCGGCGACTGCGGATTTACCGGATTTGAACTGGGCGATGTAACGCCCGGCAGCGGCAAAGTTGAAGTGCTCTAAGCAACAGCAACGGAGTCATAACATGCTAAAATTGAACCGGATCAAAGACTACGTCAACCGCCCGGTAAAACAGGCGCTGAGCCGGTTCATGGATTTTTGGGAACCGGACGGCGGCGAACTGTCGGCACGGGACAAAGCTCTGGTGGCGCTGCTCAAGTGGAGCATCATGCGCGACGGCAAGATCAGCGAACGGGAATTCTCCGCGTTCCGCGATCTGCTCAAGGAGCGTACCGGCGGCGGCGGCGACGGCGACATCTCCGCGCTGTTGAACTATTTCCGCGACTGCGAACCGCTGGCGCCCTCCGAAAGCGTCGATTTTTTCGCTGAAACCTCATACGACGAGCGGGTTGCCGCGGTAGGCGGCCTGATCCGTCTTGGTTTGGCCGACGGCGGATACACCGATCTGCGCCGCGGAGAAATATCCGCCTTCGCCGAAGCGCTCGACCTTCCGGCCGACGAAGTGGCCGGGCTGGAAAATTCTTTGTTTACCGAATATGAGCGCCGCCGTAAACTGCTGCGGTCTGGAACCGGACTGCTGGCGGCGTTGATCGTGATTGCGGTGTTCGTGCTTACCGCCACATGGTTGCGGTCGGTGATCTTCGGGCTGATTCTCGCATACATTTTTCTGCCGCTTGAAAAATTCATCGAACGGCGGATGCTGCGCAGCTCACCATATCGCGGCGGTGCAAAAAACCGGTCGCGCGGTAAGAATTTTGCCGGTAAAATGGTGGGTAAAATCAAAAGATTCGTCGGCTCCGACGGCGGAAACGACGAGATGACCGCCGAAACCCCGGAGGCAAAACACCGCTCCGGGCTGGTGACGAGAGCCTGCACCTGCACCGTCGGATTTGCCGCGATGCTGTTGACGCTCCTGAGCATATTGCTGTTTGCCTGGGGCGTAAGTTATGTCAGCGGCATCGGCAACTCGGTTCGCGACTGGGCGGAAAGCCCGCCGGAACAGGCGGCCGTACCGGCGGAATTTCCAGACGACTCGGCCGTTGACGCACCGGCCGTAAACAGCGAAGCCGCACCCGCAAAAGAGCAGACCGCCGCCACTCAGTACGACAACGCAATTTACAAGATAAGCGTGAAACTCGACCGGATGAAGGCCGACTTTCAGAACATTCCGGCGGTAAGCTGGGGAATCGGCGAGATTTCCCGGACGCTGAACAATCCGGAGGCGCAGCAGCGCTTCTTCGGCGCCCTGCTTCAACGGTCCGGCGGCATTATTCAGTTTTCACTGCGCACTCTGTCCAGTTTCGCCTCGGTGCTGGTGGACATTCTGCTGACGGTATTCTTCTTCTCGTTCTTCCTGCGCACGGTGGCGCTGAACACCGACGAGCACGGCCGGGGGCAAAGCCTCGGAACCTACTGCGTGCGCACCGTCTTCAACGGCCACTGGCTGCCGGCCGCCGGAGAAGACACGATGAAGGAAGCGGAAAACATCATCGGCACGGTGTTCTTCAAGCTGAAGACGTGGCTGAAAGGATATATCATTCTGATTTCCATTGATTTCATCGTCTATTCCACAGTATTCGCGCTGCTCGGAGTGCCGTATGCGCTGATCCTCGGCTTCATCGCCGGCTGCGGACTCCTGCTGCCGTATATCGGGCCGATACTGAGCGCGCTGCTGACGATACTGGTGACGCTGGCGCTCGGCGGCAACTCGGTCTCCGGGCTGCAGATCGCCGGAATAATCGGAATATATCTGGTGGAAAACGGCATTGTTGAACAGTTTTTCCTGTATCCGGCGGTTATCGGAGAAGCGCTCGGACTCACCACGCTTGAAACGATCATCGTCGTGCTGCTCGGCGGGATTTTCGCCGGCATCACCGGCATGATCTTTGCGCTGCCGGCGGCGGCGGTGATAAAATATCTGGTTCCGCAAATATACCGCTCGATGCGTAAATAGAAAGGAAGGCATTCAGTTGAGAAGAGATATGATGACTGCCCGTTTCAAACGCGACTATGTGGCGTTCATGGCGGTATTTCTGTTTTTCCTGATCGTCTGCTGCGAGGTCGCGGTGGCGGTGTGGATACCGCTGCAGATGCGCAACGAAGCGCTGTTTGCCAATGAGATGCGCCGGATACGGACGCTGCGGCAGTTTGACGCAATACGACTCTCGCTCATAAGAAGAATTCCCAAGAACAACCCGCTGGCGGCAAACGAGGCGGCCATGCTGCTGGAACAGATGAACGCGCTGGCCATCTATCTAAACGCCGACAACCGGCGGATGACGCTGCAACCCGAATATGTGGACATGCTGGCCGACGAACTGTCCAGCGTTTCCCGCCATTCGACGCGACTTGTATCCGGCAGGAGCGTAAGCCAACCGCTGTCGCTGGACACGTCAAAATACATCAAGTCGCTGGCGGATGAGAAAAAGGCAGCCGGAGAGGGCGGAAAATGAGTTTTGAAGAATTAAAAAGAGCCGTTTTCAACTTCGGCAAGGGGCGCGTTGCGGTGGTCGGAGACCTGATGCTTGACGCCTACACCTTCGGCAGCGCCCGACGTATTTCCCCGGAGGCCCCGGTGCTGATTCTGGATACCGAGCGAGAGAGCTGCTGTCTGGGCGGCGCGGGAAATGTAATGCGCAACCTGATGACGCTCGGCGGCTGCGCACTGGCCTACGGCGTGCTCGGCAACGACGCCGACGGCGAGCTGGTTCGGAAAATGCTGACCGGCTACGGCATCGACCACGCGATGGTGCTGGGCGATCCGGCACGGCGCACCACCAGAAAACAACGGGTTCTGGCCGCCAACCAGCAGCTTATCCGCATTGACACCGAAGACACATTCGCGCTGGACGCCGAGATCAGCAGGACCGTTTTCAACGCGCTGAAAGAGGCGATTGAGCAAAAGCGGGTGGACGCGGTATTGTTCGAAGATTACGGCAAGGGAATGCTGTCGCATGAATTTGTCTCCGGCATCGCCGCGGCGGCGAAAGAGGCCGGAATAATCACCGCGCTCGACCCTAAACCGGGCAATCTCGCTCCGGTGCGCGGACTGACGGTGATGAAGCCGAACCGGGTCGAAGCCTGCGCCATGAGCGGACTGGGCAGCGACGCGCCGCTGAACGAGGTGGCGGCAAAGATCATGGCGGAGTGGAGTCCGGAAATTCTGCTGATCTCGCTGGCGGCTCAGGGGCTGGCGATATTCCGTCCGGGCATGAAGCCGATGGTGATCCCGACCCGGGCGCGCGAAGTGTTCGATGTTTCCGGCGCCGGTGACACCCTGATCGGAACTTATACTCTGGCACTGGCCTCCGGCGCCAGGCCGGAAACCGCGGCAATGCTGGCAAACTGCGCCTCCGGCGTGGTGGTCGGCAAGGTCGGCACGGTGACGGTGACCAGGGATGAACTGTTAGAGGCCATTGAAAAGGAATAATATATGAAAAAAACCGTTTGCGTGATACCGGCCCGATATCAGAGCAGTCGTTTCCCCGGCAAAGTGCTGGCGCCGCTGCTGGGCAAGCCGATGATCCAGCACGTCTATGAACGGGCGCTGGAGTCTGAAGCCGGGGAAGTGCTGGTGGCGGCGGATGACGAAAAGGTGGTCCGTGCGGTCGAAGCGTTCGGCGGCCACGCGGTGATGACCGGGCGGCATCACAACTCCGGCACCGACCGGATTGCGGAGGCGGTGCGAAACATCGACTGCGATATCGTGGTCAATATTCAGGGCGACGAGCCGCTGCTGCCGCCGGAGGTGATCGCAAAACTGGCAACCCTCATGGTGGACAATCCGGAAGTCGGCATGGCAACGGTGGCGGTTCCGGCGTCACGCGAAGAGCTGGAAGACCCGAATAAAGTCAAGGTTGTATTCGGAGCCGGCGGCAACGCGCTGTACTTCAGCCGCTCGCTGATTCCGTTTCTGCGCGACGGCGGTCGGGATGTGCCGTGCTATCTGCACTGGGGCATCTACGCCTACCGGCGCGACGTGCTGGAGCGTTTTGTCCGGCTTCCGGGCGGACGGCTGGAAAACTGTGAAAAACTCGAACAGCTGCGCGCACTGGAAAACGGCATCGCCATAAAAGTGCTGACGGTGGAAAATCTTAAAAGCGTCGGCGTCGACACTCCGGCCGATCTCGCCGAAGCCGAACAATATATGAGGAGGATGAAAAAATGGAAATAAAAATAACCGATGATGTCAGCGTCGGAGGAGCAAAATTCACCGTCATGGCCGGTCCCTGTATGGCGGAAAGCATTGAAATATGCATGGAAACCGGGCGTTTCCTCAAGGAAATATGCGCCGAGATCGGGGTCAACTATATATTCAAGGCGTCCTACGACAAGGCCAACCGGTCGAGCGACTACACCGCGCGCGGACCGGGACGGATGGCCGGGCTGGCGATGCTTCAGGACGTGAAGAACGAACTCATGGTGCCGATCGTGACCGATGTTCACGAAGTCGCGGACGTTGCGCCGGTGGCTCAGGTGGCGGACATCCTTCAGATTCCGGCGTTCCTCTGCCGGCAAACCGATCTGCTGCACGCCGCCGGGTCGTCCAAACGCGCGGTCAACATCAAGAAGGGGCAGTTCATGGCGCCGGAGGACATGGCCGGAGCGGTCGAAAAAATCCACAGCACCGGCAACCAGCGGGTGATGCTCACCGAGCGCGGCGCCTGTTTCGGCTACCACAATCTGATCAATGACATGCGGGCGCTGGTGGTGATGCATTCGCTTGGCGTGCCGGTGGTGTTTGACGCCACCCACTCGGTGCAGCTGCCGGGCGGCAACGGAAACTGTTCGGGCGGACGGCGCGAATTTGTCCGGCCGCTGGCGCGCGGCGCGGCGGCGGTGGGAATCGATGCGCTGTTCATCGAGGTTCACCCCGATCCCGATCACGCATTGTCGGACGGGCCGAATTCGTTGAATTTTGAGCAGGCTGAACAGGTGATCCGGGAAGTGAAGGCGCTTCATGAGTTTATCCGAACGCTGTAAGCCGATCCGCGCGGTGGTGCTGGATATCGACGGAGTGCTGACCGACGGGCGCATCGGCTACGGCTGCGGCAGCGATGAGGAAATAAAATTTTTCCATGTCCGCGACGGTCACGGCATCGTCATGGCGCGGCGGGCCGGATTGACGGTCGGCGTGCTGAGCGGCCGCGCCTCCGCCGCCAACCGGCGGCGGGCGGCGGAGCTGAAGCTCGACTTCGTGTATGAGAGCGAACTGGACAAGGCCGCCGGATTCGACCGGCTGCTTGAGGAACAGCACCTCGGCCCGGAAGAGATCATGTATATCGGTGACGATGTGGTGGACATTCCGGTGTTCAACCGGGTCGGCTTGGCGGTGTGCGTGGGCAACGCGCCGGATTATCTGGACAATTATGTGCATTGGCGCACCTGCTCTTTCGGCGGCGACGGCGCGGTCCGCGAAGCGATTGAACAGGTGTTGCGCAGTCAGGGCAAATGGGAAAAACTGATGGAGCGGTACGACCGGTGAATTTTTCAAAAAAGACAATCGGATTTCTGACGGCGGCGGCAATGATGACGTGCGCATTCGCCCAGTTGCCCGGCGGGTCGGGCAGCGACTTTCTCAACGTCGCGGCGCGCGGCATCAAGATACCGCTGTACAACAAAGGCGAACTGCGCTTCATGCTGCGCGCCGGACAGTTTGAACAGCACGGCAAACAGCTGTTCGCCAACGACGCGATCATCGACATCGTCAAAAAGAACGCCGATATCGACAATATGCAGCTTGGCACAAGCACTATTTACCGGATCAACGCGCCGATTTATGAAGTGGCGCTGTTCTGGAGCAAGCGTTCCGGCAGCGACGGCGTGATCTCGTCGCCTCTGGCCAAAGTGGACAGCGTCCGGCGCACCGCCGAAGGCAGCGACGTGGTGCAGGTGAGAACGCCGATGATGGACATCGACGGCGTTGGATTCACCGCGAACTACGAGACAAAACAGGTCAGCATTCCGCAAAACGTGCACATTGTGCTGCGGTTCGGCGGGAAAGCGCTCAGCGACGCGATTGAAAAAAATCTTCCGGAGTCGGTGCGCGGCAATGAAAAAGCCGCTCGCTTCGCCGATGTGTGGGCGGACTCCATGTTCATTGACTTTGAGTCCAAAAAGGTTTCACTGGAGGGCAGCGTCAGCTTTGAAGAGTCCGGCGCGATCATCGGCTGCGACAAGGTCGTGCTGCATCTTGGTGCGGATGACCGGGAACCAGCCGCCGACGACGGGGCGGATGAGCTGGACGATCTCGGAGTAAGCGGAGTATCGCTGCTGGAATGTTTCGGCAACGTGAAGATGGAACGGGCCAATCCGTCCGATCCGGACAATCCGCAGACGGTGAAGTCCGACTATGCCGCCTACGACTTCGCCGGGGAAAAAATTGTCCTTTCCGGCGGCCGGCCGAGCGTCGCCAGCGGAAACAGCGTTCTTTCCGGCAACTCGATCAGCTTCACCCGCCGGACCGGTATGCTCAATGTGGACGGCGACTGTTTTCTGGCGCTGGAGATTGCCGACAAGCCCGGAGAAAAACCGCGCAGCGCCAACGTCAGCTCCGACAAAATGGAATTCAGCTACGAGCAGAACCGCGCAGCCGCCCGCGGCAACGTGAAAATCGAAGACAGCCGCGGCTCGATCTTCGCCCCCGAACTTGAAATCATCCTCGCCGGAGCTCCGGCGGCAAAAGTGCCGGAAACCGAATCGGACCGGGACGTTGTTCCCGGCATCGGCGGCATGGACTTCGATCCCGGCAGCAAAACCGTGGAGAGCATCCGCTGCCTCGGCGGCGTTAATTTCTTCGGCAAGGACGGCGGCGAAGGCGCCGCCGAGACCGTGAACTACAACGTGGACAACGGCGCCATCACGCTGACCGGCAAGAGCCGGCCGTGGGTCCGGCAGAACGGCAACCGGCTGGAGGGCGGCTCCATTTCGCTGACCAGCGATTCCGGGAAGCTTCTGGTGAAGGACAACGCCGAGATTCTGCTGGCCGGAGCCAACGGCCAGACCAAAGCCACGGCCGATACGCTGGAATTCGACTACGAGGCCGGAACCGGAGTAATGACCGGCAACGTCAGAATCGCCGACGGCGAAGCGAAAGTGGAATGCGACCGGATGAACGTTTACCTCAAAGACAAACCGGGCGCCGACGGCGGAAAAAATTTGACGGAAGGACTGGAAAGCCGGGAATTCGACAAAATTCCGGACCGCGTCGTCTGCGCCGGAAATGTCCGCGGCTCCGACACCAAAGGTTCGCTGGAGTGCGAGACGCTGACCGTCAAATTCACCGGCCACGCCGACGGCGGAATCGCGATCGACCGGATCGATTTCTCCGGCGGAGTCAAAGCGTCCGCCTCCGACTTCTCAATGATCGAACAGTCGGCGCCGGACGCGGCAGCGGCAGCCGCAACCAAGACCGGGAAACCCTCAACCATGACCAGCGACTCCGGATTCATCAATCTGTCCGAAAACTACGCCGAATTCAACGGCAACGTCAGGATGATCGACGAACGGGTCGCGCTGGCCTCCGACAAGTTCAACGCCTATTTCATTGACCGCACGCCGGAGGTGATCGCCGCCGAAAACTCACCGGTCGCCGTTGAACCGGAATCGCCGGAGCTGGCGCTTGAGCCAAAGTTTGAAAGCAAAGTGCCGCGTCACATCAAGATCGGCGAAGACAAAAGCCTGACCCGGCTGCTGTTCACCGGCAATGTCAACCTCAACGGAGTGGACGACGAGGGCAACGAGTTCTCCGCAAAAGGCGAAAACGGCTCCTATTCAGTGGCCGACCGAATGGTGCGGATGACCGAGGAAAACGGCGTTAAACCGCGGCTTGCCAGCGGGGGAACCGTGGTCGAATGCGAAGAGGTTGAGGTCGATCTCTCAGGGGATATGCCGCTGCCGAGCGGCCGCAACCAGCGCATTATCTCGTTCGCGCCGGATTGGGGTGAATAAATAATTCTGGCAAAATCAGCGCTTCGCCGCTTGAAGAGTTCGCGGGTTGGATTATAGTAGCATTGGAAGGACGTTTTTATGGTGGACGACAAAGATATTCTCTGCAAGGCCGAAGGGCTGAAAAAAAGCTATCACGGGCGGACGGTGGTGAACAACGCCACAATTTACATCCGTCCCGGCGAAGTGGTGGGGTTGCTCGGACCGAACGGTGCCGGGAAAACCACCAGTTTCTATATGATTATGGGGCTGATCCGCCCGGACGCCGGAACGCTGACATTCCGCGGACTGGACATCACTCATGTGCCGATGTATCAACGCGCCAGACTCGGCATGGGCTATCTGGCCCAAGAGCCGTCGATCTTCCGCAAGCTCACGGTGGAGCAGAACATCATGGCCATCCTCGAAACTCTGGCCATTTCACGGCGCGAACGCAAGGCGCGCCTTGCACAGCTGCTCGACGAACTTGAGCTTACCCATCTGGCAAAACAGAAGGCGATGACGCTTTCCGGCGGCGAGCGCCGCCGGCTGGAAATTACCCGGGCGCTGGTTACCAACCCGCTGTTCATCCTGCTGGACGAACCGTTCAGCGGCGTCGATCCGATCGCGGTAAACGACGTTCAGGAAATCATCCGCCAGCTCCAGCAGAAAGGTCTGGGCATTCTGATCACCGACCACAATGTGCGGGAAACTCTTTCGGTGGTCGACCGCGCCTATCTGATGTGTCAGGGCGAAATTCTGCTTGAGGGATGCAGCGAATTTCTGGTGAATGACGAAAAGGCCAGAGAGGTCTATCTGGGTCCGCGCTTCAACATGTGAGCTAACCTGAAAGGAGGGTTTGACATATGCAGATCATCACTACCGGAAAACATCTGGACGTCACGGAAATAATGAAGTCCAGAATAGAAGAGGGATTCGCCGCGATTTTCGCCGAGAAGACCCTGAAGGTGTCCACGATTCGCGTAATGGTGGAGTTTGACAAACCAAGATTCATCGTTGATGCCGTGGTAAGCATGAAAAACCGCGACTTCGCCGCAAAAGCCGAGGACTTCGACGTATACAAAGCGATCGCCCAGCTGGTGGACAAGGTTCGCAGTCAGGTGGACAAGTACCTGACAAAGGTTCAGGATCATTGCCACGAACCGCTGCGGGAACTTGAGAAAAAAGCCACCGACGCCAAAGAGTAATCCAACGTTTCCGGCCGCATAAATCCGCCGGAATCAAGTGAAATATGGCGAAGACCGCCCATTCAAGGCGGTCGGCGCCATATTTTTATTTCACAATGTTATTACGCGTTGCCCCAAAAATATTCAACGTTAAAAACCGGGATCGCCAGAAGGGGGTTAACCGTCTTTGTTTTTGCTCCGACGCCGATTCCGCGTCGGAGAGCAGACGCCCGATGGCGGCCTGATCCCCCGAATCAATCACCCGTCCGGCCCGCTCCATCAGGTCATGCATGCGTTCGGCAAGCTGCTTGCGGCTCTCGCCGGGCAGCGCCTTTTGAACCGGCAGCAGGTAGATCCGGCTGTCCAACCCGGCAAGTCCGAGCACCTTTCCAAGATGCGGCAGCAAGGTCTGATCGCCGTACCACGCCACATTGAACCCGTCGGCCGCCGGTCCGGTGCGCGTGATGACCGGCTGTATCGGATGGCCGGTCTCACATGCGGACTCGAACGCGGTGGACTTGAACACCAGCAGCCCGTGCATACCGTCGGTGGTGGTCCCTTCCGGATAAACAATCAGATTGACGCCGCGACGCAGCGATTCATTGAACTCCGCCAATGCCTGCTGCGAGGCGGCACGGTTCTTCCGGTCGATCCAGACCGGACGGCTTGAGGCCAGCACCAATCCGAGACCCGGATAATATTTCACCTCTTTCTTGCTGGCAAAGCGCACCCGGCCGAGCGCGCCGTGAACAATGATGTCCAGATATCCGGTGTGATTGGAAATTATCAGACAGCCGGGGCCGCTCATTTTCCCGAACACCCGCAGCCGGATGCCCATCAGAAACAGCAGCCCGCGACACCACACTTCGGTGCATCCGGTGACCCGGACGATCCCCCGCCAGCCGCCCACGCCGTAAAACGCCGCAGCCGCCGACACCATCACCGACCAGGCCGCCAGCAGCGGGATCCTGTACAGTATCCGCACCAACCTCATATTCAGAACGGTATCCTCATAAAATGTCTGGTATAGCGCGGCGGCGTATTGGCCAGATCCAGCCAGATAAAAATATCGATCGAGCCGAAGTCGCTGTCCAGCGCCGGGTCGCCGGCCAGATATGCACCGAGCCGCAGATATCCTTTGAGCAGCGGCGGCATTTCATTCTGCAAACCGCCACGATGTTCTTCCATATAAGCTGCCACCGCCTCGTCGCCCGGATATTTCAAAATATACTCCGGCTTCGGCACCGCGGCCACCGGCGGCGGCACCGTCGGGCGTACCATGCCGAGCGCGTGTTTGTATATCGACCAGCCAACCACCGGATCCACGCTTTCCAGACTCACACAGCCCATCAGATAGCGCATCCGGCTGCGGCTGTGCAGTTCGCCGATCCCGGCCCACAAAAGCGACACAACCGCTCCGTTGCGGTATTCCGGCGCAACGCAGCTGCGGCCGTATTCCAGCAGTTCGTCGCAATACTTCGACAGATTGGAAATGGAGTATTCGCCCTCCGAATAGAATCCGATGCCGTTTCTCGCCACACATCCAGGGTGAACCCGATATGTGCCGACGATGCGGCCGGACGACTTTTCGATCACAATCAGATGCAAACAAAAATTATCGAACACGTCGGCGTCGATCTTGGCCGCCGCCTGCGCCTGACTGATGCGCCCCAGCCGCCCCTGCTCCTCCTTGAACACGTCATATCGGAGTTTCTGGGCACGGGCGATCTCATCGGAGTTTTCGGCCACCTTGATCAGAAAATGCTCGCCATCCGCCAAAACAGCCGGAGTGCAAAATCTGGCAAACTGAGCCGGTATGGTTGTCTTCGCCATGCTTGATCTTCCCTATTTTTCCAAAAACTTTTCCATTCTCTCCAGCGCCAGCATGATCTCCGGCAGACTCGTGGCGTAGCAGCAGCGGACAAACCCCTCGCCGCAGTCGCCGAACGCCGTTCCCGGCACCACCGCCACTTTCTGATCCCGAACCAGCTCGACAGCAAACTCATGACTGGACAATCCGGAACGCCTGATGCTCGGAAAAGCGTAAAACGCGCCGTTCGGCACAACGCAGTCCAGCCCGATGCGGTTCAGTCCCTCCACCATAACGTTGCGCCGCTCAAGATAGCTTTCCCGCATTCTGAGCATGTCCGGCCGGCCGTGAGTCAACGCGTCAATCGCCGCCTCCTGACTGATGATCGAAGCGCACAGCATGCTGTATTGATGTATCTTCATCATTGCGCCGATAATATCCGCCGGCCCGCAGGCGTAGCCGATCCGGAATCCGGTCATGGCGAACGCTTTGGAGAAGCCGTGCAGAAACACCGTGCGGTCGCGCATTCCCGGCAGCGACGCAATGCTCGGCGCGCGGTCCACATAGGTAAGTTCCGAATATATTTCATCGGTTATCACGATCAGGTCATGCTTCACCGCGATGCGTGCGATCGCCTTCAGCTGTTCAAGATTCAGCGTGGCGCCGGTGGGATTGCACGGAAAATTCAGCATAAGCAGTTTTGTCCGCGGCGTGATCTTCGCCTCCAACTCGGCCGGATCGAGCGCAAAGTTGTTCTCCACTCTCGTCTCCAGCGGAACCGGTATTCCGTGCGCCATCGTCACTTCGGCCGGATAAGACACATAACACGGCGCGGTGTAGATCACCTCGTCGCCGGGATCGACCAGCGCCCGCACCGCCAGATCCAGCGCTTCGCTGACGCCGACGGTGACCAGGCACTCTTTCACCGGGTTGTATTCGACCTTATAGTCCGTTGCCACATAGTCGCAGATCGCCCGGCGCAGCGGCAGCAGCCCCATATTGCTGGTGTAGCTGGTCTTGCCGCGTTCAAGCGAATATATGGCGTGCTCGCGGATGGTCCACGGCGTCACGAAGTCCGGTTCGCCGACGCCAAGCGACACAATGTCCTTAACCGTGGTGACCAGATCGAAAAATTCACGGATGCCGCTTTTCGGCATCACTTCTATATGCTTTGCAATCCGCCCGTTACGGCGAGACGACGATTCGTTCAAGTTCTGGCTCATTTGTCATCAACCTTCCTGATTCCTTGTATTTCTTAAGCATGAACAGCGTGGAGCAGGAAAGCACGCCGTCGATGGTGGAAAGTTTCGCCGCCACAAAATTGGCGATGTCCTGAAGCGAGCGGCCGTAGACTTCAAGCTGAAGATCGTAGTTCCCGGAGACCAGATAGACGTTGATGACCTCCGGGAATCGGGCAATCCGCATTGCGGCCCGGTCAAATCCGCCGTCGCGCTGCGGCGACACTTTGACTTCGATCAGAGCGCGGACCATGCCGTCATCGGCCAGTTCGTCATTGACCACGGCATGATAGCCGCAGATCACGTTGTCCGCTTCAAGTTCATGAATGGCCGCCGCCACCGCTTCGGGGTCGGCGTTCAGAAGTCCGGCTATTTCGGCGACTTCCATGCGCGCGTTGCGCTTAAGAATATCTAAAATCTTTTTTTTCATAAATATCCTTCCTCCGTGGTTAATTTAACAGCAGATACGGAAATATCAAGCTGAAAACCGGAGCATTGTATATAAAACTGTCCATGATGTCCCAAATTCCGCCCATACCGGGCAGCAGCCGGCCGGAATCTTTGATTCCGCAGCCGCGTTTGAGCACCGACTCGGTGAGGTCGCCGCAAAATCCGCCCCAGAACAGCGCAACGCCGAGAATCAGCAGCAGCGGCCAGCCGGCCGAAATCCAATCCAGCCCGGCGCCCAGCAGAAAACTGACGCCGACACTGGTGACAAGTCCGCCCACCGTCCCTTCAATCGACTTCCTGGGGCTGATCCGCGGCGCCACCGGATGATTGCGTCCGCGGCTTATCCGGTTGGACAGCATGCCGATGCAATATGCGCCGGTGTCGCCCGCCTTGGTCACCAGAACCATATATCCGAACAGCTTGAAGTCGGTCAACCCGATATTCAGAAGTCCGAAAACCGGCGGCAGCGCCATTATCAGAATGCCGAAACTTACCGCCAGTTTTTTGGCGTTCAGCGCGAACTCCGAACCGCACAGCAGCATGCCCCATCCCCAGACCAGCGGCGCGGCCAGCAGCGCCGCGCCGACTGCGGCGCAGGTCCGAAAGTCCCACCCGCAAAGCCTGCTCAACGCGGACAACAGCACCGCCGCGCCGGAATAGACCGCCGCCGGCATGACAAAAGCCCGGAGTTCGAGCTTTTCCAGCATTCCGGCCATCTCGCGCGTCATGGCAAAAGCCGTCAACGCGGCCGCGAAGCCGAAAATCCAGCCGCCGGGCGCGGGGAAGACGAACATCAGGACAAAAACACTCAAAAGCACGGTAAAACTAATGATTCTGAACTTAAACACTTACTTTTTCCTTCCGCCGAACCGCCGGTCGCGGTTCTGATAAGATTTTATCGCCCTGCCGAATTCCTCCTCGTCAAAATCCGGCCAGAGAACCGGCGTGACGTACAGTTCCGAATATGCTATCTGCCAAAGCAGGAAATTGCTGATTCGTTGTTCGCCGGAAGTGCGGATCATCAGGTCGGGGTCCGGGATTTCCGGGTGATAGAGATAGGAGGCGAACAGCTTTTCGTCGATCTTCTCCGGCGCGATTTTTCCGGCGGCGGCGTCCGCCGCCATTTTCTTCGCGGCATCGACAAGCTCGGCCCGGCCGCCGTAACTGAGCGCCAGGATCAGGGTCCCTCCGCGATTATTTGAGGTCGCCTCAATCGCGGCAAGCAGTTTTGAGCGGGACGGAAACGGCAGGTCGGAGGTTCGCCCCGTCGTCAACAGCCGGACATCGTTTTCCATCATCGACGGCAGTTTGCGGTCAAGAAAATCGCCGAGCAGCCCCATCAGCGCCGCCACCTCCTGCGGCGACCGCTTCCAGTTTTCGGTGCTGAACGCATAGAGCGTCAGATATTTTACGCCGAACTTTCTTGCGGCGTCCAGCGCCGCCTCCACCGCTTCGGCGCCGGCGCGATGGCCTTCGACCCGCGCCAGACCGCGATGTTCGGCCCAGCGCCCGTTGCCGTCCATGATAATTGCGACGTGCTCCGGAACTTTCAGCTCATTTGCCATAGAAGTGCTCCTCCACCGCCAGACACACCGCATGGTAGATCGGCAGGTGGAACTCCTGAACCAGATACGGCTCTGAGGCCGGAACCGTCACCGCCAGTTCGGCGTATTTCTCACAGACTCCGTGCCGGTTGCCGGTCAGCAGCGCGGTGTTCACCATCCGGAGCTTCGCCGCCATCAGCGCATAGCGGATATTGACGGAACCGCCGCTGGTGGAAATGCCGATGAACATGTCGCCCGGCCGGCTCTGCGCGTAAAGCTGCTGGGCGTAGACGTAATCGGCGCCGACGTCATTCCAGAACGCGGTCACAAAACCGATCTGGCTGTGCAGCGCCACGCAGGGCAGCGCCGGTTCGAGCACCGAGGCGAGTTTTTCACCGTCGGCGCCGAATTCCGCGACCAGAAGCCCGCGCTCGTCGGCGTCGACATGACGGCGCAGACGGAAACTTTTCAGCAGTTCCCCCGCGATATGGTCGGCGTCGGCGCAGCTGCCGCCGTTGCCGGCCACGAACAGCCGTCCGCCGTTTTCATACACGGAAATTATCCGCGCGGTAAGCTCGCATATCTGCGCCCGGCACTCCGTCAGCACCGGATAGCGCACAATAAGATCGTCGATGATTTTGTTCATAAATCAGAGTTTCCTTGTCATTCGGAGATTAAATATAAGACGTTTTGCGTATTTTTCAAACCGGAATTACGCTTTTTTGCCGTGGACGATGCGCGGACGGCCGTTGCAGTCGGCAATCACGCCCACCGCGCCGAACCCGGCCGCCGTCATGAAGCCGGAGACGGCCGCGGACTGGGTCTCGCCGATCTCCAGAATCAGCATTCCGCCGGACGCGATGAACTGCGGCGCCCGCTCCACGGCAAGCCGGATCAGCCGCAGCCCGGACTCCGGAGCGGTCAGGGCGAGACGGGGTTCAAAGTCGCGCACCTCCGCCGGACAATCCGCCAGTTCTTCTTCGGAAACATACGGCAGGTTGGCCGTCACAATGTCGAACACGCGCTCTTTGTCCAGCGCCGAAAACAGATCGCTTTCCAGCAGTTCCACGCCGGTGAATCCGCAGCGGTCTCGGTTGCGCCGGGCAACGGCCAGCGCCGCCGGACTCACATCCACCGCCGTCACCTTCAAATCCCGCCGGAGGTCGAACAGACCGAGTGCAATCGCGCCCGACCCGGTTCCCACGTCCAGCACCCGCGCGTTCAGCCGCGCATTTTCGGCGGCGAACTCCACCAGCAGCTCGGTCTCCGGGCGCGGAATCAGCACATCCGGCCCCACCTCAAGTTCAAGGTTCATAAACCAGGCGCGGCGGAAAATATACTGCAAAGGCTCGCCGGCCTTCCGGCGGCGCATCGCGGAGAATGCAGCGGCCGCGCCGTCCGGCGGAACCTCGCGCGATCCGGCGGAGAGCGCGATTTCGCCGCGGCGGAGGTTGAAAACCCCGTCGATGATATATTCCGCCTCGAACCGGTTGCCGTCGAGTCCGGCGCTCAGCGCGGAGAGCAGTTCGGAAAATGTCATGAGCGCGGCGACGCCTCCCTGATAAGGTCGCGGAATTCGTCCGGCGACAGCTCACCCATCGTCTTGCCGCGCGCCGAAAGTTTTTCACCGAACCTGATCGCGGTCTCCTTCATGACTTCGTGCGTTTCCTCGCTCCCGCCGACCAGAACAAAGTTGTCGCCTCTGGTGAGTCGCTGATGTCCGTCGTCGCCGTCCAGCCCGACTCCGGCCAGGATCGACGCATCGGCCTGTTTTACCACTTTGTGAAAATCCTTTCCCTGCGTTTTCCGTCCATAATATACGCCGGAGGCGGCGCTTTGCAAGAAAATATCGGATGGCGGCTTGATTTTTTGCCGTTCGTGTTTTAATTTATGTTAAAGAGAACACAAACATGGAGGGCTTAGCTATGAATCAGGTATGCGACAAACTGCTTAAAAATTTTGAGGACCACGCAAAAAAAGCGCTCGGCGTAATGACCGACGATTTCAATTCGATCCGCACCGGCAAGGCGTCGCCCGCGCTGATTGAAAATGTGATGGTCGACTATTACGGCACCCCCACCCGTCTGCGCGATCTTGCCGGCATCACCGCCCCCGAACCCCGCATGCTGCTGGTTCAGCCGTGGGACGTGTCGGCGGTAAAGGCCGCGGAAAAGGCGATCATCGCCGCCAACCTCGGCTTCAACCCGGTGAATGACGGCAAGGTGCTGCGCGTACCGGTGCCGGAACTTTCAGAGGAGCGCCGCCAGCAGTTGACCAAACAGGTCAAACAGCGCTCCGAAGAGGCCAAGGTCGCGGTCCGCAACCTGCGGCGCGACGCGAACGACGCGGCGAAAAAAGCGCAGAAAGGCGGCGAAATGACCGAGGACGAACTTAAGCAGCTCCTCGACCTGGTTCAGAAGTCAACGGACAAAACCACCGCCGAAGTTGACAAGATCGTGGCGGCCAAGGACAAGGAGCTGATGAGCATCTGACGCTCATTTGTCCATCCGGGAATATTCAGCGGCGGCGTCCGGAAACCTGCATGGTTTTCCGGCCGCCGCTTCTTTGTACTTAAAAACCATACGTTTGAAAGACGCGGCGGGAATCGGAAAACCTTAACGCTCCTGAAAACTGCGCCAAAACGACAAAAAAAAGGAGCCGGAGCCGGCTCCTTTTTATGCGATTCCCGCAAAAAACATCCTGTTTACGCGATGACGCGCTCCGTTCCGTCCGGCGAAAATTCAATGGCGGTGACCGGAATGAATCCGGTACGCGACCGGAACATCAGCTGTTTTCCATCCATCTCGTAATAGCCGCGGGCGAAATACGCGGCGGCGCGCGGCAGAACCACATGGTCTCCGGCGTATTTCAACCGCTCCTGATTGAACGCGGCCAGCGTTTCAAGCTCATCGCCGAATCCGCCGGCCGGCTTCTTCTCCGGTCTGGCGGCGGCGATCATCTGGAGCCGGTCAAGCGACAGGCCGCGGAAGTCGATGGCGAGCGGCGCGGAAACACCGAGGATCGGTCCGGCGTCCACATTGCTCCGGTCGGCGGCGAGCGGCTCGGTGACCATCACGCTGCTGCGCAGCGAGGTCATGCCGGCCAGGATCGCCCGCTCCACCGGAACGGTGTTCAGCCCCACAAACAGCCGCCGGCCGGCGGCGTCCGTCGCGGTCAGGTCGCCGGGGTGAACGTTCAGGCACGGAAACGCGTCGGTGATGTCGCACAGAGGGACAAATCCGGCGAAAATTCCGAAATCAAGTTCAAAATCGGTCAACTTGGCCAACAGCAGCTCCGTCCATTCCCGGCGCAGTCTGCGGCAGTTTTCGTCGGCCAGCGACACCCGTTTCTCGCCGTTGGCGTGATAAAAGTCGCGGATTGAGCACTCGACCAGCGGTATCCGGTACAAATGGGCCAGTTCGCGGGCGCGGCTTTTTTCCGGATTGTCGGTGACAATGGCGGCGATCTCATATTCGGTTGCGCGGCCGGCGGCGGCGAGCTTCAGCAGGACTTCGGCGTTGCTGCCGGAGCCGGACATGAAAATCGCGGTGCGCGGCACAGTGTGTCCGGCGCGCCGGACAAAAAATTTCCGGTTCAATTCAGAGCCTTTCTATTTGCTTGCAATTAAGGCGAATAATATACATCCCAATCCTTTTTTTTCAAATTTTTCACCGTTCTGTCTTTTTTTTTCAAAAAAACACGCTCCGCCGCTTGCGGGAGGGCCAAAAAGGTTTATTGTAATATGCGAACAGAAAAAATATGAATTTATTTATAAGAGGTCGAATCATGAAAAAAATTTTGTTGCTGTCGGTCGCGCTTATCGGAGTAGCCGCCGGCGTATTCGCCGGATTCTGGGACTGGTCCACGCCGTACCAGGGGCCGGATAAAGACGTCATCACGCTGGTCATCACCGGCAACTACCGCAAGCCCCGCGCGATGGCGGAACTCATTCAGGCCGAAAACAACCAGCCGTTCATCCTGCTGCCGTATCAGGGGACGAAGGGCATCTTCTTCTGCCCCGGCGGACCGAACGCCGAGGCAATGGAAATTCAGGCCGACCAGTTCGCCCAGTTCGTGGTGTTTCTGAACCCGCGCCGCATCGTTATTCTCGGAGATGACCGCTATGTGCCGCTCGAATACCGTCAGCTGCTCGAATACAACGGCTTCTCGCCGGTGACCTTTTCCGGCGACTGGGACAAAGTGGCGCGCGACGTTGCGCAGCTTCTCCGGCTGCAGCGCCTGCCCGACAACTTCCGCCGGGTGATCCGCGAGACCACCGGCAACCACATCCCCGGTCAGGGACGTGACATGGAAGACGTCGGCACCGTAATCGCCATCGACAAAAAATAGACGGAAGCCCCTTAGCCGATGTGGAATCTGTTTAAAATCGCCGGGAACACGTTCCGGGAATCGCTGCGCGAACCGGTCTACAGTCTGCTGTTGATCTGCGGACTGTTTCTGATCGCCCACTACCCGTCCATCTCGCTGTTTGTGTTCAATGAACAGCTGAAGATGGTGGTCGATTCGTCAATGGCCACCAGCCTGCTGTTCGGGCTGTTCGCGGCGGTGCTCTCCAGCAGTCACACGGTATCGCAGGAAATGCGCAACGGCACGGTGCTGCTGCTGCTTTCCAAGCCGGTTCACCGCTGGAGCTTCATTCTGGCCAAAATAATCGGAATATCCGCAACGGTGATACTGTTCATGTTCATCCTGAACTGCGCGACGGTGGCGTCGGTTTACATCGCGGTCGATCAGTTCCGGACCGACGACCTGACCTACTACATGCTGCTCGGCATCATGGTGGTGTCGGCGGTATTCGGAATGCTGTTCAACTTTTTCAAAGGCAGCAGCTTCTCGGCGGCGATGGTGATTGCGCTCGGTCTGCTGATGCCGCTGTTCGCCGCGCTCTGCTACTTCACCAAAGAGGCGCCGGCGCTCTCAATGCCCGACCTGTTCAAGGCGCTGCTGCTGCTCTTCGGCGCGGTGACGGCGATGGCGACGCTGTCGGTGGCGTTCGCGGTCCGGCTGGACATGGTGGCAAACCTCTGCGTCTGCACGGTAATCTTTTTCCTTGGAATGGTGTCGAGTTTTCTGTTTCAGCGCGAAACCGGGTCGGCGGTTCTTGACGCCATACTCGGCGGTCTCTACGCAATATTCCCCAACTGGCAGTTTTTCTGGCTGGCCGACGCGATCGCGGTGGAACGCCCGATTCCGGTCGGTTATGTGATAAAGGCCTACATCTACGTCCTCTGCTACATTGCGCTCTGCTCGCTTTGGGCGGTGACGCTGTTCCAGAAGCGCGAAGTCGCCCGCGACTCCCGCTGAACATATCTGCGGAAAACAAATAGCACACCCGACCGGACAGGATGCCGCGTGCCGGGCAACATGGAGATGGTCTGACAAATGAACATGGGCTGGCTTTCCGGCGGCTTCCGGATGATCGACGTTGCGGTGATTCTGGTTTATCTGGCGTTGTCTCTGATCCTCGGAATGCTCGGCAGCCGCCTGCTCGGACTCTCCGGCAACAAGGAAGAGGATTATTTTCTGGCCGGCCGGAAAATGCCGGGCTGGCTGAACGGACTGTCCAACGCCGCCACCGCGCTGAATTCGGACGTGGCGCCGCTTTATTGCGGCGTGGCGCTTGCCGCCGGACTCTCCGGCGCCTGGTTTTACCTGTCGCGTTTCGGCTTCGGAATGCTGATCGTTTCGCTGCTGTTCGCGGCAAAGTGGCGGCAGATGCGCATCCGGACCGGTCCGGAATTTTTTTCGCTGCGTTACGGACACGGCAGTAAAGCGGCTCGGGTCTACTCCTCGGTTTACACGGTGCTTCTGGGCATGATTCCGTGGATCGGAGCCGGAATCGTGGGCATGGACAAAGTGGCCGGGCCGATTTTCAACTACAACAACATCTGGATTACGGTGGCGGTCATCCTGCCGCTTCTGACGATCTATGTCTGGAGCGCCGGGTTCGGCGGCGTGCTGATAACCGACGGCATGCAGGGCGTGGTCATCATCATCGGCAATTTGGTGCTGGTGGTGGCGGTACTGGCGGCTTTCGGCGGCCCGTCCGGAATGGGAAAGGCGCTGCACGACGCGTATGCCGGACGAACCACTGCGGAATTGAAATCACTTTCCGCCGCGCCGGGTTTTTTTGAGGTGGTCAATCCGGACGGCTCGGTGATCCAGCTGGCGATCTATCCGGAATACCAAAGCGGCTATTTCAACAACGTCCGCAACGCTGAAAAAATAAAATTCACGCCGTCCTATACCGGAGACGACAACCGGACGGTCACACCGGAACCGGCGGTGGCGTCGGTGGACGGATTTGTGATTGAAGAGACGGTTTATGCGCCCCGGGAGAAACGTCCGGCGCGGTTCTGCGGAACGTCTCCGCAACTGGTCGCACCGGGTGAAGACGGCGGGATTGCCGCCGAGCTGCCCGGCGACATCATCTTCAGCCGCAACAACGGCGCGTCAAATGAATGGATCGTCAAAATGACGGGAGCGGCGGAAAACGCCGCCGAAAGCTACGGCTCGTCGCTCTCCAGTTCGCTGCCGGTGCCAGGCAACGCCATTCTCGGACCGCTTGGCGTGATCTGCTGGCTGTTGATTTCAGTGGTTGGCGTCGGCGGCGGCGTGGCGTCGGACGGTCAGCGTTATTTCTCCTGCAAGAACAATTACGAGGCGGCGAAGGTCGGGCTGTGGGGAAATGTGGCGCTGTTCGGCATGCTGCTGCTGCTGATGCTGCCGGTGCTCGGCATGCTGGCGCGGTATCCTGAAACCCATTTCATCGCGTCCGGCGGACTGCGGGAGAACATTTACGGCCGCATGCTGATTGAATTTCTTCCGGAGGGGGCGGTCGGCATAACGGTGGCGGCAATGCTGGCCAGCGTGATGAGCACGGTTTCCAGCCACTTGAACTACGGCAGCCAGACGCTGCTGAACGATGTCTACCGCCCGCTGCTGGGCGAGCCGAAAGCCGGCCGCGAGGTGTGGGTGGGCAGACTGCTGATGCTGGGAATTGTCGCCTTGTCGGTGGTGGTCACGGTGCATACCGAATCGTTGATGGGAATAACCACGGTGGTTGTCGGGCTGTTCGGGTCGTCGGCCACCTTCGGCTGGGCGCAGTGGTGGTGGTGGCGGGTCAACCTCAAAGGGTGGCTGGCCTCGATTCTGACCGGTCCGATATTTTATTTTCTGTTCAGCAAACTGCTTCCGCTGATCCCGGCCTGGGCCGGGGCCATGCGTGAAAACGGCGAGACAATGGCGATAATCCAGGCCCTGATTTCAATGGTTCTGAGCATGCTGTGCTGGCTGGTCGTAACCCTGCTGACCAAACCGGAAGACATGACGCACCTCAAGGAATTTTATCTCAGGGCGCATCCGGCCGGGCTGTGGGGTCCGGTTCGGGCCGAGCTGATTGCCGAAGGCAGACTGCCGGACGGCGAGCCGCCGGCGCAGCTGCTGCCGGGATTTCTGATCGCAGTCGTCGGTTTTGCGATGATGGCGGCCGGAACACTGGCGATCGCCACGCTGTTCATCGGCAACTACGCGGAAGTGGCGCTCTACACTGCGGCGACGATCGTTACCGGACTGATCTTCAAGCGTCTGTTCCGCTGGCATCTGCGGCGGCTTGGCGCCGACGTTGACTTCTACGGCAATCCGGAATCCGTCGAAACGCCTTAACCCGGTCAGCGGATGCCTTTGCGATATGCCGAAGGAGTGGTTTTGAGCACTTCGCGGAATCGGCGGCAAAAACAGGCCGAGTCATAAAAACCGCAGGAGGCGGCAACCTCTTTGACCGCCATTCTGGTATTGAGCAGCAAGTCGCAAGCCCGGGAGATTTTAGCCGCCTGAAGAAACTCCGTCGGCGTCTTCCCGGTTTCGCATTTCAGCATCCGCTCAAAATACTGCTTTGAATAACCGGAACGTTTTACCATGTCATCCAGCACCGGAAACGGGGCGCCGGTGGCGCAGGTGTCATCAAACAAGCGCTGAATGCGGCGGCGAAGCGATCCTCCGGTGTCCGCCTCGCCGCCGGAAAGCCACTCGCCCAGCACCGCGATAAACTCGTAGGAGGCCAGCAGCATGTCCCAGCGCGATCTGAACGCGCGTGACCGGCAGCGGTTGAACAGCGATGCCGATGCCGCCTCAAGCCGCGATCCCGCCGGCACCGTCAGAACCGATCCGTATTTCTCCACCAGTCCGGCGCCGATCTGTGCGACGCTTGAGCCGATAAGCTGAAAATGATAGAACTCCCACCCGGCCGACCACGACGGCAAAAAGTAACAGTGCTGATCCGGAAGCGTGGCCAGCATCGCCTGCCCCGGCAGAATCGCCAACGTGGTTCCGTTGCGTTCGATCGCCCCCTCTCCGGCCAGCGAGTACTGCCAGATCAGCCGCGGCGCCGATCCGCGCTCCATGCCGTTCCACCGGTAAGAGCCGGAAACCGCGCATTCTTCGCCGGCAGCAACAATCGCCAGCGGCGGGAAACCTTCCTCCAGCGTATCGCAAAAGGAATAATACTTTATATACTGTTTCATACAATTAATCTTCGGTCACATAATATTGACGCAGTTGAATATCAACGTTATACTATATCTCAAACAAAATTAAAATACAATTATATTCGGAGAAAAATGAAAAAAAGCTTCACGTTGATCGAGCTGCTGGTGGTAATTGCAATCATTGCGATACTGGCGTCCATGCTTCTGCCGAGTCTGGCGCGCGCCAGAGAGATGGCCAACCGGGCGAACTGTGCGGGAAATATCAGGCAGAGCATTCAGGCGCTGTCGCTATATGCCGACGGCGGCGGATCGGGCTGGATCACCACGCTCGGCGCCGACGGCTGGCAGTGGTACAATATCGGCAGCATGCCGCAGGAGCTGGGATTGTCGGACGACATCAACGTCCGGCGCGATCCGTCCACCCGGAAAATGACGCTCTGTCCCAGCAATGTGGATATGAACCAGGTGCTGCAGTCCATCGCCTACGGCGCGATCTGCTTTACGCAGGACGAGCTTGATTCGGAAGACTATCCCTATGCCGACGCCGCAGTGTTTGAAAAAATCGGAGTCGGCTCCAGCATTCCGCCGCGCTACGTCCGACTCGGCTCCTGCCCGGCGCCGTCAACTTATATCCTGCTGACCGACTCCGCGTTCGGTCCAGATTTCAGCTCCGGCGCCATTGACGACTGGAGCACCGGAACCCAGATTAACCTTATCTACCGGGAGCGCGCCAACTACAGCGGCATTCTTGAACGCCACAACGGCGTGGCCAACATCGGCTACGGCGACGGACACGTCGGAGATTCCGGCGACCATAATATGCTTTACACCGCTTCGCATTTGAAGGAGATGCTGGTCGACGGCGGATTTTCCATCCTCAGTCTGGAAGACAACGAAGTCATACAATAACCATCCCATCCCGAGTCCGCCGCCGCGCTGCGGTGGCGAACTCACCGGCGCGGTTCGGATTTTCCGGCCGTGCCGGTTCCTTTTTTCTGACAGAAACGCACCGTTTCCATCGCGTCCCGGGCATAGGTTCCGCCGGCTCCGGCGGCAAATTCAGCGTCAACTGCCGCGCCGCCCAGAATAAAGTCTACATAATCAAGTCCTTCGGCCCGTGCCAGATCGATTGTCTCCTTCATGCGCGGCATGGTGGTGGTCATCAACGCGGAGAGTCCGCACAACCGTGCGCCGCTCCGCTTCAGCTCGGCGACGATTCCGGCGGCGGAAACGTCTTTCCCCAGATCGATCACCTTGAATCCGTAGTTGCCCAGCATCAGGCAGACGATGTTTTTCCCGATGTCGTGAATATCACCCTCAACGGTTGCCATCACCACCGTTTCTCCGGCGTTGCCGCCTTTTCTCTCCTTCAACCGCGGTTCGATCACCGCGATGGCGCGACGCATGGCGTCGGCGCTCATCAGAAGCTGCGGCAGAAAATATTCGCCGGATGAAAACTTGCGGCCGACAACGTTTATCGCGTCAATCAGCCGATCCATGATCGTCCCGGCGTTTACTCCTGATTGCAGCGCGGCCTCGGCGGCGGCGGCGATTTTCGGCTCATCCCCTTTGAGCACCATGCCGAACAGCGCCTCCAGCGGGTCGGCGGCGGAAGCGGAAGCGGCGGAAGCGACCGGAGGCGGAACCGCGTTGGAGAACCGTTCAAGGTAGCGGACAAAACCGGGATCGCGGCCGAGCAGCGCGTCGGCGGCAATCGGGTCGAACAAAGAGAAGTCGGCCGACGGATTGGCAATGGCGCCGGTAAGTCCGCGTTCACGCGCCAGCTTCATAAAGGTGGCGTTCAGCACCGGCCGGGCCGGCAGCCCGAAGCTGACGTTGGACAGGCCGCATACCGAGCCCATCCCGAAGTCACGGGCGAACTCCGCGGTTTCCAGCGCCGCAACCGCGCCGGGACCGCCGGAAGCCACGGCCATGACCAGCAGATCCACCACACAGTCATTTTTTCCGTAGCCGTATTTCTGTGCCGCGGCGAATATCTGTTTAACCAGTCCGGCACGCTCGGCGGCGGTTTCCGGCACGCCGCTGTCGGCCACCGGAAGAATGATTATCGCGGCGCCGTAGAACGCGGCCACCGGAAGAAGTTTTTCCAGTCTTTCCCGCTCGGCCGAGATCGAATTGAGCAGCGCCCGGCCGGGATAACGGCGCAGCGCGGCGGCCACCACCTCCGGTGAAGTTGAGTCAATCGCCAGCGGCAGCGGCGAGACCGCCGACACCTGCTCGACCGCCTCCAGCATCAGCGCCTTTTCATCCACGCCGCCCAGTCCCATATTCACGTCCAGCAGTGCGGCGCCGCGCTCGGTCTGCGCGGCGGCGAATTCGCGCACCATATCCATTTTACCGGCGCGCAGTTCGGCCTGAAGCGCCTTTTTGCCGGTGGGATTGATCCTTTCTCCAATCAGCATAAAATCGCGGCCGTTGAGTTCGGCGCAGCGCACTGCGGAGCAGACCAGTCCGGGACGACGGTCGGAGGCCGTCGGCCGCGGCGTCAATTTTTTCAGCCCGGCGGACAGGGCGGCTATATGTTCTGGTGTGGTTCCGCAGCAGCCGCCGGCGACATTCACGCCGGCGTCGCGCATCGCCGCGGAAAAGCCGCCGAAGGTTTCCGGCGACATGCCGAACACGGTTCGACCGTCGGCGGCAAGTTTCGGCATGCCGGCGTTCGGCTTGGCGACCAGCGGCACCGCGGCAAAAGGCTTGATCGCGGAGATCAGCTTCAACATCTGCTCGGGTCCGGTAGAACAGTTGCAGCCGAAGGCGTCGGCGCCGAGGCTCTGCAACGTTATCAGCGCCGACTTCGGATCATTCCCCGATAGCGTCCGCCCGTGTTCGTCAAACGTCAATGTGACGATCACCGGCAAATCAGGCGCGGTCTCTTTTGCCGCGATCAGCGCGGCGCGCGCCTGCTGCAGATCGAACATCGTTTCAACGGCGAATCCGTCCACGCCGCCGTCGGCCAATGCCGCGATCTGCTCGGCGTAAACGGCGACCAGTTCTTCAAAGTCGAGGTCGCCCCACGGCTTCAAAAATTTCCCGGTGGGGGAGATGTCACCGAAAATCAGGCGGCTTCCGGCGTTGCGCCGGCAGTTGGCGGCAAGTGCCGAGTTGATTTCACGCACCCGGCCGCCGGCGCCGAACTCTTCAAGTTTCGGACGGTTTCCGCCGAAACTCGGCACATACACAATGTCGCTCCCGGCGGAAAAATAGGCGTTGTGAATCGCATCGACGATCTCCGGGTGTTCCATCGCAAACAATTCCGGCGACACTCCGGCCGGCATGCCGCGCTTGACCAGTTCGGTTCCGGTGGCGCCGTCAAGGATGACAAAACGGCTGCGACAGAGTTGACTGAATTCTTTTTTATTCATTTCCGGTGACTCCGATCATGGCGGTCACGGTTTTTTCCGGACAGAGAATCAGCCGGTCACCGAGCTCAACGCCGAGTTTGCTCATTTCCAGCAGCCGGTAAAATTCCCGCTGCGCCTCCAACGGCCAGTCGCCGTATCCGGGTGAAAAACGGCGCTTCCCCAATGCCAGACCGGAGCGGGCGAACCGCTGGCGCAGATGCAGTTCCAGCGCGTCCACCGCCGCCTCCACTCCCTCGCTGCCGACCGCGTCGCACACTGCGGCCCGGAAGCTCGACCCGTCCGCGAATTCCCGGCGCGCCGCCTCCACGATCCGGGCTCCGGCCGTCACCGTGAAAATCACCGCTCCGGAACAATTCTCCAGACGGGCGGCCACATCCCGGCTTTCTCCCGCCAGCCGCAGCGCCTCCGGCAGCGACAGCTCCAGCCACGCGCCGACAAACCGGCATTTGACAAACTGACGGCCGATCTCGGATTCAATGCGGCCGCGCTCCTCCGCCCCAAGCTCCGGTATGCGGACCCGCAGCCGGGCGAGAATCATCTTGACCGGCGGCTCTATTCGGATCGGCAGAAAGTTCACAGACATTCGGCAACCACCTCACAGACCGCACCGGTTAGAGTGGCGATGTCTTTTTTCTCCGTCACAAAAGGCGGCATCAGATAGACCGCATTTCCGAAAGGACGGACCCAGCAGCCGCGTTTGACAAACTCAAGACAGAGCCGGTCGCAGTCCGGCGCCGCGTCAAGCTCGACAACGCCGACCGCGCCGATGGTTCTCACGTCGGCCACATGGGGCATCCTCCTGACCGGCTCAAGCCCGGAGCCGAGCATGATCTCAATCTCGCGCACCCGGCTCTGCCAGTCGTATTCGCCAAACAACTCCAGCGACGCGCAGGCGGCGGCGCAGGCCACCGGGTTGGCCATAAAGGTGGGGCCGTGCATCAGTGCGCCGGGCTCGCCGGAGGAGATGACGGAGGCCACCTTGTCGGTCGCCAGTGTGGCGGCCAGCGTGATGTGTCCGCCGGTCAGCGCCTTGCCCACGCACATGATGTCCGGGGTTATTCCGGCGTAATTGCAGGCGAAAAGTTCGCCGGTGCGCCCGAATCCGGTGGCGATTTCGTCCAGAATCAGCAGAACGCCGAACTCGTCGCAAAGTTTCCGCAGTCCGGCAAGATAACGCGGAGAATATATCCGCATTCCGCCGGCTCCCTGAAGCACCGGCTCAAGAATCACGCCGGCGATATCGCCGGAATGACGTTCGAGCATTTCACGGGCGGCAGTCAGGTCGGACTCCTGAAAATTGTCAAAACCCATCGCCGGCGCCGGCGCAACAAAGTGCTTGGTCAGCAGATAGTCAAAATATTTGTGCATGCCGGAGGACGAGCCGAGCGCCATGGTGCCGAACGTGTCGCCGTGATAGGTGTGCTCCACGGTCATGAATTTTGAATGTCCGTTCCGGCCGAGCGCATGGAAATACTGAAGCGCCATTTTCATCGCCACTTCACAGGCGACGCTGCCGGAGTCGGAATAAAACACCTTGTCCAGTCCGCGCGGCACCATGGCCAGCAGTTTCTCGGTCAACTCAATCGCCGGAGCATGGGTAAGTCCGCCAAACATCACATGCGGCATCACGTCAAGCTGGCGCTTCATCGCCTCAACGATCTTCGGGTGGCGATGGCCGTGCGCCATTGTCCACCAGCTTGAGATTCCGTCGATCAGGCTGCTTCCGTCGGCCATGTGCAGCCGAACCCCCTCGGCGGAGACCACCCGCAGTGCCGGACGCGGCGTTATCGTGCCGGAATACGGGTGCCAGACATGCTCCCGATCAAATTTTTCAAGATTTTCAACCGTCATTTTACACTCCGAAAAGTTGTTTGCAGTCCGGAACCTGCGTCAGCCGTTCGCCGGAAACCACCGGCATCTCGAGCCAGACTCCGGGACATTTTTCACGCAGATAGCGCCGAGTTTCCGCCTCGATCACCTCGTCGGTCTGCGGATAGCGGTTGTAGACCACCGCCGCCACCTTCATGCCGCGCCGCTCGGCCGCCTCGATCGAAAGCAGCGTGTGATTGATCGACCCCAGCTTCCCGGAGGTCACCAGTATCAGCGGCCATTTTTTGCCGGCCGCGCAGTCAACCGTCAGCAGGTCGCGGGTCAACGGAACCATCAGTCCGCCGGCGCCCTCGACCAGAACAAAGTCAAACGCGGCGTCAACTTCGGCCAGCGCGCGTTCAATCGCGGAGAAATCAAGCTCGCGGCGGTCGATCGCCGCCGCCAGATGGGGAGACGCCGGATAGGTGAACACCGCCGGACGGGTCAGCGCGCGACGGTCGAAATCATCCTCCGCCATACCGGTCAGGCGGCGGTGAAGATCAATGTCAATGCTGCGCCCGTCCGGACTCCCGGTCTGAACCAGTTTGAATGTGGTGGCGCGGCAGCCGCGGTCAAGCAGATATTTGAGCAGTCCAGCGGTAACGTAACTTTTCCCGACATCGGTGTCGATGCCGCTGACAAACCAGATCATTTTTCGCTATTCCTTTCTTCCGAGAAAATAAACCGGAGCAAAAGTCAGAGGAACCCGGCCGCCGGGTTCGCCGAAGCGCCGCTCGTAGTCACGACAGAATTCTTCAAGTTCACCGCGAGTCCAGCGGACGCCGTCATCCACGCCGTTCACTCCGGTATATTTCAGGTGCTTCAGCACATCGAGCGGCGTATCGAACCTGAGCACGGTTTTCCGTTCACACACTTCAACGCCGGTAAAAAATTCCCGGCCAAGCTCCGCAATCTTCGCCGGCTCACGATAGACCAGACCGCGACCGCAAAGCGCACGAATCTCTCCGAGATTGCGCGGCGAAAAACTGCTGAAGGCAAAAATTCCACCCGGCCGCAGCGCCTCATGCGCCCGGACAAACACTGTGCGCAGATCGGCAGCCCACTGCAGCGCCGCGTTGCTGACCACCAGATCAAGCGGCGCGGGAAAATCGACCGTTTCAACATCGCCGGCCAGAAACACGGAATCGTCTATCCGCAGCGTCAGATCGGCGCATCCATCCACAATGTCGTTCAAAAAAAGCGTGTCATAAGTCAGCGCGGCCTCGATCTTCTCGCTGAGCAGTCCGGAGCCGCAGCCGATCTCGAATATCCGCCGGAACCCGGTGCGGCCGGAACGCTCCTCCAGTATCTTCAAGAGTTTCAGCGCCATCTCCCGCTGCACGATCGCATACCGGCGATAAGTCGGCAAATGGCGTCCGAAGCGCTGTCTCACCACATCTTTATTCATTGTCCGCCGCCTTTGCCGCCAGATTCCATATATAATGCGGAGCCGTAAGCACCACCGGATCCAGCGGACATTTCCGCCAGAACCGCAGTTGATTTTCAAGCGGAAAAATCCGGTCGTTCTCGCCGGCAAAAACCTGCCGGTAAATATTTTTCGGGGCGTCGCCCGGTGCGGCGATCCGCATCTCCAGCGCCAGAAGCTCAAGTTTCTCCGCCTCCGCCGGACGGTCGGAGGAAAATTCGCCGGGAATTCCGGCGCGCCGGTTGAATTTCCGCCGCGCGGCTTCGCTCCAGTTTTCGGCCGTAGCGTGAAAAATCTCCGGCGCAATGCCGTATTCCGATGACACCGGGTCCAGCGTTCCGTTGAATGCGCAGGCGCTTTTCAGCTCCGTCCGCCGCAGCGTGCGGGCCGCCTGCCAGACGCCGAGCGACCACGCGGCAAGATGCACATTTTTATATTCACGCAGCTTTTCCAAAGGAAAATCCTCGTCGGTATAGTCGTACACATACCAGAGCGCGCCCTCCTCCGGCACCAGTCCGGACACGGCGCGCGACCTCGGGATCGAACCGCCGAACCCGTCGAACACCAGCAAAAGTTCGCCGTTTTTTCCCGGCCCTGACAGTTCGATCACCTTCATTTCAACGCCTCGGCAATCAGTTCCGGCGTCTCCTCCGGCAGCGCCGCCGAAAGACTGAAACGCAGCCGGGAACTGCCGGCGGGAACCGTCGGCGGCCGCACCGCGAACACCAGCAGTCCGGCGGCGCGCATCTTTTCCGCCAGCGCCAGCGCCGGAGCGTTCTCTCCGACAATCGCCGGAACGATCTGCGAATCTCCGAGCGTCCGCAGTCCGGCGGCGGCCACCGCGGCGCGCACCCGACCGCCCATCGCGGCGAGCCGGCGGCGGCGGGCGGCGAAATCAGCCGTACGGTTAAGTACAAAGTCGCTCCATAAAGCGACCACCGGAGGCAGCGCGGTGGAGAAAATGAACGGACGCATGAAGTTGATCAGATAGTCGCGGAGCGGCGGCGACGTCACGCAATAAGCGCCGGCCGAGCCGAACGCCTTGCCGAAAGTGCCGACGATCACGTCAACATCGTCCGTGAATCCGGCGCACATTCCAAGCCCGTCGCGGCCGCGGACGCCGACCGAATGGGCCTCGTCAATCACCAGCACCGCATGATAACGCTTTTTCAGTTCGATCAGCCGGGGAATGTCGGCGGTGTCGCCGTCCATGCTGAAGACCGATTCGGAAACAATGAAGCTGCGCCGCCCTTCTTTCCACGCCTCGTCCAGCATGGCCTCCAGACGGTCGTAGTCCAGATGCGGATAGCGGCGGAATTTACATTCGCAAAGCCGCAGCCCGTCGATAATGCTGGCGTGGTTGAGCTTGTCGGAAAAAACCGCGTCATCCCGGCCGGTCAGCGCGGGCAGAATGCCGATGTTCGCGTGGTAGCCGGAATTGAAGACCAGCGCCGAAGCGCCGTAAAGCCGCGAAATTGTCGCCTCAAGCTGCTCATGAGCCGGCGTGTCGCCGCCCAGAAGCCGCGACCCGGTGGCGGCCGGCAGCGGCAGATCATCCGCATAACGCCGGTAAAATTCCCGCCGCAATTCGACGTCGCCCGCCACGCCGAGGTAGTCGTTGCCGGAAAAATTGAGATAGACCCGGCCGTCAAGCTCCGCGCGGCCGCCGGAAAGAACCGCGGTTTGACGCAGCGTGCGGAACTGTCCGGAACTTTTGAGCCGGGCAAGCTCGTCTGAAATTTTTTCAATGAATCCGTCCATCATTCACGCCTCCTCCGCCGTTGACTGTTCGTGTCATTAATATATCACACGCGCGGAGGAAAGTAAAGCCGGAGCCGGACGCCGCCCGGCGGTCGCGTCACAGCAGATTGGCGATCTCGGCCAGACGTGCCAGTTTGCGCCGCGGCGAAAGCAGCGGACTCACCGTCGGAATCTTTCCGTCGATCCTGAACGGTGTTCCGATGACCGTCCGGAACAGCGCCAGCCCGTCGCCTACCGACACGCCGACATAATTTTTTCTGGCCGCCTGTATTCTTATCCGTGTGATCCCGAACAGGTTCTCCGCCGCCTCCGGCAATACGCCGTAGCGGTCGCGGAACTCCTCGCGCAGCGCCGCCAGCTCCTCCAGCGACGACGCGCGCGACAGCTTGCGGTAAGCCTCCACCCGGAGCCGTTCGCTCTCTATATAGTCCGGCGGCAGACCGGCCGGCAGCAGATTGTCCGGCGCCTCCCAGGCGAAACTGACAAAGTCGAGCGCCAGATCGACCTCGGGCAGAAATTCACTCTTCTCTCCCTTGAGCGTCTTTATCTCGTTGGCAAGCAGTTGACAGTACAGCTCGAAGCCGATGCTCCGCACATAGCCGGACTGCTCCTCGCCCAACAGATTTCCGGCGCCGCGAATCTCCAGATCGCGCAAGGCCAGCTGAAATCCGGCGCCGAGATTGGAATAACGCCGGATCGCCGCAATCCGTTTCCGCCCGTCCAGCGTCATCATCTCCGAACGCGGCAGCAGCAGACAGGCATAAGCCTGACGCGGCGACCGGCCAACCCGCCCGCGCAACTGATAGAGTTCGGCCAGTCCGAACCGGTCGGCCCGCTCAATCACAATCGTATTGGCGTTGCCCACGTCCAGACCGGACTCGATGATCGTAGTGGACACCAGTATGTCCACCCGGCCGGCCAGAAACTCCGCCATCACCCGCTCCAGCTCCTCTTCCTCCATCTGCCCGTGGCCGACCGCGATCGCGGCATGCGGAAACATGACCCGCAGCGCCGCGGCGCATTCCATGATGCTCTTCACCCGGTTGTGCAGATAATAGACCTGTCCGCCGCGGGACAGCTCGTTTTTCACCACGCCGACCCAGTCCGGATCGCGCTGTCCGCAAATCACCGTCTTCACCGGCAGCCGGGCGCGCGGCGCGGTCATGATGGTGGACAGGTCGCGGGCGCCGGCCATGGCCAGATACAGCGTGCGCGGAATCGGCGTGGCCGACATGCTCAACACGTTGGCCGAAGCGCGGAACCGGCGCAGAATGTCCTTGTGTTTGACGCCGAAACGCTGCTCCTCGTCCACGATCACCAGACCGAGATTGGCGAACGTAACATCGTTCTGGCAGATGCGGTGGGTGCCGATCAAAATGTCGATCTTCCCCTGCGCGGCGCGCTCAAGTATCCGCTTCTGCTCCGCCGGCGACCGAAACCGCGACACCATTTCTATCTCCAGCGCGTATTCGGCAAAACGCTCCCGGAAACTGTAAAAATGCTGTTGAACCAGAATTGTGGTCGGCGCCAGCACCGCCACCTGATACCCCGCCATGGCCATGCGGAACGCGGCGACCATGGCCACCTCGGTTTTACCGAAACCGACGTCGCCGCACAGCAGCCGGTCCATCGGGTGTTCGGCGGCCAGGTCGCCCTTGACTTCGGAAACCGCGCGGACCTGGTCGCGGGTAAGTTCAAATCCGCAGCCGTTTTCAAAAGCCAGCTGTTCGTAGTCCTCCGGCGGCAGCGCAAGATTGGGAACGCTGCGCCGGACCGCCTGCATGCGCAGCAGATCGGCGGCGTATTCGCGCACCGAACGGATCGCGCCGGCGCAGTCGGTCCGCCATTTTTTGGAATTAAGCCGGCTGAGCGGCGCCTTCCCCGCCGACCCCATGTAGCGGCTGACCAGATGCGCCTGCGTCAATGGCACATAGAGCATTTTTTCGTCGGCGTATTCCAGCACCATCACCTCGCGGCGGCTTTCGCGGCCGGCCAGCACCTGAATTCCGCGGAAAATGGCGATGCCGTAATTGACGTGAACGGCGCAGTCACCTTCATTCAGATCGGCCACGATGTCGCACGAATCAAGATTGAGCCGCGAACGGATCGACGGAGTCCGCTCCGCGCCGCCGTCGGCCGCCGCCCCACCGCCGCCCCGTTTAAGGTTGACCGCAAAAAGTTCCTTTTCGTTGAGAAAAACCAGCTTCAGCTCCGGAATCAACACTCCGGCCGGCAGCGAACCCTCCGTCACCTCAAGGTTCCGGCTGCTCAAATCATAGGCTTCGAGCCAGCGGCGGATATGGGAGAGTCCGGCGGCGTCGCGCCCGCCCATCACCACGGTGTATCCGGTGTCCAGCCACTGTTCGACCTGATCGCGAATCTGACCGCGCACCAGTTCCAGCGAGCTTTCCATGACCTCCTCCGGCAGAAGACCGGTCAGGTGGGCAACCGCCGGAAAACAGCCGAACGGCTCGACCAAGCCACCGGACCCAGCGTCTGCGCCGCCGCCCCACTCGCAGCGGCCGGCCAGTCCGCCCCACTCCACGGCAAAGGCGGCCAACTTTTCGTCCGAACCGAAATTTTTCAGCTGGCCGTAACAAATATCCGGCCACACCAGAACCGGACGCAGCTTGAGCAGCCGGACATATTCGGAAAAAAACACCGCGCCAGCCCCGTCGCGCGCCGGCAGACTCCCGGCAATCACCGAATATGAATCGACCCGCCCCTCCGAACGCTGGTTCGCCACCGAAAAACGGCGCATCGACACCAGTTCGTCCCCCCAGAACTCCAAACGCACCGGGAAGTCGTGCGCCGGACTGAACACGTCCACAATTCCGCCGCGCCGGGAAAACTCCCCCGGTGACGCCACCTCAAACTCATCGTCATAATCCAGCTCGACCAGTTTTGCAACCAGCGCCCGGAACCCGGGCTTCCCGCCCAGCCCCAACTCCATCCGGCTCGACTTCAACCGCTCCGGCGACGGCGCCCGCTCAATCAGCCCACCCGCCGACGCCACCAGAATGTCCGGCGGCGACGAAACCAGCTTGAACAACACATTAAGATATTCCGCCTCCTGCTCCAGCGTCAGCAACCGACCGCCCGGCAGCTCCGGGAGCAGCTCCACCCTCCGCGGTTCGCCCAGCTCCGCCGCCAGCATTCGCAACGACTCCGCCAGAGCCGCGCATTCCCGCCCGCCCGGAAGCAGAAACAGCGACGGACCGCCGCCGGAACCGAACGCCCATGCCGCATAGGGCAAAACCGTCTCGTCAATCTGTCGCAGACTCTCCGTTTCCGGCGATGCGCTCAGAAATTTCTTTATTTTTTCACGCCATTTCTTCATTCGGCACTTGACTTTTTAAAAGAATACAGTATATTAAAGTTTCCTATTGGTGTGTTCGCACACTTTTAGCACGTGTATTAATATAGTTATTTTTCGCATCAATGCGAATCGTATTTGAAACTTTCGGGAAAAATCAGGACGGGTGAATATGGCCGAAGCTGTCAAAAAGAGCAAACGGAGCACCGCGGCAAAAGCGGAGCCGGTCGCGGAAAAGATCATCCCGGCCGCCATCGAAGAGGCGACGCCGGTCACGGAAAAAACCATTCCGGCCGACTTGATTGAAGCGGCACCGACCAAAGCGAAAAAGCCGGCGGCCGGAAAAAAATTGACCGTTTCCGGAAAAGCTGCGGCCGAGACCGCAACTACGGCCGGAAAAACCATCGCCGTTGAAGAGGTCGCAAGCATAAAAAAGTCGGCGGCTCCGGAAAAAACGGCGGTTAAGCGAATCCGCAAAACAACGGCAAAACCGGCGGATGACGCCGACGGTTCCCATTCGCGCCACGCCGCGCCGGCTCCGGCCCGGCCGAGAACCAAACACGAAAAAGAACTCGCCCGCAAAGCCGCTCTGGAGTCGAAAACCACCGTCGGCAGCCGCAACGACACCATGAAAGTCTACATGGGCGAGATCGGTCAAATATCGCTGGTTTCCAAAAACGAGGAAGCTGAACTCGCGGAAGCCATCCATAACGGCGACGTCGCCGCCCACGAGGAGGCAAGATCAACTCTGATTAAAGCCAACCTCCGGCTGGTGGTGAAGATCGCTCACGATTTCAAAGGACTCGGTCTGCCGCTGCTTGACCTCATCAGCGAGGGTAACATCGGCTTGATGCGCGCAGTCGAAAAATTCGACCCGGCCAAGGGGGCAAAATTCAGCAGCTATGCCGCGTGGTGGATCAAACAGTCCATGCGCCGGGCCCTGGCCAACCAGAGCCGCACCATCCGCATTCCGGTGCAGTCGGCCGGCAAGATCAACAAAATAAAATCGGTGCGCATGAAGCTGACCGAGTCGTTCGGCCGCGAGCCGACCGACGCGGAAATCGCCGAACATCTTGATTTTTCGGAACGCACCGTAGCCGGACTCCGTCTGGCCGATCTGAGAACGTTCAGTCTCCACGACCCGATCCAGCAGGGCGAAGAGGGTGAATTTCAGGACATCATCCCGGACCGCCGCGCCATGACCCCGGATCAGGTGCTCGGAGACGTGGAGTCGGTCGACCGGCTGGTCGATCTGCTGGAGGAGCTGGAGGCGAGAGAAAAACTGATTCTGAAAATGCGCTTCGGGCTGGACGGATATCGGGCCAGAACGCTGGAGGAGGTTTCGCAGGCCATCGGACGAACCCGCGAACGCGTCCGCCAGATTCAGAATCAGGCGCTGACCAAACTTAAAACTCTGCTGGCCGATGAGGCCGGCTTTGCCGCCGAATAAGATTAACCGCAAACGCAACGTAAAGGGGGTGAACAATATGCATACAGAAGTACGTCTGAAGAAGGGCGAGATCATCGACCGCGCTCTGCGTCGGCTCAAGAAGAAGCTCGACAAAGAAGGTACGCTGAAGGAACTGCGCAATCGCCGCCATTACGAAAAGCCGAGCGAGATCAAGCGCAAGGCCAAGCAGCACCGCCACTAATTGGCGGTAAAGTTTGAAAACCCGTCGTTCGCGGCGGGTTTTTTATTTTTAAATCCGAATTGGAATAATTCGGGAGTATCAGATTTCCGCTGCGCGGAACGGTTCCCGTTTTCGGCCGGAGTACCGGCGTGTTGAGGTCGATAACGCCCGTGTCGCCTTTTAGTTTTTTACCGGGAAGTTGCACTTTGGTCTGGAGTCTGTCTCATCGCGGATAAAATGTTATTGTCCACAGTCTTCCCGCGCGCAGTCTCTTTCCCGGCGTAACCTTGGGCACACCGGCGCGAAACGCGGTCTCGGCGGCGCCGCCGGCGTCAGCCGATCAGGGTCTCAACGTCCTCAATGTCGCTCAACAGAAATTTCCCGGCTCCGGTCTGCGCAATCAGCTCCACCGGAGTGACAATCTCCTGCGCCGCCAGCGTCTCCGTAAAAAAACCGAACGCGCCGGACGATTTCAGCTTGACGCTCAACTCCGGCAGCGGCTCAAAATAAAGTCTTCCCGGCGATTCCCACGCCGCCACCTTGCGGTGCGGAACCCGGCAGAGCTGAAGAAACATCGAGCGCAGAAACAGCGTTTCCGCCTCCTTCTCCGAATATTCACGCATTTCAAAGGTGCGCCGCAACGCGGGGGCGGCCCACATCTCCGGCGTCATTATCTCCTGCTGAAGCCAGTTTTTGCGCAACAGCGTAAGCTTGTCGCCGTCAATCACCGGAGTGACGAATTTGGCGTAGCCGTCCAGCATCTGCCGGCTCCGCTTCGGCCACTCGTTGACCCGCCGCTCGGCGGAACGGGCGACCTCCTCAAAAAAGAAGTCGCGCGCCTCCGACGTGGTGACGGCAATGCCGCTTGAAGTGATCGCCAGCAGCATGTCCTCCTCCGGAAGTCCCTCGCGCAGCTGAAGCACCACCCGCTGCATCCGGCGGCGCTGCGTTTCGGACAGCTCGTCCTCCCGGGTTATCGCAATCATGTCCACCAGCACGATCTCGCCCATCTTCTCCGAAAACAGAAGATTGCCGAAATGAAGGTCGTCATGATAAAATCCGCTGCGGAAAAAGTTGCGCAGAAAGGTGGTCAGCAGCGCCACGAACGGCTCGTACTGGCCGTTGGCGTAGACAAAGGAACGGTAAAAATAGTCCTGAACCGTCTCGGCGCCCGGAAACTCACGGGTTATCAGCAGATTGCGGCTGCCGCACGCCCCCCAGCCCAGACAATCGACGGTGGGAATATGTTCTTCACGAAGCATGGCGGCGGTTTCATATTCGGTCTTCGCCTTGGGAAAAAGCCGGCTCTTCAGCTGACGCAGCGGAGCGTCCGGGTGCTCAAGCTTCAGATAGAGGTCGCCGATATGGTAGACCGACCGCACCGGGTTGGTCTTGACGATATACTCGTCTCTAAGCTCAACACCGCGCATCGCCGCCGCGTCCTTCACGTCCGGAATGCACCACTCCCAGTCGCCGGACAGCAAGTCCGGTTCGTCATCGCCGCCGTTGTTCATAACCCCTCCAGAGAATTGATTATCAGAAAATCGGTTCCCCCGAACCGCCGGACCCGGCGGCTGCGCGGAGCCGAAAGCAGAAATTCACCCGTCACTCCGGCCGGCCGGTCTGGAAGCTCCCAGACAATGACGGCGTTTTTCGCCCAACTTCGGAAGTCCGCCCGGCCGATCAGTCCGCGGAATCCGGTCAGGCTGTCGTCATACGGCGGGTCGGCCAGCACCAGCGTCGGCGCCGGCGGCTGGAACCTGAACAGCTCCACCGGTGAGTTGACCACATTGGTGGCCGCCGCCGGAACCGCGGTGCCGACTTTGGCCGCGTTGCGGGAGATGAAGTCGCAATGCCGCGCCTCCCGCTCGACAAACCCGACAAACACCGCGCCGCGGCTCATCGCCTCCAGCCCCAGCGCGCCCGATCCGGCGTACAGATCCCAGACCACCGCGCCGGCAAGATCGCCCAGACTGTTGAACAGCGCCTCGCGCGAACGGTCGGCGGTCGGCCGCACCGCCATGTCCGGCGGTACGGCGAGAGGAATACTGCGGGCGGCGCCGCCGATGATTCTCATATCGGAAATTACTCCCACTCAATGGTACCCGGAGGCTTCTGCGTGATGTCGTACACCACGCGGTTCACCCCGCGGACTTCGTTGATTATCCGGCTGGACATCCGGCCGAGCAGATCGTAAGGCAGCGGAACCCAGTCGGCGGTCATGCCGTCGGAACTGTCCACCGCCCGGATGGCGATGACATAGTCGTAAGTGCGCTCGTCACCCATCACGCCGACGGTGCGCACCGGAACAAAAACGGCAAACGTCTGCCAGATTTTATGATAAAGACCGGCTTTTTTGATTTCGTCCACCACGATTTCGTCGGCGTCGCGCAGAACGTCGAGCGTCTCTTTGGTGACCGCCCCCGGATGGCGGACGGCCAGCCCCGGCCCGGGAAACGGCTGACGCATCACCACGTCCTCCGGCAAACCAAGCTGACGGCCGACCTCCCGCACCTCGTCCTTGAACAGGCGGCTCAACGGTTCGAGCAGCTTGAATTTCATCTCTTTCGGCAGGCCGCCGACATTGTGATGACTCTTGATCATCGCCGCCGGATTGCCGTCGATCGGAATCGACTCGATCACGTCCGGATACGTTGTCCCCTGCGCCAGAAACGTCGCATGAGGAATCCCGGCGGCCGCCTCGTCAAACACCTTGACAAACTCGTTGCCGATGATATGGCGTTTGCGCTCCGGCTCGGCTACGCCTGAAAGCCTGGCGAGAAAACGCTCCGACGCGTCCACATACACCAGCTTCATTTTGAAGTTGCGCCCGAACAGATCCTGCACCCGCTTTTCCTCGTTCTTGCGGAGCAGGCCGTTGTTGACGAAAATACAGGTGAGCCGGTCCCCGATCGCGCGGTCGATCAACGCCGCCGCCACGCTGGAGTCCACTCCGCCGGAAAGTCCGAGGATGACCTGTTCGTCTCCGACCTTGGCGCGAATGTCCTTCACCGCCTGTTCGATGAACGACGCCATCGTCCAGTTTCCCGTGCATTTGCAGATATGGCCGCAGAAATTGCCGATAATCGTCCGCCCCTCTTCGGAGTGGACGACCTCCGGGTGAAACTGAATGCCGTACAGTTCGCGGCCGCGGAATTTGACCGCGCCGTATTCGGTGTTGTCGCTGTCGGCCAGAACGTCCAGCGGAATCGGCGGCAGTTTTGTCACCTTGTCGCCGTGCGACATCCAAACCGTCGTCTCTTTCTTCACTCCGGCGAACAACCCGGAACTTTCCCGGACGCGCAGCCGGGTTTTCCCGTACTCGCGCCGCGTCCCCGGCGACACCACGCCGCCGAGCGTATGGATCATCAGCTGAAGCCCGTAACATATTCCCAGCACCGGCACGCCGAGATTGAATATCTCCGGATCGCACTGCGGCGCGCCCGGAGCGTAAACGCTCATCGGACCGCCGGAAAGCACCACACCGCGCGGCTTCAACGCCGCAATCTCCGCCGCCGACGCGGAAAACGGCAGTATCCGGCTGTAAACCCGGCACTCACGGATTCTTCTGGCGATCAACTGGCTGTACTGCGAACCGAAGTCGAGCACAACTATGTTCTCAATTTGCTCACTCATTCATCTTCCCTTGTTTTTATATTACTATAATTTAACGCCGAATCACCACTTTTTCAATGAAAAGCCGCCGCAAATGATTGAAAATCCGGCGAAAACGGTTAACTTATTGAATCATTCACTATCAGGAGCGTCTCATGATGAAAAACAACACCGACGGTTCGCGAGAAAGCTGGACCGGACAACTCGGTTTTATTCTCGCCTCGGCCGGCAGTGCCATCGGGCTGGGCAACGTGTGGAAATTTCCCTATATCACCGGCATGAACGGCGGCGGCGCGTTCGTTCTGGTCTATCTGTGCTGCGTTCTTCTTATCGGCATGCCGCTGATGATGTGCGAGTTCTCCCTCGGCCGCCGGACCAGGAAAAACCCGTTCGGCGCCTTCCGCGAAATCTATCCGGTCCGCACGCCGACGGCACTTATGTTCGGTCTGGCAATGCTGGCCTGCGCGGTGGCGCTGCTCGCGCTCGGCCGCGGCGGGATGGGAATAATTCTGGCAATCGGCGGACTGGCCGTGGCGCGCTGGGGATGGGGCGCGGTCGGCGCGCTCGGCGTGGTGATCCCGGTGCTGATACTTTCCTACTACAACGTTGTCGGCGGCTGGCTGATGATTTACGGTTTCGAGTCGCTGCGCGGTGCGCCGGAGCTTTCATCGCCGGAACTGGCGGAGGGTTTTTTCACCGCCGTCGCCGACAACTGGAAATACACGCTGGCCGGAACCGCGATCTTCAGCTGCTGCAGTCTGGCGGTGGTGTGGTTCGGCGTTCGCAAAGGCATTGAGCGGGCAAGCAAGGTGCTGATGCCGCTGCTGTTCGTGATGCTGATCGCACTGATCCTGCGCGGCGTGACGCTGCCGGGTTCGGAAAAGGGAATAAGTTTCCTGCTGACGCCGCATTTCGACCGCCTTAGCGCGGCCGGCGTGCTGGAAGCGGTCGGCCACGCGTTTTTCACATTGAGTCTGGGCATGGGCATCATCCTGACCTACGGCAGCTATCTGCCCAGCGACCGCAACATCCTGAGCGCGTCGGCGGTGATCGTGGGGCTGGACACGCTGGTGGCGCTGATGGCCGGTCTGGCGATATTTCCGGCGCTGTTCGCGGCCGGAATGAACCCGACGGTCGGCTCCGGGCTGGTGTTCAACGTCATGCCGGTGACGCTGCACAGTTTCGGCGACGGGCTGGGAACGCTCTGGTGCGTGCTGTTGTTCGGCCTGATCGTGATCGCGGCGCTGACCAGTTCGATCAGTCTGCTGGAGGTGCCGGTGTCGTTCTGCATGGACCAGTTCAAATGGCGGCGGCGGACGGCGGTGGTGACGGTTTTTCTGGTTGTCATCGTTTTGAGTCTGGCCTCGGCCGCCAGCGCCGCGTCGTGGAGTCACGTTCCGTGGCTGCGAACGGCCGCCGAGTGGCTGCTGTCCGGCGTGGAAGGAATGCGCGACAGCTTCTTCACACAACTGGACGTCTTCTGTTCAAGCTATCTTTTACCGATCTCGGGGCTGCTGACCGTGCTGTTCGTCGGCTATGTGTGGAAAACCCGCAACTGCCTGCGCGAACTCCGCCGCGGCGGCGACAATTACTGGGACACCAACATTCTCATCCTGATCGCCGGACTGCGCGGCGACGGTCATTTGCAGGAGCGCCGCTACATTTACACGCTCGGCGTGCTGTTCGGCCTGCTGATCCGCATCGTGGCGCCGCTGGCGATCATCATCTGCTTCATGAACCTTGTCGGATGGATAAAGTTGACCTGACCTATGTTTGAAACCGATATTGAAAAACGCAAAATCACCGAAAAGGCGCTGATCGTCGGGGTGCGGCCGCCCGAAGAATCCGAAAGCGCCGCCGCCGAACACTTGGACGAACTGGCCGAACTGGTCGGCAATCTGGACATTGAAGTGGCCGGCGAAGAGGTCGTGCGGCTGAAAACCGTTCAGGCCCATTATTTTGTCGGCAGCGGAAAGGCCGAAGAGCTATCCGTGCTTTTTGCGGAAAGAAAGTGCGATCTGATCGTTTTCGACGCCGAGCTTTCCCCCTCGCAGCAGCGCAACTGGGAGCGGCTGCTCAACGCTCCGGTGCTCGACCGGCGCGAGATCATTCTCGATATTTTTGCCGAACGTGCGATCACCCGCGAGGCCAGACTGCAGATCGAACTGGCTAAACTTGAATACATGCTGCCCCGGCTGACCGGAGCGTGGACGCACCTGTCAAGACAGCAGGGCGGCGCCCGCGGCACCCGCGGCGAAGGCGAAAAACAGATCGAATACGACCGGCGCGACGTGCAGCGGAAAATCGCCGGACTTAAAGTCGAACTGGAAAACGTCCGCAAACAGCGCTCGGTGATGCGCAAAAGCCGCCAGAAGTCTCCGGTGGCGAAAGCCGCGATCGTCGGCTACACAAACGTGGGAAAATCGTCGCTGCTGAACGCGCTCGGCGCCGCCGAAGTCGCGGCGGAGGACAAACTGTTCGCCACGCTCGACCCCGCCACCCGGCGGGTTGAGCTTGAAGGCAACACCGTTCTGCTGATGACCGACACGGTCGGCTTTGTCCGCAAACTGCCGCACACGCTGGTCGCGGCGTTCAAGTCCACACTGGAGGAGGCGGTGTTCTCCGACTTTCTGGTGGTGGTGCTGGACGCTTCCAGCGAATTTCTGGAGGAACACTGGGAAACCACCATCGGCGTACTGAACGAACTTGGCGCCGCCGACCGCGAAATGCTGGTGGTGTTCAATAAATGCGACCTGCCGCATGATCCGACACTGGAGGCGCGGGCGCGCGGACTGTTTCCGTCCGGACTGTTCATCTCGGTAAAAACCGGCGCAGGGATGGACGAACTGCGCCGCGAACTCGCCGCCATGGCCCGCCGCCACCGCCGGACGCTGAGAATTCAGCTGCCGCCGGAACGCTCCGACCTTGCGGCGCTGGCCCGCCGCGCCGGAGAGGTGTATGAGGCGGAATACGACGATTTCGGCAATCTTAGTCTGATCTGTTCGATCCCGGTACAGCTGGAAGAACAATACCGCCCCTATCTTGTCTGTAAGTAAAAAGGAGAAACTTTCCATGAAATATCGGCTGCTGATCGTCATGTTGGCTGTGGGCGTCTGCGTCCGCGCCGCGGCTCCGTCCGGCGACGCCGGAACCTGGGAACTGTGGAACTCCGGCTACGAGTACTACGAAAAAGGCAGAAAGGCGAAATTTGCCGGCGACAACGCAAAAGCGCTGCAACTGCTTGAGGAATCCAAAAAATATTACCTTGAAGTCAAACGCACCCGGCCGGACTGGAACCAGAACGTCATCGACAGCCGGATATCAATGGTGGAGTCCGACCTGCAGGTTCTCCGCGGACTGACCGGAACGCCGGCTCCGGCGGTTGAAGTTCCGCCCGCTGCACCCGGCGAATCCGTCGCGGCGGAACCGCCGAAGCCGGCCGCGCCGGACACCTCGACCGTCCGCACCCGCGAGCTTGCCGCCGACCGCGACCGCTACCGCGAAAAGGTGCTTGAACTTACCAGAGAACTTGAAACCATGCGTATCCGCGAACGCGCCAACGCCGCCAACGCCGGAGAGATCGAGAACCTGCTCCGCGAAAACCGCCGCATTTCCGACGAGCTTGCCGCCCTGCGCCGCCAGCAGAGTGCGCTGGAGGAGCGTCTGGCCCGGCCGGACGAGGAGAAAAAAACGCTGGAAGCCAGACTGGTCGAGGAAAAAGCCGGCGCCGAGGCGCTCGGCAGACAGTTGAATGACGCGCGAACCGAAATCGAAAAAGTCAAGTCCGACTCCGACGCCGCCTACCGGGAGCGCAACTCCCTGCGGATGACCGAACGCGAACTAACCGCCAAGCTGGCCAACGCCGAACGCGAACTCGGCAATCTTCAGAATCGCCGCGGCTTTGAAAACGCCGAACGCGAGGCGCTTAACCGGAAACTTTCCGATGCCGTGCGGGAAAAGGAACGCGTCACCGCCGAACTCGCCGTCAAAGACAAGGCCGTCGAAGAGCTTCGCGCCAGTCACAACGCACTGCTGAAAGACCCCGGACTGCTTAAAACCGAGCCGGCCGCCGTCATGCAGGACAATATGGCGCTTCAGGAACAACTGCTCGCCATCCGGACCGAAAACACCGCCCTGCTCGATAAACTGCGCAAAACGGAAGCCGAAAACTTCAAAAACTCCGAGGAGGCCAAAGACCTGCGCGGCTTCATTCAGGATCTGGACACCCGGCGCAAAACCGCCGAAGAGGAGCTGCGCATCGGCCGCGACGCGCTCACCGCCGCAAAAACCGAGCTTGAAAACAAGATTTCCGAAAATAAAAAGGCCGCGGCGAGAACCGCCGCACTTGAAGCGGCCGTCCTTGAACTCACCGGGCAGAACGACCGGCTCCGCCGCCGGGCCGAAAGCGGCAGTGCCAACGTCCAGAACATGATCGACCTCAACGCCAGCCGCAAGGCGCTGGCCGATGAACTCGCCGTCGCCAAACAGCAGTCCGACGCGGTGGCGGCCGACCTCGAAAAAAGAAGCGCCGAACTCGCAGCGGCAAAAGCCGAAATCGACCGTCTCACCACCGAAAACGCCGACAAAGCCGCCGCAATCGTCCGGCTCGAAGAATTTGAACGCGACTGCAAAACGCTGAAACCGGAATGCGAACGCCTCACCGCGCTGAACGGCGAACTTGAAGCCGCCGCCGCCCGCGACCGCAATAAACTGGCGGAACTTGCCGCCGACCAGCGGATCGCCGAAGAGACGCGCCTCGGCCTCCCGGAGCTTCGCCGCACCCTTGCCGAAACCCAGACCATAAATCAGCAGCTCACCCAACAGCTTGAGGCCGAACGGCTCGCCGCGCTCAAAGTCCAGCAGGAGTCGGCCAAACAACTCGACGCGCTGAACCGTCAGCTCAACGACACCGCCGCCAAACTTGAAGCCGCCCGCGACGGACGCACCCTCGAAGCCGCCCCCGCCGACTACAAGCCGCCGGAAGAACCCTCCACCGCCATGCAGGTCGCCGGTCTTCTGGCCGACGCCGCCGGAGCCGACACCGAGGAACTGAAATTCCACTATCTGCGCAAGGCCGCCGCGCTTGACCCGGCCAACCCGGACGCCGCCGCCGAACTCGGACTTCTGGAGTACAGCTCCGGCAGCCGCGAAAAGGCCGAACGGCTGCTCGCCGCAGCACTCGCCGCCTATCCGGAGGACGCCGGACTCGCCGCCGCCTACGCCAGAATAATGCTCGATTCCAGCCGCTCCGGCAACGCGCTCCCCGTGCTTGAGCAGGCTCTGAACGCCAGACCCAACGACTATGAGCTCCGGCTGCTCCGCGCCGCCGCGCTCTGGCGCTCCGGCTTCCTTGAGCGCGCCGAAGACGAACTGGCCAAACTGATGGCCTCATCGCCCAACCGCCCCGACGCCTATCGCGAAACGGCGCTGATGCTGGCGCAGAATGCCCCCGACCGGCTCGACGAGGCCGCCGGACTCTACGACCAGAGCCGTCAGCTCAACGGCTCCGCCGACGGCTATCTTGAAACCGCGCTGGCCGCAAAACTCAGCGCCAACCGCGAAACCGTCGCCTTCCTTTACGGCTCGGCGGCGGCGGCGGAAGACGAAAACGAGCTGGAGTCGGCCATGTGGTTCTACCGCGAACTGTGCGGACTGGAGCCGCGGCGCGAACTGCCGGGCCTCCATCTCGCGCTCGTGCTACTGAAACTCGACCGGCCGCAGGAGGCGATTGCCGCGCTGAAAGCCCTCCCCGCCGCGACGCCTAACGAAGAAGAAACCGGTCTGTGGAACCTTCTGGCAACAAAAATCGCCGGAATGAACGCCCCGGCCGTCCGCGTCGATTTTGAATCAATCCGCGCCGAAAAGACCGCCGCAAAATGAAAAATCGCCCTATTTACGCTAAAAAAACAAAACGCTTCTTGAAAATCATCGGTTTTTATACTATAATTACGTTCGGTTAATCTTTTGATTCTGCTCACTAACGGAGGTTTTCAGATGCTTTCAAAATATGCCGCGGGAAACAGATTGCGCTTCACGCTGGTGGAGTTGATGATGGTAATCGCCATAATCGGCGCAATCGCGGCGCTCGGGCTGGGGGTGTTCAACTTTTCCAGCTACAAAATCGCGGAGACCCGCTCCAGCGGCGTGATAAACAAACTCGACGCCGCAATAAAACTGCTCAACAACAAATATGGAATGTATCCGCAAAACGAAGATTCCGGCAACTACACCGGATTTCTTGTCCTCGGATGCAAGCTGAACAACGACGACAACGGCAGCAACAAACTGGTGGAAAACCTCCGGGCCGCCGGAGCACTCAAAAACTTTCCCGAAGAATATGTCCGGGATTTCATCAATCTGACCGACCTTGAACGGCTGCTCGGCGAATTCGGCCGCAAGGTTGCCGACGACAACGGCACCACCCGCTACGTTGTCGTCGATTCGTGGGACCGTCCGCTGTTCTACCACGCCCCCGGCAACTACCGCACCGGCAGCTTCGACCTCTGCTCCGCCGGGCTGGACGGCAAATATTTTGACAACGATTCACCGCTGACCGGGGACGGCATGACCGCCGGAAGTTTTGAAAACAATCTGAGGCTTATTGAAAAAACCAATCTCAACAGCAATATCGATGTTGTCGGCAAGGTGTTTTTCAGCTCGGATTTCAGCGACGACATCACTAATTACTGAAAAATAAGATTATAATAAATAGGGGTGCAACAGATGAAAAAGTTCACGTTGGTGGAACTGCTGGTGGTAATAAGCATCATCGGTATTTTGGCGGCCATTGTGCTGCCGACCGTGGCCGGAGCCAACCAGAAGTCTCTGATCATGAAGGCAAAAACCGACATTGCGGCGCTTAAGATGTCCATCGAAAAATATCAAACGGACAATCAGGGCAAACTGCCGTGCTCCGAGTTCGTCAAAATGTCCGACAACAAAAATGACACCGACTTCATGGACAAGCGCGGCCGGCTCACCGCCTACGGTTATGACGTCATCACCCAGCTGCTCAGCAATACCGATATAGTGAAAACCGACGAAAAGGACCCGTTCGGCGACGACGAGTCCTTCCGCGGCACCAGCAATAAAAACCATACCGGCAACGCCAGGGCCGAAAGCGCCGCCAGCGATCCGAACAGTGCGCTGATCTCCACCAATGCCGACGGCATGAACGTAAAGCGGGTCAATCCCCGCAAGATTTCCTATCTCGACGTTCCGCGCGACTTCGTCTATGAAGGCCTGCGCGACCCGTGGGGCAACCGCTATGTCATCATCTTCGACTGCGAGGACGGCGACGCCGGCGACTACCAGAAACTTGACGGCACCGGAACCGACAGCGACAAGCCGCGCACATTGCTCGACGGCCAGCTCAACCATCCGGCGACCGACTCCGGAACCGATATCAATGGCGCGTCCGCCGGCGACATGGCCGCCCGCGGCGTTGCCCCGGTGGTTCGCGGCCCGGTGCTGATCTACAGCATGGGACCGAACGGCGCGGATGACTGCGGACTCAACGCCGTGTTCGACAATGACCGCGACGACATCAACTCCTGGAGCGCAATGTAGGAAATGAACGTCGGTCCAAAAAAATACACGCTCGTCGAGGTCGCGCTGGTGATGACCATCATCGCCGTAGTGCTCAGCCTGACGCTGCTGACCGTCAACAAGATGGTCGCGGCGCAGAAGCTGGACACCGCGGCGGCACGACTCGCCGGAGCCGTCAGCCGCGCCCGCAACCTGGCGGTGGCCTGTCCGGTGCGCGACAACACTGTGGCGACCAATCCGCTGATCGCCATGCTGATGCCGGTAACCAGCAAATTTGAAGATTGGGGCGGCGACGCCTGCCGCTCCTACCGCTTCTGCAAAGTGGAAAAAAACGGCAGCGGCTATAAATTTGCCGGCTGGCTGCCGGACTCCGGATGGGAAAACTTCGGCGACGGCGTGGTGATCGCCGGCATCCGCAGCAAAACAAGCGGCGAAGACGCCTATTCAAAAACCGCTTCCGACTACATCGACACCGAATATACCATCAGCAAAAACGCCTACGGCGACCGGCTGAACGATTCGGACATGTTCTTCTACGGAAACAACAACTGGGACGCGCTGAAAGTCACCGACGTGCCGCTGGGCAGCGACACCAGAAGCGCCGCCGCGAACGCGGACTGCCCCGGCATCGTCTTCGACAAATTCGGCAAAGCGCTCAACGCATCCGGCGTCACCGTGATCATGGCCGAGGGGCTGGTCTCGCGTTTCGCAAGCGACAAAACGCCGTATTTCAGATTTCTCAACACCTATAAAAACGTGTCGGACTCGGCGTCCTACGCCGGCAACTGGCTGGAGATGCGGGTCGAGCTTTTCAGCGGCCAGCCGCAGATCCGCTTTCAGGGCAAGGAATGGGGAGCCGATAAATGAGCAAAAATCAACGACATTTCAATATGCTTGAGGTGCTGATCGCCGTGGCTGTCGCCGGCGTCGGCATGACGCTGCTGCTCGTGATGTTTCCGATCGCGCTCAAAGGCGCCAAGGAGACCACCGCGAACAACTATCTGCCGATGGCCGCCAGCAGTGTGGTCGCCCAGCTCAACGCCAGCATGGACTCCTCGGCAAAACAGTCGGTTCTGGCCCGCAAGAATTGGCTCGACAACAACTTCAGGGACTATGGCAGCGGCGAGGATATCCCGGCGCTGCAGAATTATCAGCCGCTGATCGAAAACAAGGATCTGCCGACCAGCGGCGCGTTCAGCGGACTTGGCCTGACATATGCCGGCACCAACCCCAACGCACCGTGGCTGGAGCCGTTGAGCATCTATAAGTATAAAGACGGTTATGTGGCAATTTTCAAGTCTTATGTGACCGACAACAGGGACAACGATGACAATCCGGCCGCGTTCGGCTATCTCAACGCCGACTTCGTCTGCCAGATCAAAGTGGAGCGGCAGAATCCGGCGGATGTCAAATTCAACTCGATCGGCGACTTCGCAGTGTTTAAGGAGGGGCGCACAACGTCCACCGCACCCGGCAGCCAGACGGAAGGGCCGCTGTTCACCGGCAGCATTGAAGACCATTACACCAGATTCGTTGTCACCGTTTCGTGGCCGCTGGCGGCGGCTCCGGCCTCGCGGCAGGAGCGGGTTTACTTTATCGAAAAATATTTAGCCGAGTGAGGATCAGCAATATCATGAGTGCAGGAAAAAAATTCACGCTGGTCGAAATAATGACCGCGATCGCAATCTTCACCTTGTTCATGGCGCTGGTGATCCAGTTCTTCGTCTCCGCCAACAAACTGTGGCGCTCCAGCGAACGGGAGACCGCGCTCAGCAACAAGGCTAATCTGGCGCTCTCGGCCGTCGAACAGTATGTGCGCAACGCCAAGATCGGAATCAATCAGGCGCCGTTCTTCGTCCACAACGTCAACGTCAATGGCGATGACGCGCTGAAAAACTTCGATTTCGCCTCCATCATGAAGAACAAGTTCGACCCGAAAAAGACACCAAGCCAACAACGCTGGGAAAACGATCCGGACTGCTATAAGGACGAAAACTCCTCCAAGCTGATCTTCGCCGCGCACAGCGAGGCCGAACTCGCGGACAACAAGGGCGGCATGTATCTGCTCTGCTTTCTTCAGGCGCAGGATCACTTCCAGCTGCGCGTGATAAGCGACAGCGATCCAGCCTTCTACACCTCGCTTTTAGGCCTGAACCGCGACGGGTTGTGCCAGCGGTTCGATTCGGAACAGAAAAATTTCATCGGCGGCACCACCGGACGCTTCGGCTCCGGCGAACAGAACAACGGCCGGGTGACCTATGACATCATCGATCACGTCACCAGCTTCAAATGCCAGCGCTTCAAGCTGGAGGACAACAACGGCGCCAATCCGCTCAAACCCATCGCCGGCGACGCCACCGACCCCACCTACGCGCTTCAGGTGGAACTGACCATGCTTGAAGACGACGATTTCAACACCTGGCGCGCCATGGTGGCCGGCAGAGATGATGAAAGCAACGAAGCCAAGAAGTTCCGCCAGAACGCCGAACGCACCTTCAGCCGCCTGATCTATCTGGGCAACCCACGGGAGTTTTAGAATCGCTATGAAGAACAGAGAAAAAATTGAACGGGAGCAGGGAATCGCGCTGATTTTCGCGCTGGGCGTCCTCGCGCTCCTGCTGATCATGATGACCGCGTTTGTCTCCAGCATGCTGCTCCAGCACCAGAACTCGACGGCGCTGTCCCGTACCGGCAGCGTGGAAACCATGGCCCGCAGCGCCGTCGAACGCGCGATCGCCGCCATGAGCTATGTCATGAATGACGCATGGTACAACGACGCGATGCGCAATCAGGCCGGATACCGGCCGCGGCAGGTGTCGAACATGCGCGATTTCAACCGGATCGTCAGCATGACCGCCAGCGGAACGAGTGCTTCGTCGACCGACGGGTCTTCGTCCGACGACGGCGGGTCGGCCGCCGACGCGCTGGCATACAAGGTCAACGACGTCGATATTTACAAGTTCGACAGCGGCAAAGGCATGGACGAACCGCGCTGGATATTTGTGCGCGACGACAAAAATCAGGCGATCGTCGGCCGCTACGCCTACGCGGCAATCCCCAACTTCACGCCGAAAATCAATATCAACGACGCCTGGGGTACGCCGACCGAAGCCCGTCACGGCGAAGACATCAAGGACATCGACCTGCTTCAAGTCCTGCTCGGCTCCGCCGGCGATTTCACCGGGTCCGGCAGCGGCAATCTGCGCACCTTCCGCGAAGGATTCGGCCGGATGGTCAGCGAAAATTCAAACATCAAGGAGCAGGACGCCCGGATTTACACCTGGGTCGGCAACGCCACCGCCACCGACGCCAACGAGTTTTACTGGAAAGACGTCAATAACGACGGCATGGTCCAGGTCGATGAGATCTTCCGCCGGCTGGACCTCAAGAAGCTGACCACAATTAAAAATGAGACCGATCCCACCCTCCGGGTTGACTATCTGCTGAAGGGCTACACGGGCGACACCAAGCCGACCAATATCGACACCGACGACCGCGCCAGATATTTTGACGACAACGGCACAAAAGTCGGCTCCAACACCGACGTGCCGCTTGCGCCGTTCTTTAAAAAATTCACCGGCGCCTCCGACGAGGACAAGGGAACCTTCAACAACGTCGACGACCTGAAAAAACAGATCGCGGCGAACATCATCGACTTCGTCGGCAAAAAACCGTTCGGGGACAACACCGCCGACGTCACCAGCAACATCAAACCGGAAGAGTGGAGCAACACCAGACGCCCCGCGTACACCGGCAACAAGAAGACTTATTACATCAACGAAATAGCCGGCTTCCTCTCGCTGGACATTAAATCGGAGCGCACCTCCGGCGGCGTGACGGTAACCATGACCGCAGAGCTCATTCCATGGGGCGAAGCCATCAACCTTTACGACAAGGACGATGCCCGCGATTACAGCATGACCGTGTACGGCAACGTAAAACTCATCGGTGAACTCAAGTCAAAAAGCAGCACGAAAGTCCACATCGATCAGTCGTTTGACAACACATTCAAAATATTTGCCGATTCCAAGGACAGTCCGCTGAAGAATGACGACGGCTCGGATGTCGAAGACGCCGAAGGCTACTTTGTCGGCGCCGGCCTGAAAAAATATGGAGGCAGCCGGGTGGAAGACTGGGGCTCGCCGGTTGAATTGCCGACAACGGAATTCTCCTACCCACTTCTTCAAGGCGAAGCCGAGGTGCCTGTCGAACTGCAGATCGACACGCTTGAAATCACGATCGATTCAGCCATTCTGGCGCCGGCCGACGCCCCGAAACACCCGGTTGATTTCGCAAACATCAAGCAGACTTTCACCAAAGACGATATCTTTGAGGTTCCGGGGTTCACCGATGAAGGCTACAACTTCACGATGGCCTACATCGGCTCGTTTGAAGTGGAGGACCCGCGGCAGAATCTGAATCCCGATGACTGGAAGAGCCGGGCCAGCGGCGAAAAGAGCGAAAGCGAATCCACCGGAAAAAAACTTCTGGCCCGCAAGGACACCGGATGGAACAGCACCGACGATTATGTCTTCAAACACCTTTCGCTCGGCTCCCAGAACCACCCGGTCTATGTCCACGATTCCGAGAACAGCGGAAGACTTGACAAGGAGGACAAGGAAACCGGCTACGTCACCGGCTACTCCACCAATTTCATCAAGGAAGACAAGGAGATCGAATCGCTCTGGGAACTCGGCGCGATCCACCGCGGCATCAAATGGCAGACGCTCAACCTGAAGAAGGGCAACCCGAACCCGGCCTCCTGCAAGTATGAAGACGGCGACGCCGAACTGCTGGACATGGTTTATGTCTCCGACGTAACCAATTCCACGAAGTTCGACCTGAACGCCCGCAACATGCAGGCGCCCAAGGTCAGTGAGCAGGACAACAAGAAGTCATGGGAAGCCCTGCTGGCCGGTCTGAGAATGTCCGACGAGTATGAGGATTACGACGCCGGCACCCTGCTCACACTGGACACCGCCAGCGCCGGCGTCTCCGACTTCGGAGCCGGCGGCTATGTCGCCGGACGCTCGGCCTTCGCCGAAGCGCTGAGCACTGCCGCCACCGCCGCCGGCGCGAACACCGACGCAGAGCAAGAGGCGATTTTCGGAAAAACCGCCAATATTCTTGAAGCGCGCAACAACTTTCCAACTCAGGTTCAGCTGATCGTGGTCGCCCAGACCATCGAAGACGTCGGCGGTATTGACGACGACGGAAAGGGCGTCGGCATCTCCATCAGCGCGCCCGACGCCGACGGCACGGTGCGCACCAAGAGCGACTGCAAGATCGGCTCGTTCGACGAGGCGGACAACGTGGTGTTTGATAAAATCACCGCCACCACAAAAATGCTGGTCACCCTCCAGCGCCGGATCGAAGACGGCGGAAAACTGGTGGTCACCGATGTGGAATATATAGAATAGGGTTGACATTCCTTGAACGCTGTGATATATTATAAATCGCAACCGTTGAAAGGAGATGAGTTATCATGGTAGGAAAAGGAAGTGCCAGACGCCCCGGAGACGAGAAACGCTACCGGGAGAACTGGGAAAAGATTTTCGGCAAGAAAAAGTAGGCCGAATCATAAAGACGCGTTCCGGCGTTCGCGGCGAAAGTTCCGCCGCCGCCGGTTCCCGTCGACAAAAAGGTGCATCATGGAAAAAATCAGCTACGCAAAACCTGCTATTTTCGACTTCGAGGGATGGGACGCCATGTTTGCTCAGGGCGGCAGTTTCGCTCCGCCGGACCCGGGATGTTTCCTTCCCGGTCTTGAGGACAACTGCTCCGAGTCGGGCGTCATCGAAGGTTAAACGTGCTTCCGCATCCGCTGTCGGCGCCGGCCAAAGTGTATGTGGATGTCACGGCGCGCTGCAATCTGCGCTGCCGGTACTGCTACCACTTTGACAGCCCCGCCGCCGTTCCCGACGAATTGTCCGCCGGGGAATGGCTTCTTTTCATCCGCGAAATGGCGTCATGCGGCGTCATGAATGTAAATATTTCCGGCGGAGAACCGCTGATCCGCCCGGATATTCTTAAGATTCTCGACGGATTCCGCAACCTCGGAATGCGTTTCGATCTGGTTTCCAACGGCAGTCTGCTTACCGCCGGACACGCCGACTTCATAGCATCGCTTTCACGCTGCAATTTCGTTCAATTATCGTTTGACGGGCCGGAGGAAGTTCACGACGCGGCGCGCGGCAAAGGAGCATTCGCCGGAGCGGTGCGGGCCATCCGTCTGCTGCGCAGCAGAAACGTTCCGGTGCGTCTGCGCGACACCGTCGGCCGTCACAACCTCGGTCAACTGATGGCCACCGCAAAAATAGTCTTCGACGAACTGAAGCTGCCGGCGCTCACCACAAACTGCGTGTCCATCGAAAACCTCTGCGGCAAGGACCCGGCCGGTCTGGAGCTTTCCATCGACGATCTTTTCGCCGCCATTGAAGAACATTTCACCGTGGCGGAACGCTATCCGAACCGTCTTTTCGGCGGAACCGGTCCGCTGGGAATTTTCCTGCGCTGGCGCAACCTTTACCGCCAGAAGCAGGAGAATCGACGGGTCGGATATTCCGGGTGTCTGGCCGGCTGCGGCGCGTCGTTCAAACAGATGGGCGTGCGGGCGGACGGGGTAATGGTTCCGTGCGTTCAGTTGCCGGCGATCGAACTCGGCCGGATAAACCGGACACCGCTGCTTGACGCGTGGCGATCACCGGAAATGGAGCATCTGCGCAACCGGCGGAAAATCAGCCTTGCGGTCTTTGAACAGTGCCGGGAGTGTCCATACCGGGAATTCTGCGTCGGCGGCTGTCCGGCGTACAGCGCTTTCGACGCGGCCACTCCGGAGCGCCGGGTTTGCCGTTTCTGCCTGCGCGAGGCCGAACTCTTCGCCGGAACCGGCCGCCTCGCAGCCATGTTCGACGCATTTGACCGCTCCGCCGCGCTTACAGCGCAAGCGTGAGCAGCAGCGTAAGCAGGTTGTTGCCGGAGTGCAGAATAATTGAATTCCACAGATTTCCGCTTTTAAGATAAACATACTGCCAGAACAGCCCGAGAAAGAACAGTCCCGGCAGCTGCCATGGCGAAAAATGGAGCAGCGCGAACACCAGCGCCGAACCCGCCGCCGCAATCCGCCAGTTCATTCTGACAGCCATGCCGCCGAACAGCCAGTGACGAAACGCCAGCTCCTCAAGCACCGGCGAGCCGACCGCCAGCAGCAACCCGAACCCGGCGAGCCGCCAGCCGGACATCGCGTGCAGACACTCCACCAGCGGCTGCTCCCGCATTTCCGCGCCGCACCAACGGCCGACCGCCGCAGTGATTAACTGCAGCAGAACCACGCCGGCAAAGGCCAGCGGAAGAGCGCCGGCCACCAGCCGCCAGTCGATCCTTCTGGAGAAAAAACTCCACCCTTCGGGAATAAAACGCCAGAATCGGGCAATCGGCAGCGCCAACACCAGAGAAAACGGAATGACCGCCATTTGCGCGGCCGGAAACGCCCCCAGCAGCACGACGGCGGCAACCGGCAGAAACGGCGCCGCGCCGGTCATTCGCCGCCCCGCGGCGATGGCGGCGGCGCTGTCCGCGCAGTTCACGGCTCAGATTTCGAGCAGTTTCCGGATCAGCCGGTCACCGGAAAGATGACCGAGCGTTCCGGTCGGCGCCAGCCGTTCGCTGAACTTGGCGACGTCATCCGGACTGAACCGGCGGCCGGCCACCGCAACCGGAACCGGCGTGGTGGTGTGCTTTCTCAGCTCAATCGGAACCGGATGGTCGGGCAAAACCGCAAAATTCACGTCTTCGCCCTCCAGCGCCTTGAGCACCGGCGCGACGATCCGGCGGTCGAACAGCTCAATCGCCTGCATCTTCAGCCGCAGATCGCCCATGTGCGAACACTCGTCGATCGCCTCGACATGCAGATAAACCAGATCGTGCGTCTTCAGCGCCTCAAGCGCGGCGGCCACTTTTCCCTCGTAATTCGTGTCGATGAATCCGGTGGCTCCCGGCACTTCGTACACATCCATTCCCGCGCATTTTCCGATGCCGCGGATCACATCGACCGCACTGATGATGGCGCCGGTCTTTCCGGCATAGCGCTCGGAAAACTTTGCCATCTTCGGCAAATAACCCGGACTCCACGGCCAAATGTGCGTCGCCTCGGATTTGACCGGACAGTGCTTCAGATAGTCGGCGGTGCGCTTGAACAGATCAAGTATGAAATTCACCGTATAGACCGCCTCCGGCGAGCCGTCCGTCGGCTTCCACAGCAGATTCTCCACCTTTTCGCCCTGCGACGAATCCGGTTTCTCGTAAAAAACATGATTGGAAAACTTTTTGCCGTGCAGCACCATGAGATTGCGGTAACTCACTCCGGGATAAAAGCTCACCGCGTCGCTTCCGAACTCTTTCTCCAGCAGTTTCATGATTTCAGACGAAACCGCATTGTCAATGTGGCCGGCGGAATAGTCCAGCAGCGTGCCGTCCGGCGAAACCTTCACCAGATTGCAGCGCCACGCCACATCGTCCGGCCCCAGATCAATGTTCTGACTGACCGCCTCGATCGGTCCGCGCCCCGGATAATTCTTCTTCGGATAAAATCCCAACACCGACATGTTCGCCACATCGCTGGAGGTCGGCAGCCCGTCGGGAAGCGTCAGAAACGTTCCATTCTGTCCTTTTGCCGCAATCGAATCCATTGCCGGAGTGTCCACCACCTCAAGCGGCGTACGGCCGCCCAGACTGGCCAGCGGCAGATCGGCCATGCCGTCCGCCAAAAAAACCACTGCTTTTGCCATAATCTTATTTTTCCATCAATTTGTTTATCAGGTCTTCCACTTCAATCCCGGCCACCGCAATCAGCTTGTGACGCGAGGTCTCTCCCCGTTTCACCGTCACCCGTCCTTTGGCAACGCCGGAAGATTTAGCCAAAAACTCGCACACCGCGCGATTCGCTTCGCCGTCCACCGGCGGCGCCGTGACCGCGATCTTCAACTCGCCGTCATGCAAACCGACCACCCCTTCGCGGCCGGCCCGCGGCTGGACGAACACCCGGATCAGACACTCGCCGCCGCCGCCATTCACCGCCGCAACGGCAAACTCTTCGCGGGTCAGCCTTATATCACTACGCTTCAAGCGGCGTCTCCGCCGGTTTGATCGTCACATCCTTCGCACCGGGCGGCGTGAGGCTCAAGAGCTCATAAACCTCGGCGGCGGAAAGCGTTTCGCGCTCCAGCAGCGCGGCGGCGAGCTTCTCGAGCCGTTCGCGTTCACGGGAAAGTATCTCCCGGGCATGGTCGTGCGCCTGAGTCACAAATTCCCGAACCGCCAAGTCAATCTCGCGCGCGGTCTCCGGACTCAGAATATCCTGCGGCGCCGCGTCAAGCCGGACATGGACATGTTCGCGGAAATCGCCGTATTTGATCGGTCCGATCTTGTCATTCATTCCGAACACGCACACCATCATCCGGGCGATGTGGCTGGCCCGTTCAATGTCCGCCACCGCGCCGGTGGCCACGTCCCCGAAAACGATCTCCTCGGCCACCCGGCCGCCCATTGAAACCGCCATTTCGTCCAGCAGCTCCAGCCTGGTCTGCGTATACTCGTCCTCTTCGCTGAGCATAAAGGTGAGGCCGAGCGCCTGTCCGCGCGGAATGATCGTCACCTTGTGCAGCGGTGTGGCGTGTTCACAGAAAATATCCACAATCGCATGACCGGCTTCATGATAGGCGGTATTGCGCCGGTCGCGGTCGGAAATGCGGCGGCTTTTGCGCTCGCGCCCCCAGCGGACCTTTTCGGACGCCTCTTCAAGATCGTGCTGCGTGACCTCCTCGCGGCCCGATGTGGCGGCCAGAAGCGCGGCCTCGTTGCACATGTTGGCCAGATCGGCGCCGGAAAGCCCGGTGGTGTGCCGGGCCAGAACGTCAAGGTCGATTCCGGCCGCGGTCTTGATCTTTTTGATGTGAACATCCAGTATCTTGCGCCGGCCGACAATGTCGGGAAGGTCGATCACCACCTGCCGGTCGAAGCGGCCCGGCCGCAACAACGCCTGATCCAGCACGTCCGGCCGGTTGGTGGCCGCCAGAACGATGACGTCCGACCGCGCCTCAAGGCCGTCCATTTCCACCAGCAGGGCGTTCAGCGTCTGCTCGCGTTCGTCGTGACCGCCGCCCAGCCCGGAAAAGCGCGAACGGCCGACCGCGTCGATTTCGTCAATGAAAATCAGACACGGCGCACTGCTTTTCGCCTGATCGAACATGTCGCGCACCCGGCTCGCGCCGACGCCGACGAACATCTCCACAAAGTCCGACCCGGAAATGGCGAAGAACGGCACTCCGGCCTCGCACGCCACCGCCTTGGCCAGCAGCGTCTTGCCGGTTCCCGGCGGTCCGGTCAGCAGACACCCCTTCGGAATTTTTCCGCCGATCATTTTGAACTTCAGCGGGTCGCGGAGAAAGTCGACAATCTCACGAACCTCCTCCTTCGCCTCGTCGCACCCCGCGACATCGTCAAACGTGACGTTGATCTCGTCCGGCGCAACCATTTTTGCGCGGCTCTTGCCGAACTGCATCGCCCCCTTGTTGGCGTTTTTGAACTGCCGGGCGAAAAATATCCACAACAGCACAATCAGCAGCAGCATCGGCAGCGCCGGCAGCAGATAACTGTACCAGCTTTCCGCCGGAACCACCTCAACCGTCGCCACTTTTTCCCGGATTGCGCTCTGAAGCTGTTCGGAATTAAGCAGCTGACATTCGTAAGCACCGGTTCCGTCGGCGCCGTCGGCGGTGTCGGCGGCCAGCGCCGCCTGCGCCTGATCCAACTTGTATTTTCCGGTGACAAACAGAACGTCATTGGCGCGCGAAGCAATATTGGCGGACACAATGCGACCGGCCGCGAGCTGTTTCTCAAACTGCGTCTGGGTGAACTCGGCGGTCTTGCCGGTGTTCCGGCCAAAGAAAAACAGCGTCGTCACCAACAACAGCACCGCCAGCCAGACCATGCCGGACGGCGGCAGCGGCCGCTTGAGCGGGGACTTCGGAACTCCCGGAACCTTCTTCTCTTTCTGCATGAAATTTTCTCCTCAAACCCGAGCCCCGGATCGTCCGGCTTCCCGGTATATGCTGTTTACATCAAAACGGCGAAAGCCGGGATGCGATATTCCGCACCCCCGCCTCCGCCTCGAAAAAAAACATTCTGAAGCAGTCCGCCCCGACCTCTACATGTCGTTGACGCTGCTCAGCACCACCACAACGCAGATCAGCAACAGCACCCCGATGGCGATCAGACTGATCATCACCAGTTTGCGGTTGCGCTCACGCTGCCGCTTTTCCTCTTTGGCAAACGGCGAATAGTTGTCCAGCGTCACCGTGGACAACCCGACCTCGGTATGATCGAGATCGATTCCGGTCTGCGTCCGGCTGGCGACGTTCGACTCCGATCCGTCCTCGCATTCAAACAGCGTCTCCACCGCGCCGAGCTGAATCACGTCAAAATTCTTCAGCTCAACCTCTTCGCCGGGGGCAAGCTGAACATTGTTGACCCGCGTTCCGTTGGTGCTGTCGTTGTCGCGCACTTTGAACGTCTCGCCGGTGCGGATGAAATCGCAATGGTGGGAACTCAGCGTCGAGTCCTTGATACAAATGTCGCAGGGTTCGCGCCGGCCGACGGTAAGCAGGTCCTTGTTCAGTTCAAAGCTCTTGCCGCGAAGCTTTTCCGACAGCATTACCAATTTTGGAGTCTGAGACATTTTGCCACCTTTTTATAAAAAATCTTATTTGATTATTTTTGAAAAAACGGACGACGGCACTGCCGTACACACCCATCCGTAAAATAATCTATCATAACAACCGCGGATTGCAACAACCGCGATTGTTATTTTTTCCGTTTTTTCATCAATTAAGCGGTGACGGGATGAAAGACTCGTCGCCCTTGAGCGATGCGATGGTTTCCGTAAGGATGTCCACCGCGCCGCGCGCGTCGCGCAAATCGCACATCTCGACCGTCGAGTGCATATAGCGGTTCGGAATACTGACCAGACAGGTGGCAACGCCGCCGCCGGTAAGCTGAATCACCGCGGTGTCGGTGCCGCCGGTGGCCGAATGGCTGGTCGAACTCTGATAGGCGATCTTGTGCTCTTTGGCTACGGCCCGGACGATGCGGCCGAGCACTTCGTTGTTGTCGGCATTCCGCGATATTTCCGGGCCGCCGCCGAGTTTAAGCTCACCGAGCAGTTTCTTCGGCACGTCGGGAATGTCGGTGGTGAAGCCCACGTCGATGGCAAAGCCGATCTGCGGCTTGATCCGGTAGGCGCAGCCGATGGCGCCGCGCATGCCAAGCTCCTCCTGAACCGTCCCGGCGCCGAAGACCGCAACGTTGAGCTTGCGCTTTGAAAGCGCCTTCAGGGTTTCCGCAACCACAAAGGCGCCGATCTTGTCGTCCAGCCCCTTGGACATGATGCGGTTTTCGTTGAGCCGGCGATAGTTGACCCGCATGGCGATCGGATCGCCGACGGAGACCAGCTTCTCGGCCTCCTCCCGGCTGGAGGCGCCGATGTCGATCCACAGGTCTTCAAGCTCGACCGGCGTGTCGCGCTCGGCGGCCTTGAGCAGATGGATCGGCTTTTTGCCGATCACGCCGGGAACCTTGCCGTTCGCGGTGAGAATATTCACTTCGCTCGACGGAATGTTTAGCTTGTCAATCCCGCCGTTTTTGCGGAAATAGATAAACCCCTCGTCGGAGATGTGGACAACCTGAAATCCGATCTCGTCATAATGGCCGGCCAGCATCACCCGCACCGGAGCGTCCGGATTCAGCACGCCGACGGTATTGCCGAGCACATCCTGATCCACCCGGTCGGTAAAAGATTTAATGTAGTTGCCGAAAACCGCCGCGGCCTCCTCCTCGTATCCGGAGGGGCTGGAGGTTTCAAGCAGGTTTTTCAAAAATTCAAGCGACGACGCTTCAAACATGATTTTCTCCTTGGTTTGTTATTTATAATAATATAGCATACTTCCGGATTTTGTAAAAGATTTTCCGGCGGATTGCGCGACCGGCAAAAAAAACGCGGCCGATGCCGCGTTTGAAGGTGATATTCGGATAAAACAATTATTTTTCCACCGAACTCCAGACCAGATCCTCCAGTTTTTTCCGGTATTCGGCGTTGATTTCCGGCGCGGCGTTGTCGTCGCGCGCCTGAACGATGAATGTCTGATATTCCGGGTCAAACCCGAACACGGTGAAACTGGCCGAACCGTGACCGTAATACTGCACCGCGCCGGGATCGTCCGACGGCGCCCGGAACGGATGGATGCCCACACCGTAACGCCCGAAAAACCAGGTTGAACTCATCCTGATGCCGGGGTTGTCGGCGCGAATGTCGCGCGGCATCAGCTTTTCATATGTCTCCGGTGAAAAGAACCGCCACTTGCCGTAGCTGCCGCGGTTGAGCAAGAGCTGGGCAAGCTTGGCCAGATCGGCGGCTCCGGCGGAATAGCCGCCGCCCTGATCGTCGCCGGACATGGTAGTTATGCCGAGCTGACGGTAATAGTTGTCTTCGAACAGCCGGTCGATCGGCGTGGCGGTGGCGTTCATCATGTACATTCCCATCAGATTGGGGCCGACGCCGTTGTAGTTGCATTCGGTTCCGGGGTGCGCGGCGGGAAGCCAGTATGCTATTTCAAAGTCTCCAAGCGCGTTGCGGATGCCGCCGAAATTGCCGTGGCCGGAAAAACCGCCGGTGTGATTGAAGCAGCGCCGCGGCGTGAGCTTCCACTCCGGAACCGCCGCCAGCGGCGGCATGAAGCGGCTCATATCCTCGTCCAGATCCATCAGCCCCTGATCCAGAAACCGGGCGAACAGCAGTCCGGTGAACAGTTTGGACATACTGGCCATGCTGCATGCGGTAACCGGCGTTATCTTTTCGCCGTTCACTTCGCCGAAACCCTCGGAATAGACCACCACGCCGTTGCGGGCGATCATGCAGTAAAAGGCGTTGCCGCTTTTTTCATACCATTCGCGGCACAGCGCGGCGAACTTTTCACGGCTGCCGGGAACAAATCCGGCCTCCGCCTCGCTCCCGAAACGGACAACCGGAGCCGGCGTCGCCAGCTCCTCCGGCGGCGCCGGACAAACCAGGTCGGCCGGATAGTTCTTCTGCCGCCATCCGGTCACAAAACGCGACACGCCGGGCTTGCGGTTCCACGACAGTTCGCGGTCGCCGTTTTCAAGATAATTTTTCAACCGCTGCGGTCCGGCGCTCCAGGTGGAGCGGAACACATCGAACGGCTCTTTCCATTGGAGCGCTCCGGCGAACTTCACGATCTCCGGGTCGTCGCGCCAGCCGTCTTTCAGAAGATAATAGCAGAACAGCGACTTGTAAGGGCGGCCGTCCACCGTTTCCGCCTCGGCCAGAACATAATAAAGTCCGGGCGCGGAAAAATCGGAAACCGGGTTCATCTTTTCGTCCAACCAGCTGAACGATACCGGGTTGCCGCCGAACATCACCTCTGCCGCCGCCGGATCGGACCACGCAAGCTCCGGTTCGGCGCCGGCGGTGCCGACAAAAAGACCGTCGATCATCGGCGCGTTGCAGGACATCGCCGTCACCCGGACGATGGTTTTCATGCGCGCTTCCGCCGCGGCGCACTGTTCGCCGGTCAGCGGACCGTCCATTGCGGTCGGCACCACCGCCCAGAATCCGGACTTGTGCCAGCTTTTCACCGCAATCCGGTTGACCCCTTTGCGAAACTTTACTATGAACAGATTGTCGAACGACTCGCCTTCAGCTTTGAATATCTGAACGCCGTTCACAAAAAATGCGGCGGTGTCGTCGGTGTTGAATTTGAACAGATACGAGCACTCCGATCCAAAATCGACATCGACGGCGGCATAGGCGACAGCCGGACCGTCCGGAATCGTTTTGAAGTACTCGATAAAGAACAGTCCGTCGGTCTCCGGGTCGCGCGGGTTGACATAGGCCGACACCGGCACGCCGCACACCTCGTCCAGCGGCTCGACCAGAAAACGGTCGGCCGCCGCCTCGTCCCAGTTCGTCTCAGGAATCGGCCCCGCCACCGTCCACCGGTTCAGCGGCACCGTTCCGGCAAACATTGAACCGGCGGCGGTCAGCGCGCACAGCAGTGTAAAAAACTTCAGCAGCATCCGGTCTCCTTCAGGTGTTTTGTAAAATATAATATGTTGCCCAAACCATGGACACGAATACAAGGCCTCCGGCCGGCTGACAAACGGTCAGCGCTGAAAGACGATCTCGGAATACAGTGGCCGATGATCGGACACCGCCGGCTCGTTGACCACAAAATGAGTGACGATCTTCGCAGCGTCGGCCGGATACACCGCCGTGTAGTCCAGCAGAACCCTCGGCGTGCCGGCCGGATAGGTTTTCTCCTCCGGCGCAATGTCGTTCACCACCAGATAGCCGAGTTCGCGGAGCCGGGCGACCGTATGACTGTCGGGGCGGGCGTTCAGATCGCCCATCAGCACAAACGGTGTAAAGCCGTTCGTTTTCATGTAGTCGGTTATCATCCCGACGCACCGGACGCGGACCTCCTCCAGGTCGCGGTCATAGGTCAGGTGGGTGCCGACCACATAATACGGTTCGGGCGCCAGCACCTTGACCACCAGCGCCGACCGCGCTTCAATCGCGTTGGACGGCAGGTCGATCAGCGCCAGCCGCTCCAGCGGATATTCGGACATTATCACATTGCCGTATTCGCCGCCCGGCCGCGGACTGGCGAAGCCGAATTCATAATGATACCCGAGCTTGCCGGCGATGAACGCCGGTTGATCGACCCCGCCGGAGCGTTCCGTTCCCTTGTCCACCTCGTTCAAAACCACGGTTTCGGCGCCGACCCGGCGGATGGCCTCGGCCGTGCCGTTCAAATCGGCGGTCTCGCGGTCGGCCTTCAGCCCGATCTGGATATTATAGGACAGCAGACTCGCCGGCGCATTGGCGGCACAGCCGCACAACACGGCCGCCGCCGCGGACAGAAGCCAGTTTTTGATCTCCATTATTTCCTTTCCGCCCGACGGGCGACTTCGCTTGTTTTCTCCGCTCAATTATACTAATAATAACGGCGCGACGCCGGATTTTCAATCGCGTCAACAATAAAAGTACTAAAAAATCACCCGCGCCCGCCGCGCCGGTCAAGCGCCGCCAGCACCACCGACACCAGAATCAGCGCAATGCCCAGAACAATCCGCACCGACAGCCGCTCTTCAAACAGCGTCACGCCGATCACCACCGCCGTCACCGGCTCCAGCGCGCCGAAAATCGCCGTCACCGTGGCGCCGATACGCTGGATGGCCAGCGTGGTGCAGGTCATCGAAATCACGCTGGGAAACAGCGCGATGCCGGCAATGTTGAGCCAGGCCGGCGCATTGAACTCACCCTTGATGTCCACCCCGAACCGCAGCCGCACCAGATACAGCAGCGACCCGAACAGCACCACATAAAACGTGAGCTTCACCGCCGGCATCCCCCGCAGACCGGACCGGTTGACCGCCACCATGTAGATCGCGTACGAAAGCGCCGAAAGCATTACCAGCCACAGTCCGGCGCCGCTGACCGCCGCGCCGTCCGCCCGCCGGCACAGCAGCGCCACGCCGCCGAGCGAGAGCAAAATCCCGATCCACACCTTCGCCCCGGACTTTTCGCGGAACCCGATCGCCATAATCAGCGCCACCATCATCGGATAAACAAACAACAGCGTGGAAGCCACCCCGGCGTCCATTTTCCGGTAGCTCAAAAACAGAAACAGCGAGGAGAGCGAAAACAGCTGTCCGCACACCGCCGCGCCGACCAGCTCCCGCCACCCCATCCGGAAACTCTCCTTTTTAAGCAGCATCCAGCCGCCAAGCAGCAGCGCGGCCGGAATGTAGCGGAGCAGAAGCATGGTGTCGGCGTCAAACCCGTCCGCATACAGCGGAAGCGCGAACAGCGGATTGGTGCCGTAAGCCACCGCGGCGGCCACCGCCAGAAATACGCCGCGACTGTAAGCCGTCGCCGCATTTGTGGTTTTCATTATAATCCTGGTGTGTTGTCCCCCGCCGCCGCCACCGCGCCCCGGCCGGGATCCGCCGGGAACCCGACGGCTGTTTGATCGATTTTCTCCTCATGAACTCCGGAATAAAAAAAACGCCCGGCGTTTCCGCAAGGCGTGTTTTTTCATTTGGAGCGAGCGACCGGAATCGAACCGGCGACAATCACGTTGGCAACGTGATGCTCTACCGACTGAGCTACGCTCGCAACACCATCTAAGATACCCCGGTTTTTTCAAAAGTCAAATAAGGCTCCCGTTTTTTTCGCATTTTTTCCGGATTTTATTCGCCGGCCGTCAAAAATCCGGTCTCGCCGCCGAACAGTTTCAGAAGAACGATCAGCGCATAGGCGCTGGAACGCGAACAGACCGCGCCGTCGCCGTATTCGTTCAGCCCGCCCTCAAACAGCGGATATATCTCCGCATTGTGCTGGCGCGAAAACAGAAACTTGAGCGCCGCCGCCTCGTCCGCGGCCGAAAACGGGTGTTCCATTCCCAGCGGCTCGCCCTCCAGCACGGTGTTGAGCACCACCGGAATCCCGGCCACGGTCTTTTCAAGCGACCCGTCCGGCCGCCGGTCGCGGTGAACCGCCGCCAGAAACCGCTCCGCCGCCATCCGGAACCGCACGTCGCCGGTGACCCGGTAGGCGCAGAGCAGACCCAAACTGGAAAGATCGTCGTTCGACTTGTGCAGCCCGCCCTGCGGGTCGGCCTCCGGGACCTGTTTGGTCGCTTTTAATATGGTGCGGTAATAGCCGTCATCCTGCTGGATGAAGCGGACATATTTGCCGGCGAAGTCGGTAAAGAAGTCGCCCACCCACTTTTTATCCCCGGTGGCCTTGTAGAGCTGATAGAAGAAATTCAGGTTGCCGCCGGAGAAGTCGCCGGCGACGTCGTTGCGCATCAGTGCGCTGCCGTCCCGGAACTTCGGCTCGAAATCAACGCCCCACAGCGGCCAGTTCTCGCCGTCGCGCCCCTCGCGCAGAAACCATTCCGCCCACAGGATCGCCCGCTCAAGATACTCGCCGCAGCCGGTCTCGCGGTAAAGCTCGACAAACCCCCATGCGCCGGACAGTCCGTCACGCACATAGCACCAGGTGGTCTGCGGCGTGTGTTCGCGCAAGGCTCCGTAATGACGGGGCAGAAACGGCGAAAATATCTGAAGCGTCTTCATATAGGCGCCCATTTTTTCGGCGCAGCGGCGGTATTTCGGCTCGTCGAACACCCGCGCCGCCGAAAACATGCCCATGGCGGCGAATGCCAGAGCCCACTGGGTGGCGGTGGCCTGCGGGTTGCCGCGGTCGTCACAGGAGAAAAAGAAGCTGCCGGCGCCCGGCTCCCAGTCACGGTAGCGGATCTGGTTGCGAACGTAGAAGTCGGCGATCTTCCGGGCACAGTTCAGCCCGGCGTCGCGCAATTCGGAAACATTGTCTGCAATCGTCATGATCTTGGCACTCCTTGAATTATTCGGCGGTCAGGAAACGTTTTTCGTCGGCGAAGAGCTTGAGCAGAACGATCAGCGCGTAACCGGAAGCGCGGGCACCGGTGCGGCAGTCGCCGTATTCGTCGATGCCGCCGCGCTGAGCCGGAATGATGTCGCCGGAAGACTGCCGCCCCATCAGGAACAGCAGCGCGCGGCGCGCCGCCTCCAGCCGGGACTCCGGCCACGGACCGAGCAGCCCCTCGCTTTCCAGCATGATGTTCAGCACCACCGGAATCCCGGCGGCCGAAGTTTCAAACGACCCGTCGGCCTGCTGGACGGAAAACACCCAGTCCAGAAATCCGCCGACCGCGTCCAGATAACGCCGGTCGCCGGTGACGCGGTAAGCGCACAGCAGACCCAGACTGGAAAAATCGTCGTTCGACTTGTGCAGTCCCTGCTGCGGATCGTCTTCCGGCACCGAGCCGTCGGCCTTGCGGACGGTCTTGAAAAAACCCTCCGGACGGCGGCAGTTGTTCAGATAAAATTCGGCAAACGCCGTAAACCGGTCGTCCACATACCCGGCGTCGCCGGTGGTCCTGTACATTTGATAGAAGAAATTCAGACTGCCGCCGGAAAAATCGCCCAGCATGTGGTCTAGCATCTCCGGCGTGCCGCCGGAAACCGGCGGCCCGAAGGACACGCCCCATTTCGGCAGAAACCGTTCGTCGCAGCCGTGCTTGAAATACCACTGCGACCACAGCTTGGCCCGTTCGAGATATTCGGCGTTTCCGGTCGCCCGGTAATATTCCAGAAACCCCCATGCGCCGGAAAGCGCGTCGCGCACATAACACCACGGCGTATGGGCGGTGATCTCACGGATCGCGCCGTAATGGGTCATGACGTAGGGATCGAATATCTGGAGCGAGCGCAGATAATTCATCATTTTTTCCGCCGAGTGGCCGTACAGGTCGCTTTTGAACGCCTTCGCCGCCGCAAGCTGACCCATCGACGCGAACCCGATCAGCCAGTTGGTGGCGCCGGTCTCCGCCGTTCCAAGAAAATTGATCGACGGCGGAAACGTTCCGGCGCCGTGCAGATAATCCCGATACGGCCGCTGATTGGCGGCGTAATAGTCCGCCAGAGCGCGAGCCCGTTTCAGCCCCTCGGTCCGCAGATCCTCGAACGCTTCAAGCATTAACATGTTTGTTTCCCTTGTTTTTAGTTCCACAAAGAATGATAAAATACCCCGCCCGCAGGTTTTTTACAATCATCGCGCCGGAAAAACTTGCTTTTTTTCTCCGGCGGTTTACATTACGGAGCCAACACTTTGTAAAAGGAGAACGCATGAAAAAATTTTTATTGGCATTATCCGCCGCATTCACGGTCGCCGGAAGTTCGGCCGCCGACCCCGGCTTTGTCAGCAGCTCAAAACGCGGGTTCAACCTCTCCGGCAACGGATTCGAACTTTCGTGCCTGAGCCAGGTGATCGCCGCCAGCCCGGACTGGCAGCTGCGCTATTATACCGTCAACGCCCCGATGACTTATCAGAATTCCGAAGACGGCCGGTTCGCCGCCATGATTCAGAACGGCAATGACGATGTGTTCAAACTTCCAATCTACCGGGCGACCGCCGGCGACAACGGCTTTCTGATCGAAATGGAGGGCGTTCTGGTCTCCGACCTGCCGACCGGAATGGAATATACCGCGATGATGATGCCGGTGCGCCTGCTTTCCGGCGCAGAATACACCGCGAAACTTGACGACGGATCCGCCGTTTCCGGAACCATTCCTGAAAACTACGACAAAACCATGGTTCACTACTATTTCAAGGGCGCCCGGGAAATGACGTTCAACACCCGGTACGGCCGCCTCGCCGTCTCCGTGCAGGAGGGGCCGGCCCTGAACCTCGGAGACCGCCGCTACAACCAGTTTGAAAACCGCAACGGCTTCTGGCTCGGCTCCGAACAGTTCATGATCGAGAAAAACGTTCCGGTGAAAAGCCGGATTCTGGTGACCTTCGAGCCGAACGACGCAATTCAGACCGCCGTGATCCGCGAGGTTGAAAACACCACCGCCGAGCTGGAACCCAAAGCCGACCTGGTGGCGGCGCCGCCGCCGGCCGTCCGGCCGATGCTGCCGGCGGTCAAGGAGATCGCGCGCACCGGAAAAGAGTATGCGCCGGCCGGAGAAGAAAATATTGCGATCAGCGGCGTCGACGCAGTCGAGACGGCCCGGCTTTCCCGCGCCGTCGACCGGGTGCTGGGCAAACAAACCGGCGTTCCGGTGGACAAACTTTCACTGAAAATCACCGTCGATCCCGAAAATCCGGTCAAAAACAATCCGGAGGGATACCGACTCTCCGTTTCCCCGGACGGCGTTGTCATCGCCTCCGCCACGCCGCGCGGCGCGTTCTATGCACTCCAGACGCTGCGCAATCTCTACAACCCGAAGACCGCCGCGTTCTCCGGCGCCGAAATCGTCGACTGGCCGGACCTCGCGTACCGCGGCGCCATGTTCCTGATCGACGACTACTCCACCGTCTTCCATAAAGACCTGATCGAGAATATCCTCGCTCCGCTGAAAATGAACGAGATCATCATGGAGTGCGAGTACGCGAAGTGGGACACCACCGCCGCGCTGCACCGCCCCGGAGCCATTTCCAAGGAACAGATCCGCGAACTTATCGCGGTCGCCAACGACAATTATATGGACGCGTCGCCCCTGTTCCAGACCCTCGGCCACTGCGAATGGCTGTTCGGAGAAAACGCCGACCGCAATCCCGACTGGGCCGAAGACCCCGATTTCCCCTACGCCTACAACGTTTCCGCGCCCGGTCTTTACGACTTCATGGACGCCACGCTCGACGAAATTGTCGAAACTTTCAATCATCCGAAGTATCTCCACATCGGTCACGATGAAGTCTTCTTCTTTCAGGACGCCAAATTCCCCAACCGCCCCGAAAATCTCGCCAAGGGCGCCAAAAAGATCATCTATGACGACATCATGCACTACTATAATTACGCCAAGCAGCGCAACATGCGGCTGATGATCTGGCACGACATGTTCGTAACCAAGCAGGAATGTCCGGAGAACGGCTTCGGCGGCGAACCGCACCATATCGCCGAACTCCGCCCGCAGCTGCCCAAGGACATCGTCATCGCCGACTGGCGCTACGCCGGCACCTACACCGATTATCCCGACGTCCGCGCTTTCCGCAACGACGGGTTCGACGTTATCGGCGCCACCTGGTACGACAAGGGCAACCACGAACACCTCACCCCCGCGGTGAAAGCCGCCGGCGGCATCGGTATGCTCCAGACCGTCTGGAACGGCTATTTCGGCAACCGCGACGTGCTGTTCGACGGCTTCAACCAGGTCGCCCCATACACCCGCACCGCCACCTGGAGCTGGGACGCCCGCCCCGAAGCCAACCGCTACGATTCGCACGAACTGGCCTCCGCCATGCTCGATCCGCTGAAGACGCTGCCGTCCGGACCCGGATTCGCCGTTGATCTTGACGGCGCGGCAAATATTGAAATCACGCCGGAAAACAATCCGTTCCTTTACGGTGACGCCTCGGCGGCGGCGGTAATGCTGGCGCCGGAAAGCGTCCGGGTCGGCCAGGTCTTCTTCGATCTGCCCAAAATCGACGGAAATCCGGCCGCGGTCACCGTGCAGTCCAAACTGAATCCGGGCGCGCCGCGCGAGGTTGTCGTTCCGCTGAACGGCGTCGAAGCGTCCCGGCTGTTTTTCCTCCACACCACGATGGATGAACAGCTTGAACGGTTCGAGCCGGTGGCGAAACTCACCGCGATCTACGCGGACGGCAGCATGGCGGACATTCCGGTAAAATACTACAGCGAGATCGCGCCGATGTCCGACGAAGACAACTTCAAACTCGGCCCCTCCAACCGCCTGCGGAACGGCGACGCCAAAATCTGGTACTCCACCTGGGAAAACCCGGCGCCGGAAATGCCGATCCGCGCCGTTATCGTCGAACCTGTGGCCAAACACCTGAGTTATTATCTGTTCGGAATTTCCGCGCAGAAATAAGACACAGCCAAGCCATACGGTCCGGAACCGCCAGACGGTTCCGGACCTTTTTTATTTGCTTTTCATAAAAACCGTGTTATCTTAATATTTTCTTATCAATATACATAGGAGATGCAATATGGGCGATCTGGCTAAAAAAACGATGGAGCTTTTTTCCGAATATGTCATGCCGACCTACGCGCCGAAGCTGGTTTTCAGCCGCGGCGCCGGTACTTTTCTGTTTGACACGGAAAACCGACGCTATCTTGATTTTGCCATGGGCATTTCCGTCTGCAATCTCGGCCACTGCCACCCGAACGTGACGGCCGCGATCACGGAACAGGCGGGAACGCTGGTTCATATTTCAAACCTTTATCTCAACACCCTGATGCCGCAACTGGCTTCCGAGCTGGTCGGATTCGGGTTTGACGGCAAGGTGTTCTTCTGCAATTCAGGCGCCGAGGCCAACGAGGGTATGATCAAGCTCGCCCGCAAGTGGGGCAACGCCTCCGGCGGACGGAACACCGTCATCGCCATGGAAAACTCGTTTCACGGCCGGACGCTGGCAACGCTCGCCGCCACCGGCAGAAGCAAATACCGCAAGGGTTTTGAACCGGATATGCCCGGATTTAAATTTGTGCCGTTCAACGACATCGCCGCGCTGGAAAACGCCATAACCCAAGACGTGTGCGCCGTGATAATGGAACCGCTTCAGGGCGAAGGCGGAATTCTTCCCGCCGATCAGGAATATCTTAAAAAAGTGCGCGGCCTGTGCGACCAAAAAAATATTCTGCTGCTTTTTGACGAAGTGCAGTGCGGCATGGGGCGGATGGGCACGCTTTTCGCCCATCAGTCATTCGGCGTGAAGCCGGACGTGCTTTCCATGGCCAAGGCAATGGCCAACGGATTTCCGATGGGCTGCATGATCGCAAGCCGCAAATATGCCGACACGCTGCAGCCGGGCAATCACGCCTCCACTTTCGGCGGAACCGCGCTGGCCTGCGCCGCCGCGCTGGCCACGCTGCGCACGATCAAAGAGGAAAATCTGCTGGATAATGTGAAAAAACAGAGCGAGTATCTCTTCCGGCGCCTGAATGAAATCACCAAGCCGTACTCCTTCGTCAAGGGGGTGCGCGGCAAGGGTCTGATGATCGGCGTGGTTCTGGACTCTCCGGCCGCTCCGCTTCAGCAAATGCTGTTCAAATACGATTTTATTACGCTTACCGCCGGTGAAAATGTGCTGCGTCTGCTGCCGCCGCTCAACGTTTCACGGGAAGAATGCGACATGGCGATTGCGGCAATAGAAAAAGGACTTGCCGATTTCTCAGCTCAAAGAAAGGAATCTTTGTCATGAAAAAAGACCTGCTGAACCTTAACGACATAACCCGGGACGACCTTGAAAAAATATTTGCGCTGGCCGCCGACCTTAAGAAAAACCGCGCGACGGCGGATTATAAACCGCTGGCCGGCAAGTCTATCGGCATGATTTTTGCAAAATCGTCCACCCGGACCAGAGTGTCTTTTGAAGTCGGTATTTACGAGCTTGGCGGCAACGCGCTCTATCTCGACCAGTCGAAGATGCAGGTCGGTCGCGGCGAGACCGTAGCCGACACCGCCAATGTGCTCAGCCGCTATCTCCACGGCATTGTGATCCGCACATTCAGCCATGCCGACGTTCAGGAGCTGGCCAGAGTCGCCACAATTCCGGTGGTGAACGCGCTGACCGATGAATATCATCCGTGCCAGATTCTGGCCGATCTGCTTACGGTCAAAGAATATTCCGGCCGGATTGAAGGCGTCAAAATGGTCTTCGCCGGCGACGGTTCGAGCAATATCTGCAATTCGCTGATGCTGGCGGCAAAACTCACCGGCATGCATCTTACGGTTGCGGCGCCGGAGGAATACCGCCCGCGCAAGGACTTGATGAGCGAGTTCGTCACGTGGGAGACCGACCCGGTAAGGGCGGCGGAAAACGCCGATTATCTTTATACCGACGTTTATGTGTCGATGGGATTTGAAGACGAGTCCCGCGAACGTTTGCGCATACTCAAGCCTTATGAAGTCAGCGCAAAGATGATGGCTGCGGCAAAGAAGAATGCAAAATTTCTCCATTGCCTTCCGGCTCACCGCGGCGAAGAGGTGGCGGCGGAGGTCATGGATTCTCCGGCCAGCATCGTCTTCGATCAGGCGGAGAACCGGCTGCACGTGCAAAAGGCGGTGCTCGGACTTATTTTTGAAGGTCTTAAAAAATAATGCCGTTCATCGAGATGCTTCTTCTGGCGTTCGGCGTTTCGCTGGACGCCTTTTCCGTCTCCGTTTCCGGGGCGATGACCTCGCCGGAAAAACCGTGGCGCAAGGCGTTGCTGGCCATGTTTTTTTTCGGAGGATTCCAATTCATCATGCCGCTCGGAGGCGGATTTGCCGGCAGTAAATTCGGGCCGCTGATTACCGGATTCGACCACTATATCGCGTTTGTGCTGCTGTTTATTGTCGGCGCAAAAATGATCTGGGAGTCCTTCCGTCCGGACTTGGATTTGTGCAAAGAACACGAAAAATGCGACGTTTTCAAGATTAAATCCATGTTTGTTCTCGCCGTTGCCACCAGTATTGACGCCGCGGCGGTGGGAGCGTCGATTCCACTGTCCGGGCACACCTCTGCCGACCTTCTCTGCTGCTCGGCAGTCATGGGGGTGGTTACCGGGATATTCAGCTTTTCCGGCGTCTGGATCGGAAGAAAAGCCGGAAAGATTTTCGGAAGAAAAACCGAAATCATCGGCGGACTGGTCCTGATCGCCATCGGATTCAAAATATTGATCTCTCATCTTTTTGCTTAGCAAATAAAGTCGGCATACGGAGAAAGAAAAATATGAAAAAAGAACGCTTCAGAATTGCGCTTGTGCTCAATCGATTTTATCCGGAAGTCGGCGGGGCGGAAACGAATCTTTATTTTCAGGCCAAAGAGTTGGCCAAGCGTCATTCTTTAACCGTTTTTACGCCGCGCCGCCTCGCCGAAACGCCGAAAACGGAAGAGATGAACGGATTCCGGGTTTTCCGCCTCAGAGACTGGAAAAACGTTGCCGGAAAATTTCCGAACATCCGCCGCGACACGCTTATGATCGGTGTCTTTTTCCGGATTCTTTTTGGAAAATTCGATGTTGTCCAAGTTTTCCCGGCGCTCAACCACAATAACATTATGGCGCTGCTGGCCGCGAAAATCAGGCGAATACCGTTTATTCTCTGTTCGTTCGATCTTCTTGACTATGCGGAAATTGAGAGAAAGACCGGAAAAATTGATCCCAATATGCTTGACCGCTACCGGCCGGGACGGATAAGACGTTTTCTTTTTTCCGTCTGTGACCACATTTTTGCAATTTCAAACCGTGAAATCGCCGTTTACCGCCGCTGCTGCAAAAGCGTAAGTTTTTCACCGGTTCCGATACTTCCCGACGAATATGCTTTGAAAACCCCCAATGTGCGGGAGAAATACGGCATTCCGGCGGACGCGATGGTTTTCCTTCTTCTCGGCCGCATTTCAAAAATCAAAGGACAGGATATCGCGGTGGAGGCGTTTGTCCGCACTGCCGGAAAAATGGAAAAAGCGGTTCTTGCCGTGGTCGGCCGCGACGATTATGAACCGGAACTGGCGGCGGCGCTGCATGAATCGATCAGGAAGTCCGGTCTTGAAAAACGGTGTTTTTTCACCGGTATGATCGCACGTGAAGAGGTTATCGGATTTCTTCAGCAAAGCGACATTCATGTCATTCCGGTGCGTTTTATGAATTCCGGAGCCGTTGTGGTCGAATCGTGGGCCGGAGGAATACCGGTCATTCAAAGCGACGCGGTGGATCCGAACTTGGTCGAACCCGGCGTCAACGGTTATTTATTTAAATCAGAGGATGTCGATGGACTTGGAGAGTGCATGCTAAAGGCCTGGAACGAGCGGAAAAAACTTCCGGAAATGGCGGAGAACGGCCGTCTGAAGGTGATGCGCGACTTCACTTATTCCAGTTTAATCGCAATTTATGAAAAAGAATATGACCGGCTTATCAATCACGTTGACGCAGTGAAAAAAAATTAAAAAAACTTATTCATTTTGATTTTTTTATTATATGTCCGCAAAAAATTTGATTTTGCCTGACAAACCTCTATATTTATCCCAAATATCAAGTATAAAAAAGAAAGATGAGTAAATATGAGCGGACAAAATTGCTGCGATCTCAGTCATATCGGCGACAATGTGGTAACGCCCGGCGACACCTGGCGAATATTTCGGATAATGTCGGAATTTGTCGAAGCGTTTGAGACAATGCACGAATTTTCTCACCTGATTTCAGTGTTCGGCTCGGCCAGAACCAAACCGGAGGAAACGCCATATCTCGAAGCCGAAAAACTCGGCGGACTGCTCGTCGACAATAAATACGGCATTGTCACCGGCGGCGGCGGCGGCATCATGGAAGCGGCCAACAAAGGAGCGTTTGAAAAGAAAGGCACGTCGATCGGTTTGAACATCGAACTGCCGCACGAACAGCGTCCAAACCAGTATCAGAACGCGGAAATGTCATTTCGCTATTTCTTCATCAGAAAAGTATGTCTTCTCAAATATTCCGTTGGCGCGGTGTTTTTTCCAGGAGGATTCGGAACGCTCGACGAGCTGGCCGAATCGCTGACGCTGGTTCAGACCGGTAAAATAAACCCGATCCCGGTAGTCATGGTCGGAAAAAAATTCTGGACTCCGTTTACCGAATGGATTGAGGAATCTCTTCTTAAAAACAATTATATCTCACCAAAAGACGAATCAATGTATAAAATCGTCGACAACGCGGAGGAAGCGGTGGATTATATTTTGGAATGTCATCGCTTCGGCATTCAGAATACAGTTAAAAATGACTGATTTTCAACCTGTAAAAAAAGCTGTTGAGAAGTTGTTGAAAAAATGTATAAAAGTTGTAAGCAAAAAAAGTTTGATTGATTGTCAGAATAAAGCGAACAGTATTGACAACAACTTTCAACCATCATTTTTGAGCTTGATTTTGCGGTTATTAACAAATTGACAGGCTATAATAATAATATATATTTAAAGTTTAAATAGTATATTATTAAATTCTGCGTCGGGAGAGAACCATGATGTATGCGATTGCCACTTTTTTAAAAAGATTGAAACGGAATTTTTTTTCCGATCGGCGTTCATTCGATATTCATATTTCTCAAGACGGATCGCCGGAAAGCTGGAGAGATTATCCTTATCCTGAGTCCGTGAAAGAAATGAATAAAAAAGGGGCGTAAAAATAGAAAAACCTGTTGATAAACAGTATATTATGATTACTTAATTCAACCATATAAAGTTTAACCCAACAGGTGAATAGTGAT
>JAQUTL010000031.1 GCA_028709805.1 Victivallaceae bacterium
TTAATCACTATTCACCTGTTGGGTTAAACTTTATATGGTTGAATTAAGTAATCATAATATACTGTTTATCAACAGGTTTTTCTATTTTTACGCCCCTTTTTTATTCATTTCTTTCACGGACTCAGGAGCATGTGACATTTTGAAAGTCAACCCCCGGTTGTCAGTTAAAATGAAAAATGTTTTGATCTGAAAATGTTATGCTTTATAAAAATTGCGTGTTGAAAATAAAAATGTTTTTTTTGAGAAAAAAGGTTTGCATTTTTTCAAAAATGAAGTAGCTTAAAGGAGTGCGAGGGTTAAAGCCTTTGGATGCCGACGTGGCGGAATTGGCAGACGCGCTGCGTTCAGGTCGCAGTTCTTCACGGAGTGTGGGTTCGACTCCCACCGTCGGTACCAGTTTCAGACTGGTTAAGGAACAAACTCTTGTATCGGTTACGGAGCGGTCGGGGGGAAACCCGATTCGGCGGTTCCGGTGGTTGCGGAAAAATATCGCGGGTATGGCATAACGGTTGTGCACCAGCCTTCCAAGCTGGATATAGGGGTTCGACCCCCCTTACCCGCTCCAAACGTTGACTTAGGTGGGGTTCCCGAGCGGCCAAAGGGGGCAGACTGTAAATCTGCTGGTGATACCTTCGATGGTTCGAATCCATCCCCCACCACCATTTTAATAATCAGGGACTTGCGGTATAAAACCGCAAGTCCTTTTCTTTTTGCCCTTGTTTTGTGTTCTGAGCTTGAGGCGCTTTTCGCCGCCGGCCGCGGGGAGGGCGTTGGGAACGCCGCAGGCATGATGAGAATTTCAAACGTCGACTTGCAACCCCGAATGGAATGTGTTATAGTGTTTCAGTTATACAATTAATTGTCGGCGGCTGCCGCTCCTTTCGCTGAACCGGCTGGCAGGCAGGGCTTATGCGTTTGACGGCGGCCGGGATCAGGCGAACTTGCCGGAAAACGGGTGATTGATTCAAACGGCGGTATTTGAAATGCGTATAGTGCGAATCGTTGCGGCAATCTGGATATTGAATCTGATATGGGGCCTGATTCAGACCAGATTGATCTTTAATATGTTCGTTTCTTTCGATGATGCTCATGCGTTGGCGAAAACCTGCGCGATAGTGGCGGTTTACGTTCTTGTGCTTGTCTATAATCTGTTCGCCCTGTTTCACCGTCGTGGCCAAAAGCTGTTCTCGGCGCCATATGTGATTTGCGTCGATGTTTTATCCGCCGTGGTGACCGGATTGATTGTCATGTCGTCACATATATGGCTTTAGATAAGCTGAAGCCGCACGCAATTTGAGCGGTCAAGTTTTTATGCCGGCTGTTTATTTGTGAGACGGTGTTTTTACCGGTCCCAGTCGAAGCCGGAGAAGACCGGAGTTCCGGTATAGCGGCGGACGGCGGCTTTTCCGGACAGAACGTCCGACACTCCGGCGGCCAGCGTTTCCTGTTCCAGTTCGCCGGGATAACTGAAGATCGGCGCGATGAAGCCGCAGCGCTCGCGAATGCCAGAGACAATGTCATCGAACCGCAGCAGACCGCCGGTCAGCAGAATGCCGTCGACCCGGCCGCACAGTACTGTCGCCATGGCGCCGATTGCTTTGCCGGTCTGATAAATCATGGCCTGCCAGATCAGTGCGGCCTTGGGGTCGCCCTGTTCGACGCGATGGTGGACGGCGTCCGAATCGGACGTGCCGAAATGGCTGACCAATCCGCCGGAGCGCGAGCACATGGCGCGAACCTCGGCGATGGTATGGGTTTCCAGATAATTGAGCAGTTCGATCACGGGAATGCTGCCGATCCGGGTCGGTGTGAACGGGCCGTCGCCGCCGGCGCCCTCGGTGCCGTCGATCATTTTGCCGCGGGCGTGGGCGCTGACCGTGATGCCGCCGTCGATATGGCTGACGATGAAATTGCAGTCTTCATAACGGCGGCCGATTTTTTCGGCATGCAGTCTGGCGACCGCTTTCTGGTTGAGCGCATGGCTTTGCGCGCGGCGGTAAAGTCCGGCGATGCCGGTGACGCGGGCGCAGTCGCACAGTTCGTCCAGATTGGTCGGATTCATCGTATACATCGGTTTATGAAATTCTGTGCCGAGCCGCCATGCGGTCAGCACGCCGAGTTTTGCCGCGTGGTCGCTGCCTCCTTTATCCGCCGCGGTGTCCTCCGCCAGTTTCCGGTCGATGAGCATAACGCCTTCCGGCTGGGAGCAGGCGCAGCCGCCGCGGCCGGCGATGGCGTCGATGTCTGTGATGTCGATGCCGTGTGCGGCCAGCAGTTTCAGGGTTACGGCGGTGCGGAACGGGACTTGGTCATTGACCGTCGGGAATGCCAGCAGTTGCGGCGCGTCATGAAAGACGCTTTCGGTGAACAGGCATTTCCGCCCCCGGAATACACTGATTTTGGTGGAGGTTGAGCCGGGATTGATAATCAGCAGCAGAGCGTTTTCACAATTCATGATATTTTAATTTTTTCCTCAAACCGCGCCGGATCAGGCGTGCGCGGAGTCAGGCCATGCAAACATTGCCGAAAACGGGGCGCGCGGTTAAAAAATTCAATTTATTAATGCAATTCAAGTATATAACATAGCGTCGCCTCATATTGATTGCAAGTTTTTGGGGTGAAATCTTTCGGCGTGGCGTGCGAAGTCCGGCATGTGCGCGGCGTGACTTGACAACATTATTTCGGAATACTATATTAAAAAGAGTTGCATTAATAACCTGATTGAATATTAAGGAGTTGTTATGCTCTATCCGATCGCCGCGGCGGTGCTGGCCGCGTTTGCCGTCATTGTTGGAATGTTGACCGGAAACGCGGAATCGAAGCGGAAACTTTTCAAGAAACTCCTGTTGGGCGTCGGCATTGTGCTGATCGGATGCGGCGTGTTCGGGGTATTCCTGTGGGCGAATATCGGTCATTTCGCCCGCTACCTGCTTTCATTGCGGCCTGATCTGGCGGTGTTGGCTCAAGCTATGAACCAGTCGGCGGCGATAACCGGCTTGTTCTGGCCGCTCATCGCTGGTGTTACCGGCATGGCGGAGGGGCTGTTTCTGATCGCGTTCAACTGCCGTCGCAGCGGCGGACGGCGGTGGATGGGGCTGGCCGGAACGCTGGTTGCGGTCGTCGCGCTGAACTTCACGGCGTTATGGCTGTTTCAGGGGGTGACCGCGCTGATTGCGCTGTTTCGCGACTTTTCCTATGAAGCCAACTTCGGCGTCGCGTTTTTCGCGTCTTTGCTGGTGCTCGGCGGACTTTGTCTGATCGGCGTGCTGTATGCGTTTTTCGGCGGGAAAGCTGGGTGGCGTGGGCTGATGACGCAACTGCTTGTTCTGATCGCCGGAAGTTTAGCGGTGTGGCCGGTGGCGCTGGCGGCTGCGTCGCTTTACGCGATGAAGGTTCGGGACGACGCGCGGAGCCGTGGAATCGAACCGGTGCGCATCGTCCAGAAGACGCCGCCGGAATTGGCGGCGGCCGGCAATCCGGACTATGATTATTCACCGGAGTTGTTCTCGCTGCCGGTGGCGGGGGGGCTCGCATGGCTGGGCGACGGCGCCGACGGCCGGTCGACGGTTTCTCCGGAGCAGCGGGAATATACTCTGAAAAAATTCGATTCCCCGGAGCTTGTCCGGCGCGGTGCGGATGATGAAGCGCAGCTGCGGCGTCTGTCGGCCGATAACCGGATATTGTATTTTGACATGCTGAAGCTGGCGCGTGAATACACGCATAGATGCGCCGGCCGCGCCGCGTTGTACCGCGAGTCGGGGCAGCCGGAAAAGATTCTGCCGGAATTGTGGAGACTGACGGCGCTGGACCGGGAGATTCTTGCCGACTCGCCGTTTGTGATTGTGGAACTTGTCAGGATTGCCTGCCGTTCAACTTGGGTGGATTATGTCGTTAAGCTCGGTCCGGATGGAGCGGAGTATGCGCCGGAATATCGGCGTGCGCTTGAATTTATGAAGTCGCGCCGGGTTTATCTGCCGTCGGAAGCCGGTCATTATCTTTGGTTGCTGAACAATTATTCGCCCGTGAACTATGGCGAATATGCCGCGCTGCCGTTGGCCAAGGCCTCGTATGCCGGTGGGCTGGCGGCCGCGCTGGAGCTGGGCGATCGAACCGCGGAGCTGACCTCCCGTGAATTGTTCGATAAAGATGTGACCGCGTCTTATAAAAAGTATATTTCGGAGCGCATGGCGTTTATGGGGCGTCGTTCCCTCGTTATGGGAACCACGGCGCTGGCCTTGAAGTGCCACCGGGCTGAATATGGAGTTTATCCGGACACGCTGGCGGTGCTGGTCCCGGAATATCTGGACAAGGTTCCGGTAAATCCGCTTACCGGCGGCGCGTTGAATTACCGGACTGACGGCGCGTCGTTTACGCTGACGCCGCCGGATTCGGATATCGCCGTTATCTCATCGGTCCCGAAATATTGAGTCGCGTTGGAAACATAAAGGAGCAGGGAAACATGAAATGCAGCAAAAACGGTCAGTCGGCAAAAACGTCATTAATGGATAAAGTCGGCGTTGTCGCGGTGTTTTTTCGCCGCGGCCGGGAGGTTCGTATGGACTTGTTCCGGCGCATTCCGTCCTGATGGGGCGGGATTTTTCCGCAATTGAAAATGAATGTATACGCAGCGAGAATGCTCGCTCCGGGCGTGGAAACTGTTTTTATTTTTGCTCAGAGGCTTAGCCGCCTCCGGCGCGATGGCTGCATGTTGCGGTGCAGACTCACTTGGTCGCGGCGGAATTCACGCATTTCATCAGTTTGCCGATGTCGCCGTTATATGAGTGGATGGCAATGACCCGATTGTCACGCGGGTTCAAATAAATATATTGCCCCAGCATGCCGGCTTTGCCATATCCGCCGTCATCAACGCGCCCAAGCTCAAAGGTGCCGAGCGCCTTGGCGACAAACCGTTCCGACAGTATTCTTTTACCGTTAAAGACGCCGTTCTGAAGATACAACCGGCCGATTTTTGCCATGTCGGTTGTTGTGACGTACAATCCCGTGGCGCCGACCGGGTAGCCGTGCGGACATTTTGAAAACGCATATTCGCGGAAATTCATCGGTCGCAGCACCTCGTCGATCAGAAAATCGTCCAGTTTCCGGCCGCATTTCTCCGTAACGATGCGCGAGAGCAGATAATAGGCGGCGTCGCTGTAAACCGGCTTTTCCCCCGGATGGTATTTGAGCGGATGACCAAGAACTATCGCCAGAAAATCGTTGCTCTCATATTCTGATATGTTTTCGCAGTCGATGTCGAGGAATCCATGCTCGAACCCGACACGGTGGCGCATCAGATCGGATATCTTGACCTCTTTCCATTTCGGATCGAAATTTTCCGGGAAACGGCCAGCGAAAATCGGATATACCGCCTCCTCGGTCGAGAGCAGTCCGCGATCCTCCAGTATGCCGATCGCCGTCACCACAAAGACCTTCGCCACCGAATAACAGTTATGGCAATTCGACGACGGCACAATGTCCACCGTCCGGCTTACGCCGTCTTTTATCTCGCAGATGGAATAGACCGTCATCTGATTGTCCAGCGCGCATTGGCGCATGCGGTCAAGCGTTTCGCTGCCGCTGCTTTCCGTTGTCATTTCCACGCCTCCCAAGACGGCTCCGCACGTCAGCAGTCCGCCAAGCCAAGCTAAAAACGTTTTCATTTTTCTCCAGTCTTCGGATGCGTCCGTCCTGACGCATCGCCATTGCCCTGTTCAGTTGCCGTTATCTGGCGGGACCGGCGGAAAGCAGGTCGATAATGGCGCCGGCCGCGCGCCGGTGCAGCTCGGTTGCGCCCGCCGCGCCGCGGCGGCGATATTCCGTCAGATCGCCAAGTATTCTTGAAAATATCTCACGCACCGCCGGAACCGAAAGCGCGGAATTGAGAATCAGCTCCGCCGCGCCGGACGCCGCCGGGAGTTTCGCATTGTCGTTCTGATGCAGTTCGGCGGCATAGGGATACGGACACAATATTCCGTATTTGCCGAATGTCGCCAGCTCCGCCACCGTGCTGCCGCCGGAGCGGCAGAGCACCGCGTCGGAGCAGGCGTATATCCACGCCATCTCCTGCGAGGACGGCAGCATGAAGACCTCGCAGTTCAAGGTGGAGTAAAGTTGACCGGTCTCCTGCGCCAGCCGGACGCCGGCAAGATGGATCAGCTGGAAGTCCGCACCGGTTTTCTTCAGCTCCGCGACCGCCGCCGCCACCGCGACATTGATGGCGCGCGCCCCCTGACTGCCGCCCATAACCAGAAGCGTCGGCTTCTCCGGGGAAAGCGTCCACCCGTATTTTTCGTTAAGCAGCGCGGCGGCTTCGCCGCGTGTTCCGGTGAACGCGAGCAACTCCGGCCGCATCGGCATGCCGACCAGTTCAAACGGTGCGCGTAAAGCGGCGGCATTGACCGGAGGAAACGCGCCGAGCACCCGGACGGCCAGTCGGCTCAGCAGCCGGTTGGCCCGGCCGATTCGGACATTGCCGTCATGCAGATATATTTTCAGCCGCAGCCAGCGCGCGGCCAGAATCACCGGTAGCGAGGCAAACGATCCCATACCGATTACCGCGTCCGGCGCAAAACGCTTAAGCTCTTTTTTCGCGGTGAAAAATCCGGAGCAGAGGCCGTGTATAAAACGGCAGCCGCCGCCGAGTCCGCGCGGACTCGGCATCAACGGCAGTTCGACCGCCCGTACTCCGCAGTGCGCCGCCGCCTCCGCCTGACTTTTCCCGTTGACGCCGCTGAGCAGCAGCAGCGCTTCACCGCCCTGCGCCTGAAGTTCGCGGGCCAGACTCAACCCCGGATAAAAATGTCCGCCGGTTCCACCGCAGCCAATCGCCAGTTTCAGCATAGCTCACTTCCTTTTAAAAATCCGCTTCCACATCTCGCTGTTAAAATTCGGAGTAACCGCGTCGGCGGCGATGTTGAGCAGCAGCCCCACCGCCATGCCGCACATCAGAAGACTGCTTCCGCCATAACTCAGCAGCGGAGCCGGTATCCCTTTGGTCGGCAGCGCACCGGACACCACGCCGATATTGATCAGCGCCTGTATCGCAATGGTCATGCTCAGCCCGACGCCGGTGAACATCCCCTGCCGCCCGCGCGCCCCGCAGCTGATGCGCAGCGCGAAATACAGAAACAGCAGATATGCCACAATCACCGCCACCAGCGCGACATAGCCAAGCTCTTCGCCGATCACCGCCAGAATGAAGTCGGTGTGTTTTTCCGGGAGATACTGGGCCTTGAAGCGCCCCTCCATAAAGCCGACCCCGGTCCACGAGCCGGACCCCAGCGCCAGCAGCGAACTCCACAGCTGATAGCCGGTGGTGTCCGACAGCCCCTCCGGGTCGAGGAACGAGGTGATCCGCGCCAGCCGCATCGGGTCGAAGTAGAGGATGAGGAAAAATATCCCGACGCCAAGCAGCACCGGAAACACATAATAACGCACCTTCAGTCCGGCGACAAACAGCGTGAGCATTGTGACGGTGAAAATCAGCAGCGTGGTTCCCAGGTCATGGCCGAGCATCACCAGTGCGCACATGACTCCGGTGACGCCGATCGGAATCAGCGCTCCGCTCCGGCTGAACATCGCGGAAATATGCCGGAAATTGTCGGCGCAGTACTTCCCGACATACAGCGGTATCACCACCTTGACGAATTCCGACGGCTGAATGCTGATCTTGAGCCCGCCGAATTCCAGCTTGATCCAGCGATAGGCGCCGTTGGTCGGCGGATAACACAGCACCGCGACAAGCAGCAGCGAGGCGATCACGAACAGCAGCAGCGGCGAATACTCCGCCAGCAGCCGGTAGCCGAGCAGAAAAACCCCCACGCCGGCCGCCATGCTGATGCCCATCCAGACCAGCTGGGAGTAAAAATAATGCGCTCCGTCAGACTGAAAACTGGCGGAATACAGCATGGTCAGCCCGAACAGCAGCAGCGCCGCCGTGGTCACCACCAGCCCGCAGGCGCCGGCGGTCATCCGCGACTCCAGCGCCGGATCGATGATGGCGTCGGCCCGCGTCTGATCGTTCTGCCGCACTCCGGACATTGCCGGTTCGTTCATATCTCAAATCTCCCCGTCGCGCCGGAAAAGCGCCCATATTGAGTCCGCCGCGACAAAACTGCCAACGGTGGAAAATCCGGCGTTATAGCGTGCCATGATTCCGCTCGCCACCTGGTCGCGCCCGAATTCGGAGAGTTCGGCAAACCGGTAGTGTTCCGGAGGCGCTCCGGTTGTGCGCGGCACCAGGCTTAAATAGACAAAATCATCGTCGGCGCACATGCCGGCCACCCGGCGCGGCGTCGCCCGCTCCAGCGTCTGCTCAAGGCGCTGCGAACACGCGGCCGGATTCAGCAGTATGTCGTCAATCGCAAGTTCAAATATCCGCAGATTTCCCAATTTGACCTACTCCAGATAAACCTTTTCTCCGGCCACAGATTTTATGCCGCGTTTGGCGCAGTATTCGGCGGCGTCGGCGTCGCATACCACTCGGCGCGGCGAAATCTCGATCAGTCCGGCCTGCGACACGTCCACGCCGCAGACGGAAAGCCGGCGTTTGGCCTGCGCCACCATCATTGCGCGACAGGACTCGGCGGAATCGACGCCGGTGGCGTTCTTGGTCGGCGCAAACTCTTCGGCGCGGTCGGCCTCCAGCAGCATTGTCCGCTCGGCCATCGGCATGGCGTCGAAAACGAAGGACTCGAACTTCACCGCGTTCGGCTTGTCCGGGGTCGCAAATGCGCCGGATTCGTCGATACAGCCGACTTTTTTATCGGCCCGGTGCCACGGCAGCCCCGGTTTCCCGTTGGCGGTGAGGTCCTCGATAAACGACCGGCTGATTATGTGGATCGCCGGACTGCCGGCCACAAAACGCAGCGATCCGTCCGGATTCCGGCTCTCGGCCAGTTCGGGCGGCAGGTCGCTGTATTCGATGATCCAGGTGCGGCCGTGCGAAGTGCAGAAGTTGCCGAGCTTTTCAAACGGTCCGGTCTTGGAGAGCGAAATTGCGCTCATCTGAGACTTTTCCAGCGCGTGCAGCCCGATGAATTTGGGGTCGACCACCGGCACCAGCGGATTGTCCACCTGGAAATATGAGACGAAATCTATTCCCTGTTCCGCCATTTTGTCCAGCGCTCCGGACGTGCGCAGCGCCCACAGCGTTCCGCCGTGACCGTCCGGCGACAGCGCCAGAGACGACTTGCTCTCCATGAGCAACTTGCCGTCATAACCCACCGCCGGCATCGTTCCCTGGACAAAGAAGCAGACCTGTCCGCGGTCGAGACCGAAAAATTTATTTTTCTCAAAAAAAGTTACAGTGGCATCGTTGTTGGTGCGGCTGGTCATAATGAACCACGGAATCTTCGCGCCGTACTTCTCCTGATTGCGGGCGATCGCGTCGGCAAACAGGTTGAACAGCGTTTTGCCGGTGACCGGCGCGATGGGGTAGGTCCCCTTCGGCCCGTCGAACCCAAGCCGGGTCCCCTGGCCGCCGGCCACGGTCAGACAGGCTACTTTGCCGGAGCACAGCAGCGACTCGCCGTATTCGGTCGCCTTGTCGTAATAAGCCTCCATCGCCGCGTTCGCGGGGCGCAGCGAAAAGAACGGCGCCGGCTCGAACGTGTCCGGCATCGGCGGCGCCGGGCGTTTCATGACATGACTGTCGATCAATGCCGCCAGCGTCCGAAAATCAATTCCGTCGATCTGAGTTGCCAGATTCTTGCGCTCCGCCGCATTCAATTCGCTCCACCAGCGCAGCAGATGGCTTTGTTTGTATTTTGCAAGTTTGGCTGACAGTTCTTCATAAGTTGACATAGTGACGCGTCTCCCTTGGTTTTCACAATTACAATACCAAGTTTCGGCGGCTTTTCAAGACTCAAGGAACAAAAACTTGAAAAAACCGGTCTTTAGTCTGGAACCCCGGCGAAAGCCGTGTTATATTATACCAAAATTGGGAATAAGAAAATAAGAGTGGGGATGTGACAATGAAAAAGTTTTTGTTCTTGGCGCCAATCGCGTTGATGACTGTTTTCTTCTGCGGCTGCGAAACGTTACGGCAGGCAAAAATCGAGCCGGCATATGTGATGACGTTTTATTCAAAAGTTCAGTATCCCGGCCAGACCGATATGATCGAAACCGAGATCGTCAGCCCGTTCGACAACAAAAGCTACTGGGTAAACGGCAACCAGTTCTTCGACTCCCGCAACATCGAGGAAATCAAAATGGAGCAGTGCGCCGACGACCCAGACCATTACTACCTTTATTTCAAACTCACCCGCATGGGGATCAACCGCTGGACCGCGATGTGCGGACACAACTTGAACAACGAGCTTGTCCTGATGGTTGACGGCAACTTCTACGCGGTGTTCACCCAGAAGCTCGACATCGTTGAAAACCAGAAAGACTGGGTCAAGTGCGGCGCGAAGTTTGACGAATACACCGCCCGCGGCATTGTCGATCACGCCAAGGACAATTATACTTACTACAATCCGGACATAAACATGCTGTTCTGAGTCCGGAACATTCTCGTGTCGGGAAGGAGGCCGGAGCACTATGCTTGTCGAACGCAAAGATCCGCTGTCGCTTCCGGCTCCGGAGCCGCAGGCTCCGCGCCGCGTCGGGCTGGCGCGCAGTATCGCGGTGCGTTTTCCGAACTGGCTGGGCGATTTCTGCATGGCGCTTCCGGCGCTGCTTCAGCTCAAGTCGCGGTTTGACCGCGTGACGGCGGTGGTGCCGCCGGCGCTGGCCGATTTCGCCGCCGCAATTCCGGAAATTGACGCGGTGGCGGCGCTTGACGCCGCGCACCGCAACTGGAGCAAGGCCGACATTGAACGTCTGGCCGCCGCAAAAGCGGAGTGCGGATTACTGTTGAACAACTCTTTCCGCGACGCGTGGAACTTCCATCGCGCCGGCGTCCGGCCGCTGTTCGGCGCCGCGGCCCGCTGCCGGTCGTTTCTGCTGCGCGAGCCGTTTCAATTGCCGCGGGTCAGAAAAAACCGCTGGAACCACCTTCATCACGCCCGCAAATACGCGGCGATGGCCGAGGCGCTCGGCGGTTCGCCGTGGACCGGAAGATTCCCGCAAATCGCCATCGAACCGGCGGAGCGCCGGCCGGACACCCTGCTGCTCGCTCCCGGCGCGGCCTACGGCGCGGCCAAACGGTGGCCGTCGGCGGCGTTCAACGCCACGGCCCGGCTTTTTCTCGCCGCGCATCCGGCCGGCCGGGTGGTGATCGTCGGCGGACCGGGTGAAGTGCGGATTGCCGAAGAGGTGGCGGCCGGGCTTGACCGAACTGAAAATCTCTGCGGCAAAACCGGCTTCCGTGAACTTGCCGGCGTTGTGGCGGCCGCGTCGGTCTGCGTGTCTAACGACTCCGGGATCATGCATCTGGCCGCCGCGCTGGGAATTCCCGGCGTGGCGCCGTTCGGCCCGACCGACCATACGTCCACCTCTCCGGTGTCGGAAAAATGGACGGTAGTTTCCGCGGAATTGCCGTGCGCCCCCTGTTTCCGGCGCGTCTGTCCGGTAGCCGCCACGCCGCCGTGCATGACGGCGATAACGGCGGAGACGGTTTTTGAACAGCTTGAACTGCTGCTTGCGGAGTATGAAAAATGAACGGTGAAAACGACAATATTTTTCTTTCGCGCGAACTTTCATGGCTCGACTTCAACGCCAGAGTGCTGGAAGAGGCCGAGGCCGCCGGCAATCCGCTGCTCGAACGGCTGAAATTCATCGCCATATTCAGCAGCAATCTCGACGAATTTTTCATGGTGAGAATCTCCGGACTCCGTCATATGCTCGCCGCCGGGCAGGACGCGCCCGACCCGGCCGGATACCGTCCGTCGGTTCTGCTGCCCAAGCTGTATCAGAAGGTTCGCCAGCTCCAGCAGCGGCAATACCGGCAGTTCGCCGAACTGAGGAACGAGTTGTGCGCCTCCGGGATCGTCATCACCGACATGATCGGGCTGTCCGCGTCCCGCCAGCTTGCCATGCACAAATATTTTGAAGAGCAGATATTGCCGGTCCTGACGCCGATTGCGATCGATCCGTTCCATCCATTTCCAATCCTGAACAGCGGCGCGATCGAAATCGCGGTCAGCATTATTCCAGCCGGACGGGATCAGGCGGTTCACGCGCTGGTCGAAGTCCCGGAGATGCTGCCGCGCTTCATTCCGCTCTCCGGCGACGACGGAAAAGTCCAGAGTTTTCTGCCGCTGGAGGAGCTCATCATGGCGCATCTGGGCATGCTGTTCGCGGACTGCAAAATACTCGAACTTCTGCCGTTCCGCATCACCCGCGACATGGACTTGACCGTCAACGAAGACGGCGTGGAAGACCTGCTGCTGACACTGGAAAAAACACTGCTTGAACGCCGCACCAGCGAACCGGTCCGGCTGGAGATGCCGCGCAGCGGAGCGCCGGATCTGGCGGAGTGGCTCAAGGGGGAACTTAAACTTGAGCCGCAGGCGTTCTACGCGGTGGACGGGCCGCTGCATCTGAAACAGTTGTTCGAACTGGTCTCGGCGGTAAAGCGGCCTGACCTGCTGGAGCCGCCGTGGCCGCCGGTTGGCGCATCGGCCATCGGCCGGACGACTTCGATTTTCGACGACATCGCCAAACGCGGCCCGATCATGATCGTTCTGCCCTTCCAGCGGTTTGATCCGGTGCTTGAGCTGCTTCAGACCGCCTCCCGCGACCCGGCGGTGCTCGCCATCAAGCAGACATTGTACCGGGTAAGCGGCAACTCTCCGGTGGTCAAGGTGCTTCAGCAGGCGGCCGAGAGCGGCAAACAGGTGACGGTGATCGTGGAACTCAAGGCAAGATTCGATGAAGGCAACAACATCGTCTGGGCCAAGCGGCTTGAGGAGTCCGGCGCGCACGTCGTCTACGGCATATCCGGGTTGAAGATTCACGGTAAAGCGCTGCTGGTGGTGCGCCGGGAGGGCACGAAGATCGTCCGCTACGTCCACCTCGCCACCGGGAACTACAACGACAAAACCGCCACACTGTACACCGACATCGGCTATTTTTCATGCGACCCCAAACTGACCGCCGACATCGCCAACTGGTTTAATGTGATGACCGGGTATTCCGCACCCGGCAAATGGAACAAGATCGCGGTGGCGCCATTCGATCTCCGCAAAAAATTCCTCGCCATGATCGACCGCGAGCGGGATCACGCTGCCGGCGGCAAGGATGCGTTCATCATCGCAAAAATGAATTCGCTGGTGGACTCCGAGATTATTGAACATCTGTACGCGGCGGCCAGAGCCGGGGTGAAGGTGGAGCTGATTGTGCGCGGCATCTGCTGTCTGCGTCCCGGCGTCGGCACCGCGAACATCCGGGTCATCAGTATTGTCGACCGCTATCTTGAGCACATGCGCATCTACTGTTTCGCCAACGCCGGCAACCCGGAGTTCTACCTTTCCAGCGCCGACTGGATGCTGCGCAATCTCGACCGCCGCATCGAACTCCTGTTTCCGATTGAGAACCCGCGTGACCGCGAACTTCTGTGGGACATTCTGCACATTCAGATGGCCGACCGGGAAAAGGCGCGAGAACTGAAAAATGACGGCACTTATACCAAAGCCAATTCCGGCAGTTATCCCGAGACCCGCAGTCAGCAGAAGACCTACGACCTGATTAAGCAGACGGCGGCGGCGGCTCCGGAAGAAAAAACGCAAAAATCGTCCGGTTCCCTTTTGAAAATCTTCAAATGGCACAAATAATCATGAATAAAAAAATCGGCATCCTCACCGCCGGGGGAGACAGCCCCGGACTCAACGCCGCCATCCGGGCGGTCGGCAAACGACTGGCCGCCGCGAATTGCCAGCTGATCGGATTCCGCGACGGGTTTGAAGGCATCGCGTTCGACCGCTCCGTGGTGCTGACCGGTGAAATGCTGTCCGGCATTCTCACCATCGGCGGAACCATTCTCCACACCAGCCGGCATAAGCCGAACAAAATGCCGCTCAACGGCAAACTGGTGGACATGTCCGAAGCCATCATTGAAAACTACCGGAAAAACCGTCTGAGTTGCCTGGTCTGCATCGGCGGCGGCGGAACCCACAAAAGCGCGCTGCTGCTGAAAAAGGCCGGCCTTAACATCGTCACCATTCCCAAAACCATTGACAACGACCTTGCAATGACCGACAGTTCGATCGGCTTCGACACCGCGCTGGACGTGGCTACCGGCTCCATCGATTCGCTGCACAGCACCGCCAGCAGTCACAAACGCATCATGCTGGTGGAGATCATGGGGCATCGCACCGGCTGGCTCGCGCTCGGTTCGGGCATCGCCGGCGGAGCGGATGTGATTCTGATACCGGAGTTTCCGTATGACTTGAACAAGGTGGCGGAAACGCTGCTTCAGCGCTCGTCGGAGGGGAAACTGTTCAGCATTGTGCCGGTGGCGGAGGGGGCGCTGTCGGTATCCCAGGCGGCGGAGATCGCGGCGCTTGAGGCGCAGAAGGCGGAATGCGAAGATAAAAAGAAGCGTGTTGAATACAAACAGCAGATCGACAAACTTACCGAATTGCGGCACGACCGCATTTTTGAAGTGGCGGCCGACCTGGAAAAACTTACCGGACTGGAGACCAGAGTCACGGTGCTCGGCCACCTTCAGCGCGGCGGCAAGCCGTCCACGGTGGACCGGCTGCGCGCCACCGTGCTTGGCCGCGCCTGCGCCGAGGCGATACTTGACGACCGCTTCGGCGTCATGGTCGCGCTGCGCGGACTCGACACCGAACTGGTTCCGCTGGAAAAAGTGGCCGGAAAACGCCGCGAGGTCACGCAGGACCATCCGTGGGTGGACTGCGCCCGCAGTCTCGGCATATCATTTGGAGACTGAATACAGAATGGGCGTGGAAATCGAACGTAAATTTTTAGTGCGCAAACCGCTTTTCGAGCGGGCGGCGGCCGGAATCGAACCGGTCGCCATCGTGCAGGGGTATCTGGAGTCCAACGGCCGGGCGACAGTCCGGGTGCGCATCGCCGGAGACCGGGCGTTTCTGACGGTCAAGGGCCGGATCATCGGCATTTCACGAAGCGAATTTGAATATCAGATCCCGCGTGAGGACGCGGAACAGATGCTTTTGCTCGCCTCAGGCGGCGTGATAAAGAAAAAACGCTACAACATTCCGGTTCAAGATCATGTCTGGGAGGTTGACGTGTTTGAGGGCGACAACGCCGGATTGATCGTGGCGGAGATCGAACTTAAACGCGAGGACGAGCCTTTTGCCATGCCGGACTTCGCGGCGAAAGAGGTTACCGGAATCGAACGCTACTACAACGGCTCGCTGATGCGGCGACCGTTCAATACATGGACGCAAGATCGTCCGCCACATCTCGAATGATTTTTTTCAGCGGCAGCTCCGCGCGCCAGCCCAGAAGATTGGACAGCTTCGTGGTGTCCGGAGAACGCCGCAGCATGTCCTCGAACCCCTTGGCGTACGCCCGGTCGTAGCTGACCGTTTCAATCCCGGAGGAACTGTTCAGTTCGGCGATCACCAGTTGCGCCAGTTCGGAAATGGCGATTGAGTTCTGTGATCCGATATTGTAGATTTCACCGCAGGCCGCGCGACAGTCAAGCAGTCCGGTCAGCGCCCGTACCGTGTCCGCCACATGGCAGAAGCATCTGGTTTGCCGTCCGCTGCCGTAAACCTTCAGCGGCTCGCCGTTCAGCGCTGCCTTGACAAACCGCGGGATCACCATTCCGTATTCTCCGGTCTGCCGCGGCCCCACCGTATTGAAAAAGCGCACCACCGTGCCGGGAAACGACCGGTTGCGCACATAAGCCATCAGAAAAAATTCATCGATCAGCTTGCTGCAGGCGTAGCTCCAGCGCGAACGGGTCGGCGCACCGATCAGAAGATCGTCCGACTCCTCAAAACTATCCTTGCGGCTCTTGCCGTAAACTTCGCTGGTGGAGGCGATTATTGTGCGAATCCCGTGGGCGGCGGCATATTCGAGAACCCGTCCGGTACCGTAAACATTGGTGTTCAGCGTCCGGATCGGATCATGCACCACCAGCTCAACCCCGACCGCGGCGGCCAGATGAATCACCGCGTCCGATTCTGCGATCAAGGTCTCCAGATCGGGCAGGTCGAGAATACTGCCGACCTTGAGCGAAAAACGGGGATCGCCCATCACTTTGGCCACATTCCGCCGGCTGCCGGTGGAGAGGTCGTCCACCGCCACGACCGCGGTAACGTCCGGCCGCTTCAACAGCGCTTCGGCCAGATGCCCGCCGATAAATCCGGCTCCGCCGGTGATCAGGCAGCGCATGCGCCACTCCGTCTGCCGCGACCGGCCACCCGGATCAGCGCGGCGACCGGCCCGATGAAAATATACAGATTAACCATCACAAACAGCGCGGGGGTATGGAATACGATCACCGCCGAAAGCGCCAGCACCACCAGCAGCAGTCTGCGTTTGCTGCGATGAACCGTGAAAAACCATTTTCCGGCGTGCGGATAGCTGATCGGCGACACCATCAGCAGACCCAGCGCCGCGGCGTACCACGGAATGTAGACCGCAAGGCGGTGAAACGCGAAGCCGTCGCCGTAGTTGACCGAGAACCAGTTGAGCAGCATCGCCATCGAACAGACACCGGCGGCGGCTCCGGGCGACGGCAGACCGGAAAAACGGTCCGACCCCTTCTGATCGCTCAGCGCGTGCACGTTATAGGTGGCCAGACGCAGCGCCGCGCAGCCGAGATAGATTGCGCACAGCAGATAGGTCACCACATTCGGCACTCCGTTGGTGTTGCGCAGCACATGTGTCATGATTGCGCAGATCGTGGCCGGCGCTACGCCGAAAGTCACCATGTCCGACAGTGAGTCCATCTGCATCCCGTGGAGACTCGCGGCGTGGAATATCCGCGCGGCGAACCCGTCCAGAACATCGAAGATCATGGCGCACACCACGATCCAGCTGCTGGTGGCGAACACCGCCAGCATCCGCGACGTGGTTTCGTCGTACACCTGAAGCATATAGACTATCGCCACAAAACCGCAGATTGAATTGCATAAGGTCAGCGTGTTGGGAACCATTTTCAGCCAGCGCTGGCGCTGGATGAGTTCGGCAAATTTTTTTCTTGCAGCCATGTTGTTCACCGTTTCACTTTCACCAGCGGAGTTACACCGCCGCGCACCCGGTCGCCGGGGGCGGCCAGCACCTCAAATTTTGCGTCTATCGGAATATAAAGCTCCGTGCGCGACCCGAATTTTATCATGCCGTACACTTCGCCGCGTTCAAACTTTGCTCCGGCTTCCGGCGGACAGACGATCCGCCGTGCGATCGCGCCGGAAATCTGCCGGACCGCCATCGGAAATTCTCCACCGTCATATTCCGCAAAACCGGAAAGCGTCATCGCCTCGTTTTCGGAAGCGCACTTCGGGTCGCGGGCGTCAAGGAAGCGCCCGGCCTTGTAAAATTTCTCCACGATCCGCCAGGCAAACGGCGCCCGGTTCACATGAACGTCGAGTACTGAAAGAAATATCCCGATCCGCAATGCGCGCCCGGAAAACGGCGGCATGGCAAAGTCCACCTCGTCAACGTCGCGCACCACTCCGTCCGCCGGCGACACCAGCAGCGTTCCGTCATCCGGAGCCGTCCGTTTCGGATTGCGGAAAAACAGCGCCACGGCCAGCCACAGCACTGCCGCGAATACGCAAATCACCCACCCGAACACTCCGCCGATAAACCAGCCGAACGCAAAAATCAGCATCGCCATCAGCAGTGCCGTTCCCCATTCCCGAAATCCGTAATGCGTCAATGTCATCATTGTCGCCTCCTTAACGATAAATTAATATAATCCCGATCACGCCTTTTGTCCAGTCAGCATGGAATAACATACATGCACCGCCACCCGCCAGGTCCACTTCAGCGCCTCGGCCAGAACCAGCACCGGCTCGACGCCGTCCCTCTCCAGTCCCTCGCCGTAGTGCCGGTAAAACTCCTTGAAGCCGGTGGCGAAGTCAACCGGTAAACTGGTCGTATGGCAGAATTCCTCAAGTTTGGGGTCGGTGTAAAACGGTATTTTCCCGTCGAGCATTCCCAGCAGTTCCATCTCAAACGGTTTGCTGCCGAGCGTGGAACTTACCGCCTCGGCCGCCTTTGCCAGAATAAATGTATAGAGCGACAGCAGCTCCTCGCCGGTAAGCTCAAGCCGTTTTTCCCGGCTCAGGTGCAGCCGGAGCTGGCGAAGAATTGCAACGAAAAGATCGTGCTCGGTGTCGCTCAACGCCTCAAGCGCATTGATTTGTCCGGTAAGATAGCCGTGCGTCCGGGCCACGTGAATGACCTGCAGCGCGACCAGTTCTGAATATTTGTTCATAACATCAGATCCCCGTTTTCCAGTTTCCAGTCGATCCCGGCCAGTCCGCGGCCGACGAAAAAATCATTTGTCCGCGAAAACGGACGGCTGCCGAAAAACCCGCGGTAAGCCGACAGCGGCGACGGATGCGCCGAAGCAATCACCATGTCCCGCCTTTCATCGATCAGCGCCCGTTTTTTCTGTGCCGGCGCGCCCCACAGGAGAAACACCTTCGGCTGCGGCAGTCCGGCTATCGCCCGAACGCACAGATCGGTGAACGCCAGCCAGCCGAAAGTGCGATGCGAGTTGGCCGCGTGCTCGCGCACGCTGAGCACGGTGTTCAACAGCAGCACGCCCTGTTCCGCCCAGCGGCGCAGACTGCCGGAGGCCGGAACCGGACAGCCGGTGTCATCGGACAATTCCCGGAAAATATTCTTCAACGACGGCGGCGGCGGTGTTCCCTCCGGCACCGAAAACGCCAGTCCGTGCGCCTGTCCGCGCTCATGATACGGATCCTGCCCCAGCACCACCACCCGCACCGCGGCGGGCGGCACCAGACGCAGTGCTTCGAACCGGAGCGCCTCCGGCGGGTACACCGCGCCGGTCTCTTTCGCCAGCGCCGCGTCAATGCCGGCCAGCAGCGGTACGACTGCGTCCTCCGGCAGCAGCTTGCGCCACGCTTCCGGCAGCGATTCGATCAGTCGGCTCATTGATTTAGCACGCCGCCGGCGAGAATGGACGCGATATCCTCCGCCGAATCCGGCCCCGCAAGCTCAATCCGTCGACCGTTGCACACTGCGACCACCGTTCCGCTTCCGGAGGTCAGCTGTTCGCGGATTTCAGCGATTTCAATGTTGTCGCCTTCGCCGATTGCGTCATAGTCCGCCGCGTTTTTGAACGTCAGCGGCACGATGCCGAAGTTGACCAGATTGGCCCGGTGGATGCGTTCAATGCTCATGGCGATCACCGCCTTGACGCCAAGATACATCGGACAGATCGCGGCATGTTCGCGGCTCGATCCCTGACCGTAGCTCTCCCGCGCTACGATCACCCCGTGTTTTCCGCTGTCGCGCACTGCGGCGGCGCGTTCGGCGAAACTCGGTTTGCCCGCCTCGGTGAAGCATTCAAAGGCCACCTTGGCGTACGCCGGGATGTTGCTGCGCAGTTTGAGGTGGACGCCGGCCGGACTGATGTGATCGGTGGTGATTTTGTCACCGACCTTCAGTACCACGCGCCCGTCGATCGTGTCGGGCAGCGGCCGGTTGAGCGGCGGATTGCCGATCGTCTCTTTACGGACAATCTCCACCGACGAACCGTCCTTGGGCGGCGCGATGAACATATTGTCGTTGATCAGGAACTCGGCGGCTTCGGCGATTGATGGGTAGTCGATCCCCAGCGTGCGCGGATCGCGGAATTCGCCGGTCAGCGCGATCGCCACCGCGGTTTCCGGGCTGACCAGATAAGACTGGTCGCCCTTGGTGCCGGTCCTTCCGGCGAAGTTCCGGTTGAACGTGCGCACCGTCACCGTTCCGTTGGCCGGGCTTTGGCCCTGACCGATGCAGGCGGCGCAGCCGGTTTCAAGTATTCGGGCTCCGGCGGCGATGATGTCGGCCAGCATGCCGTTGCGCGCGATCATCTCCAGCACCTGACGGCTGCCGGGCGAAAGCGCAAAGGAAATGTCTCCGGAGACCCGGCGCCCCTTCAGCACGGCGGCGATCATCGCCAGATCGCGGAACGAGCTGTTGGTGCAGGAGCCGACGATCACCTGTCCGACTTTGAGTCCGGCAAGCTCGGAGACCGGTTTGACGTTGTCGGGGCTGGACGGGCAGGCCGCCATCGGCACTACTTTGTCCAGTTCAATCCGGATCACCCGGTCATACTCGGCGCCGGGGGCGGCGGACAGGGCGGTAAAGCCGGATTCACGCTTCTGTGCGGCGAGAAATTTGCGGGTCGTTTCGTCGGACGGAAAAACCGACGTTGTCACCCCCAGCTCGGCGCCCATGTTGGTGATGGTCGCCCGCTGCGGAACCGAAAGCGACGCGACGCCGTCTCCGAAGTATTCCACCGCGCAGCCGACATTGCCTTTTGTCGTAAGTATCCGCAACAGATGCAGTATCACGTCTTTCGCGGCGCACCACGGTGCAAGTTTTCCGGTAAGTTCAACTCCGATGATCCGCGGATAAAGCGTGCGGAACGGCTTGCCGGCCATGGCCCGCGCCACGTCCAGTCCGCCGGCGCCGATCGCCACCATACCGATGCCGCCGGCGGTCGGCGTGTGCGAATCGGAGCCGAGCAGGGTTTTCCCGGGCTGAGCAAAGCGTTCCAGATGCACCTGGTGGCAGATACCGTTGCCGGGCGGGGAGAAAATCACCCCTTTTGCCGCCGCGACCGACTGGAGATACAGATGGTCGTTCCGGTTTTCCGGCCCGTTCTGCAGCATGTTGTGATCCACATAGGAAAGCGAAAGCTCGGTCGCTACGCGCGCCTGACGCATCGCTTCAAGCTCCAGATATGCCATGGTTCCGGTGGCGTCCTGCGTCAGCGTCTGATCGATTTTGATCTCAACGTTTTCACCGGGGGTTTTCGAGCCGCCGACCATGTGACGGTCGATGATCTTCTGAATCAAAGTGCCTTTTGCCATATTTTACCACTCCTTTTTTGCTGAATTATTCCTCATCGGCGGCCGGGATGTAGCGATCTTCAAGCACGTCCGGCTCGCCCAGCCATTCGGCGATCTGCGTCTGTTTCAGAAACACGCAGCGCCGTGACCGGTCGGCTTCGCAGCCACCGTCCGGACGCACCCCGCCGCAGGCTCCGTTGCTCAGATGTTTCGGACACCGCCCGACGCAGACAAACTCGGTCTCCGCCAACCGGCAGCGGCCGCAGTTCACACACCCGGCAAAAATCAGTTTCAGCAGCCCGCGCCCGGTGGCCCGTCCGCCGCGCTCGCCGCCGAACAGCGAAGCGCACAACCGGTAAAGCAGCCGGTCGCCGGCGCCGGGGGAGGGCAGCGACGACGCGTCTCGGCAGAAGCCGCAGTTCGGATCAAAATGACGATGGCCGAGCAGATTGTCAAACATCATGAAACTGTCCGGCCGCGGCGCCATTTCAGCCCGTGCCTGATAGCTGTTGTATTCCTCCACCCACTGTTCAAACGTGGAAAATTCCCGCAGCGCCGATTTCAGCCGCAGCGCCGCCAGGCGCATGCGGTCCGGCGTGTCGATCCCATCGATCTGCACCGCGCTGTACCCCAGCAGTTTGCACCCGGCCGCCTGAAGCTCCAGCCGCCGCCACTGCGCGGCTTCAAACTGTTTGGCGGAAAAACTCAATTCCCGTTTGAGAATGGCGGCGAAATCCGGCGACACCGCGATTCCGGGACAGCCTCCGGCCTGAATTTTTTCCAGCTTTTCCGGCGTCAGCAATATCAGACGGGCAATCAGCGGGTATTCCAGACCGCGGAAACTCAGATACCATTTCAACGCCTGAAGTTTACGCATGTCCCATCCGGCCTGCGCCACGGCGAACTGCGCGCCGCAGTTGAATTTCTTTATCAGTTTGAACAGCTGGGCGAACTGAGTGTCCGCCCGGTACTCGAACGGGTTGACCACGCACCCCGGATTGAATTCTCCGCTGTATTCGCGACGCATGAACTCCAGCATCCGCACGTCTTCAACGCACGGCGAACCTTCCGCAAAATCGCCGGAAACCGGAATGACGTTCATCAGGTTGTTGTTGCGGCAAACGCTCAGCAGATCGCGCATCCCGCGAAAGTCCATGCCGCGGCCGCTGAGATAGAAAACATGCGCGTTGCGCCGATCCTCCGGCAGCGCTCCGGCATATTCACAGGCGCGGTGGGAGGCTTTGAAACTGTAGCGGTCAGTCACCGCCAGCGCCATCGGCAGTTCCACCGAAGCAGCGGCGGCCGCCGCGTCCAGCGACGCCAGCTTTTCTCCGGCCATGTCCGGGGAAATCATCGCACCGGGCGGCTCGTGCTCGGCCAGAACGAGAAAACTCCCGCTGCCCAAACTGCGCCCGAACCCGTTTTCGCCGCGGATCAGCGTCAACTCCTGCTGGGCCGACATCAAGCCCGCTCCCGTTTCCCGCCGCCGTCAAATACAAAGAACAGTGCGGCAAAAATGTTGAACGCAAGTATCAGGCAGGAATACATGATCGGAACCGTGGCGGCGGTTTCGTCGCTCATGTTGCCGGCTTTGAGCAGAATCAGAATCGTCGCGTCCCGCAGGCCAAGCCCGGAGACCGTAAGCGGCAGCAGCCCCACGATGTTGCCGATCGTAACCGCGGTTATCACCGCAAGCACCGGCAACCGGCCATCGCCGACGCCGCAGACCAGAAACGCCACCGCGACCACCGTCATGAGATGAATAAGGAAAACGCTGACAACGGTAAGAAACGCAAGCAGTTTCCAGTCTTTGGCGTAAAGATCGATCGCCGCCGTCATCCGGCTGATCATCCCGTGGCTTCTGGCGTCTCCCCAGACAAACAGCCGGTCGCAGATGGTGATACGGCGCAGAGAGTTGTGGAAAAACAGCACCAGCATTGCGGCGATCCCCGCCAGACACATGCCCACCAGACCGATGATCCCCGCAATTTTCAGCCCGAAAGACAACTCAACCCCGTTGATCGAAACATTCATCAGTTGCGGAATGGACACCGCCACCAGCAAGATGGTCAGCACAAACAGCGCCACCATTCCTACGATCCGGTCCATCAGAATGGATAGCACGCCTTCGGCTTTGCCTCCCTTCGGCACCCGCTTGGCGATGATCGCCACCCGTGCAAAATCGCCGCCGATAGCGCCGCCGGGAATCGCCAGACTCCAAAAATATCCCTGCATGGTGACGGCCACCGCCTCCGGCAGACTTAGCGGCACGCCGATCACTTTGGCCAGCAGATACCACCGCCAGCCGCAGACCACCATATGAGAAAAATAGGCGATTCCGGCCGGGATCAGAAAATAGTAGTTGAAGTTGTGCAATGCCGTCTGAAAATCAGCGGCATGGCTGGCGATAAGATACCAGATAATTCCGCCGGCAAGCCCGAATTTAAGCACCAGCCACAGCAGTTTACGGAACTTGAATGCCGGTCGGCCGGCGGCGGAAATCGAAATGTCAGACAATTTAAACTGCTCCAATCTTTGATGCTTCTACAGTTCCGGCGTATTATTAATTTAACACCGGAATCCGTCCGCCGCAATACTGTCTCCCGTTTTTTTTATCATCCGCGCCAGGCGAGATACATCAGTGTCAGCAGCAGAATGCCGAACAGACACGACAGATAGAAAGTCTTCCGGCTGACGCCGGAGAAGATTCCCGGCGTGTCCGGACGGCCGGCATGATGCCGATGATGATGATGATGGCGATGTCCGCTTCCGGACGTTTGATTGCTCATTTTTTGCCGCTCCATTTAAAATCCCTTTGTCCCGACACTAAATATAAAGCATCTCAAAATATTTTCAAGGAAGTCGGCAAAAATTTTTTCGCCAAAAGCGTCTACGGCCACATGGCGGCGAGTTTTGCCGGACAGTTGGTGGTGATGGAGTCAACGCCGTAAGACTCAAGGCGCTTCGCGGTCTCCAAATCATCAACCGTCCAGACGTTGAATGCGAATCCGGCACGGTGAACTTTTTCCACATATTCGGCGTCATAACAGTGGTTCGGCCCGATATCCACTCCGTCCACTCCCCACTTTTTCAGTTCGGCGATCAGCGCGTCGGCCGACAGCGACGGGCCGCCGTCCGGCTCTTTGCCCATCCAGCACAGGAGATAGCGGCGGTATTCCGGCAGTTCGCGGCCGGCCAGCTGAAGCTCTTCACCGGAAAAACTGATGAAACTGACCTGTTCCGGACTTACGCCGGCTCCCAACCGGGCCTCCTCGAACGCCTTGGCAAAGCCGCCGCCGGCCGATTTGATCTCCACAAAAATGTGCCCTTCGCGCGGAAGCGTCAGCAACACTTCGCGCAGGGTGGGAATCCGGCAGTTGAGCCATTGAGCGCCTTTCCAGACGCCGACGTCAAGCTGCTTAAGCTCCGCCAGCGTGTGGTCGCGCAGCAGCCACGCCACGTTGGCGGTGCGTTGCGCCGAGGCGTCGTGCATGCAGACCAGAACGTTGTCGCGGGTCAGATAGACGTCCGTCTCCACTCCCCAGCTGACGCCGTTGCGCCAGGCCAGCACATACGATTCCACCGTGTTTTCCGGCGCCACCGCCGACTCGCCGCGGTGGGCCACCAGTTTTACTTTACGCATGATACATCAAGCTCCTTTTTCGCCGCAAGCGCGGCCTCCAGTCCGGCATGAAGCTTGCCGGAGCAATCGGTGGTTATTGAATCGACGCCCATCTCCCAGAGCGGCAGCGCCGCTTCGACGGTGTTGAACGTCCAGACATGAAACTCGTATCCGGCATCGTGGACGGCTTTGACATATTCGGCGTCAATACTCATTCCCGCCGGATACAGATCGACGCCGGTCACATCCAGTTCACGCAGCGTGGCTATCAACTCTTCGGCCGACGGAACGACCTTTCCGTCCTCACCGCGCTTTACCGAAGTAAGCAGCAGTGTCCGCACATGCGGAAGGGCGCGCCGGACATTGCGCAGTTCGTCACCGGAAAACGAGATTATCGTCACCTGATTGTCGCGCACGCCGCTGCCGAGCATGGCTTCGCTGTAGGCGGCGGCGAATCCGTCTCCCGCCGATTTAATTTCCACAAACACATGTTTATCGGGAGGAACGGTCTCCAGCACTTCGCGCAGCGTCGGTATCTGCACGCCGGTCCACATCGGACTCTTCCATTTTCCAACGTCGAGCCGGCGCAGATCGGCGAATGTCATCTCCCGGATGTTGCCGGGATGTCTGGCGGTGCGGTCGGTGGTGGGGTCGTGATTGCAGACCAGAACGTTGTCGCGGGTCAGATAAACGTCGGTCTCTGCGCCCCAGCACGCGCCGTTGCGCCAGGCCAGGCGATAGGATGGAACCGTGTTTTCCGGAGCGTTGGCCGATTCCCCGCGATGGGCAACCAGCTTGATCGGACGGGGCGGAGGAACACTTTCCTCCGGTTCGACCGTGGTTATTTCGCCGCAACCGGTCAGCCAGCCGACCGCAAGGAACGCCAATGCGGTGCGGCGCAGTCGATTCGTTGTCATCAGGTACACCTCCAATGGATTTGAAGAATGTACTATACTCGCATCAAAACGTTTTGCAAGTCTATTTTGCGGATATTTGACCGGCAATTTTCTCCAGCGCGGCGGAAAATGCGGCGCATACGCCGTCAAATCCGTCCGGAGCCATCACCGGAGAAGTGAAAAAATCACGGACGAACTCCGCTGCCGTGTTCGCGGTTACCGGCGTGTTCGCGGCGGCGAAATTGTCTTTGATCGCGTTTTCCAGCGCCAGCGCCAGAAGTTGAAGATTGGACTCCAAATCGGTGTTCATGCCGAGACGGCTTTCCATGTTGCCAATCACCATCCGGCGTTCGGCCGTCCACTCATCCAGCCGCCGCTTGCGGTATTCAGCCGGCCGCCCGGCGATTTTACGGACCTCGGCGGCGGCCGCCGCGCCGGCCTCTTTTTCATAAGCGGCCATTTGATCCTCAAAATCGGCCGCAAGCTCTTCGGCGGACAAAAGTTCGCTCAGCGTCTTTTCGGCGGCAAACCGGGCGCTGTTGCCGGCGATCATTCCGCTGATCCGCGCATTATCCAAAGCCCGGCTCACGCCGGCGGCGGCGGCCGTAAAGCGGCGCAGCGCCTGCCGCACCTCCGGGCCGTTCATTGCTTCGGCTCCGGCTGCACTCCGGCGCAGCTCGTTCAGTTCGGCGCTTGCCGCGGCCGGCTCTTTTTGCCCCGCGGCGAGTCCGGCCGCCGTGTCCGCCGCCTGTTTGGTCAACTCTGCGAGTTTCTCCGCCATTGCGGTTTCCGCGGTGCGGTCGGCGGCGAACAATGCGTCGATTGCCGTCTTGAATTTTTCGTAAAGTTTCTGATCCTCCCGGCCGGCATAAGGAGCTTCGCGCCACTCCCGATAAAGCTCCTGCGCCGCCCGGCGGAGATTTTCCGGCGGACTGTTTCGCATCGCCGTCGCGGTTTCGATCAGTGTCTTCTTGCGTGCCGAGGCCTCCGCCAGAACGGTTTTGCGGCCGGCAAAAAATTCATTGCGGTCCGCAAAAAAACGGTCGCAGAGCTGCCGAAATTCCGCAAACAGCTCGCGGTCAAGTTTTATATGGCCGATGCCGGCCGCTTTCCATTTGGCCTGAAGTTCTTTAAGCTTTGGGGTCACTGCGGCGTAATTCGGGTCGACGCAGAGCGTTTTAGCTTCTTCAAGCAGCGCTTTTTTGCATTCGTCAGTTGCGCTGCGCTCGGCGTCCACCTTTGTGAAAAAAGCGTTTATCCGTCGGCTGAGATGATTGCTTTTGGTGCGGAACTCCTCCCATATCTCCGCCGACTTCTCATGAGGAACAGCGCCGAGCGCGTCCCATCCGGCGCGCAGTTCCTTCAGCTTTTTAACCGCATCGGGCATTTTTTCGTCCGCCAGCTTGTCCAGCACGTCGAGCTCCTGGCATATCTTGAGTTTGAGTGCGTAATGCTCCCACCGCTCAAGGTCGCGCGCCTGATAGAGTTGGAACAGGAGCGAAGCATATTCCTTGTTCAGTCGTGAAAAGCGTTTCCGCTGTTTCTCAATATCTTCGGCGGCCTCGGGATGTTCGCTCAGAAGCGCGGCGGCGGAGTTTTCAAACTCGGTTTCCAGTTCGGTTCGTCTGGCCTTGCCGTTTTCCGGATTTTCGTCTTTCAATATTTTGCTCAGCTCTTCGCAGCACTGCTCGAGTTTTTGTGTCAAAGCGAGTTCATCCATGATACCGTCTCCCCTTGTGAGATAAAATCTGACTGATAAGACTATACGCCGGATTGTGCTTTTTTTCCAGTCCGTCTATTTGAAATTCGACAAAAAAAAGGTATATTTATAAAATTTGAACCAACAGGAGGCAATATTATGAGCGCATGCATGTTTAAGACCGAGGTCAAGCAGCTGCTTGATCTCATGATTCATTCACTTTATTCCAACAAAGACATCTTTTTGCGTGAACTTGCGGCCAACGCCGCCGACGCGATTGACAAAGCCCGTTTTGAGAGCCTGACCGCGCCGGACACCGCCCGCGTATGGCAGATTCGTATTGACATTGACAAGGACAAAAAGACACTTACGGTCAGCGACAACGGCGTTGGCATGGATCGCGACGAAATCGCCGAAAATCTCGGCACCATCGCCAAGAGCGGCACCCGGGCGTTTTCAGAGGCGGTGAAGTCCGGGAAGGACGCCGCCGGAGAGCTTCCGGAGCTTATCGGACAGTTCGGCGTCGGCTTCTATTCGGCGTTCATGGTGGCGGACAAGGTCGAAGTCGTGTCGAAGAAACAGGACTGCGACGCGGTTCGCTGGAGCTCAACGGGTGAAGAGTCGTTCGATATCGGCGCGGCTGAACGTTCCGATGTCGGCACCGATGTGATCCTCCACCTTAAGGACGACGCCGTTGAATATCTCGACTACTGGCGCATCGCGGAAATCATCCGGAAATATTCCGACTACATCGCCTATCCGATTGTGATGAACCAGCAGATCACCGACAAGGACGGCAAAATCACCGTAGAGGAAAAGACGCTCAACACTCAAAAAGCCATCTGGCTGCGCAGTCCGGCCGACATCACTGAAGAGGAGCATCAGAGCTTTTTCTCCCATCTTTCCGGCGGGGGAAAATACTGGAAGAGCATTCAGATGACCGCCGAGGGTACCAACGAATTCAAGGCGCTGCTTTACATCCCGGAAAAAATGCCGTACAATTTCCTGATGCCGGATTTTCAGAAAAAGGGTCTTCAGCTGTATGTGAAGCGGGTGTTCATCACCGATGAATGCACCAAGCTGATTCCGGACTACCTCCAGTTCGTCAAGGGTGTGGTGGACTCCAGCGATCTGCCGCTCAACGTGTCGCGTGAAATACTTCAGGACAATCCGCTGATCGGACGCATTCAGAAGGCGGTCACCGCCAAAGTTCTTGGCGAATTGAAAAAACTTCTGGAGTCCGAACGCGCCGCCTATGAGAAGTTTTTCGCCGAGTTCGGCAAAATGCTCAAGATCGGACTTTACAACGACTTCGCCAATATGGACAAAATCCAGGATCTGGCGCTTTACGAATCGCTGAATTCCGGCAAGCCGGTCACGCTGCGCGAGTATGTGAACGCCATGCCGGACGGCCAGCAGGACATCTACTTCATAACCGCCGAGAACAAGGCCAAGGCGCTGGCGTCGCCCGCGCTGGAGGTCTATCGCGGCAAAGGTTATGACGTGCTGCTCATGACCGATCCGATCGATGAATGGGTGATGCAGACCATGATGCAGTATGACAAGAAAAAATTCAAGTCGGTCAGCAAGGGCGAGCTTGAGCTTGACGAAGCCAGCAAGAAGGAAATCGCCGAGACCACCGAAAAGGCCGCGAAGGATTATGCCGAACTGTTGAAATATGTGCAGACTGAACTGGGCGACAAAGTCTCTGAAGTGCGGTTCAGCGGACGGCTTACCGACAGTCCGTGTTGCCTGGTGGCCACCGAGTTCGGCATGAACGCGCACATGGAGAAGATTCTGAAGTCGCTGGATCAGCAGGTTCCGGAGACCAAACGGATACTTGAGCTGAATGCCAAGCATCCGCTGATCGGGATTATGAGCGAAGAACTGAAGACGGACGCTCAGTCGCCGGCGTTGAAATCCGACATCAAGACACTTTACGATCAGGCGGTGCTGCTTGAGGGCGGCGAATTGACCGATCTGGCAGATTTTACAAAGCGTTTGACCGATTTGCTGGTGCGAGCCGGCTCCCGGGCTTGATTTTTCCCCGGAACGGGGCATATTAAAGGGCGCGGTTATTGCCGCGCCCGGCGCTCCGGACGGAGATTGACGCCGGCCGGAGCGTATTATATTCTTGGAGAGATGGTCGAGTGGTTTAAGGCAGCGGTCTTGAAAACCGCCGAGGATGCAAGTCCTCCGTGGGTTCGAATCCCACTCTCTCCGCCAATTTTGTATCTTGTTGATTATCAGTCATTTAACTGATAATTTTTAATCTCCGCAAAGCCCCTTGAACACGAGGGTTTTGCGGATTTCGTTTTATCAGGCATGCGGTGTTCAGACCGCCGTTTTCCACCGTCCGGGACCTTCCGGCAAGGATTCAGTCTGAATTCTGACTTTGCCCTCTATCAAACGATTAACTCGGTACATTTTTGTATTACCATCAATACCAGTACTTTATGAAAACCATCCGTCTTTTGCGAATTACCGAGGGTTCGCGCTTTTGTTCGGAGTCGCGTTTTACATTCAAATCCAAGGTTGGATTTTCAGAATTTGAGGTGGAGAATTGTACCCGATTGCGCGGATGGTTCGTCCCTGCGCATGGTGAAATATTGCGGACAATGCCGTTCGGAAAAAGCGTTTTTGCCCGTAACAATTTTTCCCCACCTCAAATCTGAATGGAAACGAACCTTGAAAGAAATGTTTTTTCCGAATGAAAACCACTGCTGTCCGGTAAAAAAATCAGCATAAAAACTCGTTGAAAAGTTCGAGTTGTTCGGGAGAATTCCAGTCCGGCGGCTTCGCAATGGTTTTGCGGCTCAGAACGAGGACTTCGAGCAGGGAAAGATTCTGCATGAGGGTATCACGGATTCGATTCGTCAATTCCGTGAGGCTGAGCTTGAATCCATGCAGGAATTTGATGTATGCGACCAAAAGATAATGGATGAGCGCGACATAGATTTGCGTCATGACGGCGTTTTCACTGGTTCCAAGAAAGCTCCTGATTTTGAGATTCTGCTTGATCCATTTGAAGAAGATTTCGATCTGCCAGCGCTGTTTGTAAATTCCGGCAATGCTCGACGCTGCTAGTTTGAAGTTATTGGTAATGAACCGATATGTTTTCCCTGTTGATTCATCCATAAACGCAATCAGCCTCAGTTCTCCGGGATATTTTCTTGCTGATTGATATCCGGTGAACCACACGGCTTCATCCTGCAAAACGCCGAGTCTTTCATTCGCCTCCCGGTGCTGTCCGAGAAACTCGATTTTTGCATTGTCTTTGAGTCTTGTGACGAAATAAGCCCCGCTGCCCGCAATGTGTTGAAACCAGTTCAAATCATAGTATCCCTTGTCGAAGGTGTAGATGCTGTCCGGAACGATGACTATGTTCTCTCTTGCCGCTCGAATATCTGCCATTTTCCCGTTGCTCAACATCACAAAACAGGGGA